>JAJYFT010000090.1 GCA_021790815.1 Actinomycetes bacterium
TTAGGATTGCCTTGCCCGCCTAAGTTTCCTTCGGTAACTGACCCCCCAATGTGACCGAAACATTGTAAAATTAATAACTTAAGATTTGTTATTGATAAAAGGGGATTTGTTTTGATGACGAAGAGGGGAGAACTAAAGTTGTCGCGGAACCGTAAGTATGCAGTCTTTCTAGTCACAGTGCTAGTTGCCTTTTTGTGCACGGCAATTGGAGATGGTTTTGCATTTGCGTATGGGTTGGTATCAAACACGCAACCACAAACGAAACTAGCAGTTGAGAGTTGGGGCAAAGTCTTACAGGCTAAATTGCCGTCTCGAATAAAAGGGGATCCAAAGCTTGTCATTTCACCAAACTACGACAAAGATCGTACAGCTGTTTTAGCCACCCAATATGGAGTTTATGCGACGGTGGATGGGGGAAATACTTGGAAATGCATTGGATTCCAAAACCAAGATATTACTGCAATTGCGATTAGCCCCAACTTTGAAAACAATGTATCTGGTGCAATCTATGTTGCAACCAGCATTGCAACGACTCCAAAAGGTGTTATCGGAAATGGATTTTATGGAAACTCATCTCTATGGTTTATCGAAAATGTAACCAGTGAAGTATGGCTTCCTACACGTGTCTATCAGGCAACTATAGATGCATTGGCAGTCAATCCTAGCGAAGATGTTTTTATGAGCGTTCCTTCAGGTAGTGGACTTGGTTACTGGCTGGAGTGGACTGCAGGTTCAGAAGGAGAACCAACAGTAGATTCAGAGTCACCCGGGCTGTATGTGTCGGCTGATGTAGGGCTCTCATGGTCAATGAGCCTTTTCGATGAAGGTGCTTGCGGTTTAGCCTTTGACCCGTATGGAACAGGATATTTTGCCGATAGAAATGACAATCAATTCGTTACCTTTAACTCAGGTCAGAGTTGGGAAGCCTCACCTTCCTCTTTCCCGTACGGGTCACTTAGCAATTTGACATTTGCCAGTTGGTCAAGTAATGGTTCCTCTTCAAAACCAGGTAGCTACCTCATGGGAATTGCATCTCCATACTGTGGCGGCACATCTCAGAGTACTAATCTTATTTATCAAGGTCAATCTCTAACATCTATTTACGATCAAGTAGTTAGTGATGTTTCCGGCGATTTTCCATTTGCAATACCTGGGCACAATCGAGGTATTGTTTTTGCGTCAACTCCAAAAGGAGTGTATTTAGGAGGTGAAGATTCGAATGGTGATTTTTGGACACTGTTAAGCGGATCGCCACAAAATGTTGAGACAATTTGTGCAGGGAAAAATTCTGCGGGAGAGCCAGTTGTATTTGCATTTGACGGTAGTTCATTTTATAAGTTAACTGTCTCGTGGCCGTTGTCATTACCTAGACTTGGAATTTCAACACAATCATTTCAAACTCCTGTCATCGAAGGTCACTCAACTTCAGCTGCATATAGTGTTAGTAGTATTGACGGTTGGAGTGGTGAGGTAAAGTTTGTTAATCCAGACGATCAAAACGGAGTATTTGATGTTACGACTTCGCAACAGGCCGTACCTTCTAATGCAAAAGTGAATGGTTCATTCACTTTGTCAACTTCAAGCTCTTCTCCACCTGGGGCTTGGACCGTTTTCCCGACTGTTGCAGATGTAAATGATTCAAGTTATGCGGGTGGGTTAAGAAAGTCAGTTACAGTCATTCCTCCTCCTGTTTATATTTCCTTGTCCTCTCTTAGTCCCGGAAATATTGCGCTTCGGGCCGGACAAAGTGCTACAGCAACATTCACTGTTTCACGAGGGCCAAATTGGACAAGTTCATTTAGCACTTGTTCTTTTGGTACTTCTACTTTGAAAAGTGGTATTACTGCAACTTTTTCACAGAGTACTATTTCTCTCGGTAATGCATCTTCTGCGGTCGACAGTGTGACTATTAGTTCAACCCAAAGTGTAGCTAAAATGAGTTCATTCGTAACAGTAATAGCAAACTGTCAAGGTGCTAATTCAAATAGCACGCTGCATATTGAGATTGGGTCGCCGCTTCCAACTTCTTTTAGATTTATTCCTTCTAGCCCTTCGTCACTTTATCGGTACCAATCAAGCAACGTGTCAATTGAGGCACTTGGAACAAATGGTCAGATTCTTAGTGATTACTCGGGTTTTTTAGGTGAACTAAAAGATTCACTGAATGGGTTAGACGGTATAGGAATTGGTTCAACCGATCTTAACTTTGTTAACGGGATAGCAAAAACCGGGTATTTTCTCGCATCTCCAGGAGTTGATAAATTGATAGTGCTTGATAAAACGGGAGCGCCAATCTCGGGAAGTAACCCATTTGATGTCGAGCTTCCGCCAGTTAAGTTTGTAATTTCAAAAGTCGCTAATCAAACTATAGGAAGTAATTTTTCGCTGACTGTTGATGCTGTGGATTCAAACGATCATGTTGTGAGCCTTTATGATGGTGATCCGTACATACTTGACAAGAGCGGATTTCTTTATCAAAAAACTGGAGATTTTAAGGATGGGTTATTAACAACAAATGTATCCATTCCAGTTGTGATTAAAAATGACACTATTGAAGTCGGTGATCAAAATGGAGCACCTTTTGGGTCTGCATTTTATGGTTCAAGTAATACTTTTGATGTTTTGCTTCCTGCGCCATTAACTAGCCCTGGCGAATGGAATAAATCGGGATATAGTGCAGGGAAATCATATTACAACCCAAAATCGTTTTTGAGTGCTCAAAGTTTTAAACAAGCAAAAATTGAATTTTCATTGCCCTACACAATTCCTAGGTCATGTGCACCTCCGTATACGCAATATATGGCGCCAGTTTGCAAAACATTTAAGACGTTGAGTGGTGGGAGTTTTATTATAGGCCCTGGAAATATTGACGTGACGAATGGATTGTTAGTTCCAATTATTCCAGAGGGGTTTAGCGCTGAAACTGGTCAGTTTTTGTGGGGAGATCATTTTGATAGCTCGTCGAATATTGTTTCAGATGGAAGTAGCCTCTATACCTGCAACGAAAACTTAGATAACTCTTGGTGGTCAAACCCATATGGGGGATTATCACCGTCTGGCCTAGAGTCATTTTCAGATCTTGGTTCTACAAATTTTGGACCTTTGGCAAAGTCTTCAGTGTGTGCAAATTTAACTTCGCATAATGGTGTACTTTATGCAGTTTCAAATATTGATACCCCTACTAATTTCAATAAGAACAATGTTAACTTCCCTCAATATCCATTCACATTTGATTCTTACTCAGAAAGTAATGGCGCAACACTTTTTAGTTTGAAACTCCCAACTAATTTTGGACAAGGATTGTGGGACCCTGTAGCAGGAGGAAGTTATGCTGCAAGTCCAGTGATTAGGGTTACAGAGACACCGCAAGGCGATGTTGGAGTAGTAGCAAACTGTGAGCAAGAATCTATGATGGCGGGGGTTTGTAGGACGGATGACTATCCCATAACAAAAAGCTATGTTCCTTTGAAAATGTATGCCGAGAGAGACGGTAGGTGGATTTGGGAAAACACCTATGTTAAATTTCCATATGGCAAGAACTTAACTTCGAATATCTTTGATAGTAATGTTCCAGCTTTTTGGAATTCTGGAACTATTTCACAATTTGTGTCCATTTCTTCAAACGGAAAGTACTCATCAGCTTCTTCAGTAGAGCAGCACCTTGATATAAGTCGTATCTTTGACATAGCTGCATCAGCTGGCGTTATATATTTAAGCGTTGAGGTAAAAGCAGACAATGAATTAAATAACCAATCGAGTAGTCCAATGGCTAATGGGGTAATTGCAATAGACGCAAATACCGGCAAACCAATCTGGGACAAACTTATCTGGGGTCCCGTCGGGCTTGAACTCGTAATAACAAATACTTCAGTGGTGCTAGCAAGTCAAATGTACTCAACTGCTGGTGTGGCAAAACAGAATGCGACTAGTCCAAATCCAAAAAGTTATAAAGATCTTGGAACCTCAGTTATATCTTTAGCTAAAGGTGATGGCCAAGTGGAGTATTTGCAAGACGAACTTCCACGTGGGCTTTACCTTGGACCACACGCGTCGGCTGGCGGCGGCCTACTATTTTTAGATGGAGACTTGGTAATTGACATTACAGATGGGCAATTTTTAGGTTATCTTCCAAATGATAATAGCTGTTTCAATCCACCTATTGATAACTCGAACTCTTCGCCTACTCCACAACAACAAGCGGCTGCAAAAGCGGCCGGCACTTCAGCTGGACAAGCTTCTACTGTCGCAGTAGCTGGGAATTGGATCTACTACCTATCTTGTGGAGATGAGAAAATTACCGCAGTGAAGATGCCAACTGTTAATCCAGCATATTTGTTGGCACAGCAGGCATATGAAATAGCGAATGATCCATTGCAAAGCCCAGGCATTGAAGCTACATACACAACAGCTAGCAAAGCAAGGTACGCAGAAATTGCCGAACAACTCTTTAAAATTGCAGGAGACAGCAGCATGGCACAAAAGGCAGGTTCTCTTGCCAAACGTCTTAACTACCAGCCGCTTCCAACGGCACCCCCACGTCCTTTGAAAGTACCGCCGCTTTCAAAGTCATTAGTTTCAGTCAGTGCATTAACCACAGCGAATAAACTGTTTCCCTATAAATACATTGCTGGAGGAGTGGTTGGACTATTAATTTTCATTCCTCTAAGAAGAAAGATATGGAAGAGTTTCCACGTCTAATTCTCAAATTATTTTTGGTTTAATTAGGTAAGCTACAAAATAATGTGATGGACAAGTAAAGTTAGCTCCAATTACATTGGAGAACTACTGCCTTGTGAACGGTTTAAAAATATCTCACTTTAAGGTTTCAATTAATATAAAACACGCAGTAATCTTTGCGGCAAAAAGATATTGGCATACGTATATCTCTTGGGGCCTTACTTAAAAAGTAAAGCCAGATGTAAGAGGAAGAGAAAAGAAACAGTATTTTTTGAGTGTAGTGATGTGATAAATGTTTGGAAGGTATATTACAAGGGAATATTCGAGAATTAAGTAGGTTGTAATAGTGCTGATCTATTTATATTTGTCTATTTAAATGCTGAAAGCCAAACTTGGTTATGACATATTTATGGGTTTCAGATTCAATTGTTAACTTCGCCGCAACCAATTCACTTGTATAGGCGAAGCTGGCTACAATTGATTAATATTTTGCTAAATGGATAAAGTAGGTTAGGTTCAACTTCAATTAGAATTGAACGTGCTCTACGTCACGATTTAAGGAATTGAATTGTGTCCTACTTTGGATCATTGTTACGGAAATGACTGACGCAATGAATAGAAATATTGAACCAGTAATAAAACCAATTCTAAATCCATGAACTACGCCATTTGCGATCACTAAAGGATTGATGCTGTGACCTATGAATGAGCGTGTTGCATTGGCAGCAAGAGTATTTAAAAGTGCTGTTCCCAGTGACCCACCGACTTGTTGGCTTGTGTTTAACGTTGCACTTGCAACTCCTGCATCATGATTTGCAATACCGAATAGGGCAGTGGAGCTTAATGAAACAAATGCGAATCCCATTCCAACGCTTACTACGATCTCGGAAGGCATGACATGGATGAAGTAATCAGTGTGAAGACCAATTCTACTCATCCACAGGGTGCCAATGGTTGCTGCTAAAAACCCACCTGCCATAAGAGGTTTTGGTCCTAGCTTCGGAAGAACTTTTGAAGCAATTCCAGCTCCAATTATTATGCCACCAGAAAAAGGCAAAAATGCTAGGCCTGCTTTAAGCGCTGAGTAATTTAGGATTTGTTGAAAGTAGAAGGTCAAAAACAAAAATGCTCCGAACATTCCAATTCCTGCTGAAAGAGACACCAGATATGAGGCACCTCGGTTCTTATCTAAAACAATACGCATTGGCAGCAAGGGATTTGAAGCTTTAAACTCCCATACTACAAAAAATGTTAAAAGAATTCCTGCGAGTAGTAGGTATGCAATAGTTGATTTAGTCGCCCATCCACTGATGCTAGCTGATGTAAACCCGTAGACTAGTGAAGCCAAACCTCCAGTTGCTAAGATCGCACCTGGTACGTCATATTTTGTATTTCCTTGAGCTTTACTCTCTCTAAGCACAATAAATGCTGATATTGCAGTAATTATTGATATTGGTACGTTTACGAATAAACACCATCTCCAAGACGCATACTGCGTTAACACTCCACCGATGATTAACCCAATTGCAGCGCCACCTCCCGAGATTCCACCGTATACTCCAAATGCAGTTGCTCTCTCTTTTTGCTCGGTAAAAGTAACGGTAATTAATGAGAGTGCAGCAGGAGCCATAAGTGCGCCAAAGCTACCCTGTAGTGCTCGAGCAGCAAATAGCATAGGTCCATTAGCTGAAAACCCACCAAGGGCTGATGATGCTGCAAACCCTAGAAGACCTATGATGAATATTTTTTTTCGCCCAACATAGTCTGCAATTCTGCCTCCCAGGAGAAGGAACCCACCAAAAGACAGAGTATAGGCAGTAATGACCCACTGCCTGTTTGCAGTTGTAATATTCAGGGCTTTTTGAGCCGAAGGAAGTGCAATATTTACAATTGAAGCATCTAAGACAATCATCAACTGAGCTATAGCAATAATAGCTAAGGCAAGCCACTTCGTTCCGTTGTGGCTATGTGACTCTTCTGTGTTTGATTGTTCGACACTACTCGTCGAATTTTCCATTTAATCTCCTATTTCTTTGGTAATTTTTATATATTGCTTGAGAAGCTCTTAGAGCCTATTTTGTTCGTCCTTATGTGAAAGTAAATTTGGAACATTAGAAAGTACGATTTTCCCATTATCTGTATCCTCGTGAAACAAGCACTGGCATGAGTATTTCGTCTACTAAATGCAAAATATAGTTTTCATCGATTGGTTCTTGTGTGACGACTAGCCGCATCATAATTTGTGAGTAAACAATCTCCTGGATCAAGTTCGGGATAGTTATGTCGAGATCGATGCCTCTCGATCTTGATCTTTCAATAATAATGTCTGTAAGTTTTCCTTTTTCAGAATTTGTATCAGAAATGATGAGATCTCTTAGTTTTTGATCGCTTCGCATAGCCCATAGGACTGCTGCAATAAGTGAAGCTTCCTCGCCAATCATAGTTTTTGAAAAATGCGTGATAAGCAAAATTAGATCTGATCGAATATCTCCATTTTCGCTGCTTAAAAGTTCATTTATGTTCCCTTGGTTAGAGTGAGATTTGGATGACTTAGTTTCTGAATGGGAACCTGCACAGAATGGAGTTACGTGTTTTTGGTTGTGGTGCCAACGGATAGCATCTGCAGTTAGCTCTGCTTTCCCAGGCCAATGCCTATAGATTGTTGCCTTGCTAGCTTTTGCAGTCTCTGCTATGGAGTCCATTGACATTTTCTCATAACCAATGCTTACGATTAACGTTAGGACAGCTCTTAAGATAGCTACCTCACTTTTATTTAGTTGGTCTAGATCCAAAGGTATTTCTGTACTTTTACTCATTTTCCTTCCAAAACGAAACCGTTTCGTTTTATTATAGCGAACTGTGTCTAGCTACCTGTCATTTTTCGAGTTTTATAACTTGTAAGGTTAAGCTAGGTAGAAATCAAGCTAGTTAGCTTGATTAAAGAGTTTAGGAGAGTAAATGAAACTAGGACTTGCATATGCAAACGCGTTGAATTGGATGCCTGCCGATGCGATTCGACTTGGAAAAGTAGCTGAGGAATCTGGATATGACTCACTTTGGACAGTTGAGCACGTAGTTCTTCCCCAGGATTTTAAGTCAGAGTATCCATACTCTCAGGATGGGAAAATGCCGGGAGGTGATCAGGCGGTAATACCTGATCCGTTGGTATGGCTATCTTTCATGGCAGGAGTAACTTCGTCGATAAAACTCTGTACTGGCATATTAATTTTGCCTCAAAGGAATCCTGTTATTTTGGCCAAAGAAACTGCTACTCTGGATCAGCTTTCAAACGGCCGACTTGTACTTGGAGTTGGAGTTGGATGGCTTAAAGAAGAGTTTGATGCACTTGGAGTAGAGTTTGAAAGCAGAGCAAAGAGGACTGATGAATGCATCTCTGCGTTGAGAGCATTATGGTCTGAGGATTCTGCAAGTTATAAGGGTGAATATATAAATTTTGAACTGCTTAAGTCCAATCCAAAACCAGTTGAAAAAAGTGGAATTCCAATAGTGATAGGCGGCCATTCAAGTGCCGCAGCTAAACGAGCAGGACGACTTGGAGATGGTTTTTTCCCAGCGATTAATGACACTGAGGTTTTGAAAGAGTTAGTTGCTACTATGCGTAAAGAGGCTTTAAGCTGTGGTCGAAATCCAGATGAGATAGAGGTAACTTTTGGAGGATCATTTGATGCAGAAACGTTAAAGCTCTACGGCGATCTTGGAGTTTCAAGGGTAGTAATTCCTCCTTACGGAAGAGACGCAGAAAGCTTAAAAACATTTTTAGGCAATTTTAGAGAGGTTGTAGAAAAAGCTGTGGGCTCTGAATAGTAAAGTGTGGAGATTAAATACGAAGGAGTTCTTCAGCAATTTGGATGGCATTTAAAGCGGCACCTTTACGCAGGTTGTCTCCAGCCACAAAAAGCGATAGTTCATTTTTGTTGGAACTGTTTATCCGAATCCTTCCAACGTAACTTGGGTCTTTGCCCGCTGACTCAACTGGGTTTGGGAGGTCACTTAGCACCACCGACGGCGCACTTTGGAGCAATTTTATAGCCTCATTTCTATTGGTTTGGTTTTCAAAGAAGCCTGTTATGCTGATTGAATGACCAGTCATGACTCCAACTCTTGTGCAGGTTGCTGTTACTTCTAGATCTTGAATATCTAAGATTTTACGACTTTCATCCCGGAATTTTTTCTCTTCATTTGTTTCAAACTCTCCGTCGTCAACTAATGATCCGGCAAACGGAATGACATTAAATGCGACTGGAATAGGAAACGTATTGGGCTTAAGATTTCGCTCGACTTCGCTTGAAAAGGCTAGTTCATCAACTCTTTCATGCAAATCGTCTACCTGAAGTTTTAGTTCCTCTACACCTCTTATTCCAGCACCAGATACTGCCTGAAACGTTGTTACTATTAGTTTTCGAAGATTCCATTTATCATGTAGGGGTTTTAACACTGGCATCGCAACCATTGTGGTGCAGTTTGGGTTGGCAATTATATTTTTCTTGAGGTTTTTGATCTCACGCGCATTAACTTCAGGGACGACCAGTGGAACGTCATCGTCCATTCTAAAAGCTGAAGAGTTATCTATCACTACTGCTCCAGCAGCAGCAACTTTTTCTGCAATCTCAAGTGACGTAGTGGCGCCACAGGAAAAAAGTGCGATATCTAAGTTATCGTACGACGCAGTATGGGCATTTTCGACTTCAATGTCTTGATCTTTCCACCTAATAATTGTTCCAGCAGATTTTGAAGATGCAAAAAATCTTATACTATCCACAGGGAAGTTTCGCTCAATTAGGATTTGTCGCATAACTCCGCCAACTTGGCCAGTAGCACCAAAAATACCGATGTTCATGCTATG
>JAJYFT010000091.1 GCA_021790815.1 Actinomycetes bacterium
AAATCTGAGATTCTCTGCTGTAGCGTTGCAATCGTACTCTTGAGATCAGCATTCTCGGCACGTAATTCAGTATTCTCAATACCAAGTTTATCCGCAATTTCTTGCCAGTTAGTTTCCATATATATACAAGTTCACCAGAGTTAGAAACAAATCGCGAGCATTACCTACTTACAAACGCGCTGGTCAAGCGAATATTTGGAAACAATTTCCGATGGATTAATTCAATCAGCACAAATTTACTGGGTGGGGACCTGAACTAATACACAAATTATTCAAGCTCTTGAACATCCTAAGACAGGGCACCTAATTAGAAATTATTTTTCACCCGCAATGAAATAGCTCGTGAACCACAAAGATCACAATACGCCCAGAACAGGACTAGATTTTCTTGACGAGATCATATATTTCGCGTTTTTTAACTTTATTTTTCTTAGCGATGTAAGCAATAGCTATCTTTGGATCAACGCCTAAACTTGTCAATAGGACATAGTCGCCATATGAATCAGCTGAGGCTACAGTTTTTACTAACGTCAATCCCTCTACCACTAGTACAATTTCGCCTTTAATATCTTTTGATTTGCTCCAATTATAAAGTGAGAAGATACTACCCCAAACATGTTCTTCAAACTTTTTCGTCATCTCCCTACCGATAAACGCTCTGCGTTCGCTTCCAAAAACTTCTAACATGAGCTCAAGAGTTGATGAAATCCGGTTTGCTGTTTCATAAATAACGGCTGTTCGGTCTAGACATGAAATGGTGCTCAAAACTTCTTTTTTTTCACCAAGTTTTTTTGGCAAAAACCCCTCAAAGTAAAACCTTGATGTGCCAAAACCACTCAATATAAGGGCTGAAATTAATGCAGTTGGGCCTGGAACCGTTGTAACTTCAACTCCATTATCGAGAGCCAGTCTGATAATCAAGTAACCAGGATCAGATATTCCAGGCATGCCAGCGTCACTCATCATTACAACGTCACGTCTAGATACTAGAATTTCCTTAATCGATTCGATCTTTTGATTTTCATTCGACAAATTAAAGGAAATAAGTCTTTTACTTTTTAAGGAGACATTAATAGCACTTAGGAGAGTCCTCGCTCGTCTCGTGTCCTCACAGATAATTATTGAAGCATTTTCAAGAGTTTCTTTTGCTCGGTTCGAAAGATCGCCTAAGTTTCCAATGGGTGTGCCAACTATATAAAGCAATTTAATCGTGTTTAACTATCTCGATCAAACTTCCAATACCAACATTCCATCGCTCAAAAGAACCTTGACGCGCCTCCAGTAACATTTTTGTCTTCATGCTCGGGATAGCAAAACGATTTGGATCTAATGATTTCAACGCGATAATTTTCATCTCTTTATTTAAAAAGGCAACATCAATAGCAAACTTCATTCCAAAGGTGTGAACACCTTTTGTGTGTGGAAAAGCCATTACACCTTCTATATTCTCTTTACCTAAGAGTCCAACAGTACGCTTTATAATGCTGTCTGCGATCTCAGCAGCAGCAACCACTTTCCCATCGACTAATAACCAAGCCATTGACCAACCTTATCTAAACATTGAAGCGAATTTCCATCACATCACCATCTCGTACGACATAATCCTTTCCTTCAACGCGTATTTTCCCATTAGTTTTGGCAGCATGCCAAGAACCAAAACCCAAAAGTTCCTCCCAGTTTATGACTTCTGCTCGAATGAACCCACGTTTTAAATCAGAATGTATCACACCAGCACAGATTGGAGCAGTTGATCCCTCCCTAAAAGTCCAAGCACGTGATTCTTTGTCACCAGTTGTAAAAAAGGTCCTAAGACCTAATATTTCGTGTGCAGCCTTAGCGATTCGTGATGTTGCGCCCTTCCCAAGACCTAAGCCTTCAAACATGTCAGCCTTTTCACCTTCTTCAAGTTTAGATACTTCCATTTCAAGCTTTGCACAAACTTCAAGTACTTCACCATGTCCAGTAATGTACTCTTTGATTTGATCAACCTCATCGAGCTTTAATCCAATGTCACCCTCTGCAATATTGATCACAACAATAAATGGTTTGAGGGTTAGGAGAAAAGCGCCCTCGAGACTTTCCTTCATATCTTTACTTAAATTAGCTTTGAAAAGTGGAGTACCTTTATTCAGAATCTCCTCAATTTCTCTAAAACTCTCAACTATTTTAAGTTCGCTTTTATCACTTCTTGCTGCCTTCTCACGTCTTCGTATCATGGAGGTTACAGCTTCTGAATCCGCCAAAATCAGTTCTAATTCCAGTTCCATTAAAGCCTCGAACGGGTTACTATTTCCAAGAATCGACTCATCTTCAAAATTTCTAAGAACAAAACAAAGTGCATCAACTTCTCTCAACCTTCCCAGAAACTTATTCCCAAGACCTTCACCTTTACTTGCTCCCGGTGTTAACCCTGCGATATCAACAAGTTCAACTGAGGTTGCAACTTTTTTCTTTGATTTTGACATCTCAGCTAACTTGTTAAGCCTAAAGTCGTCGATAAAAGCGACTGAGGATACCGTCTGACTAGTTGTAAATGGATGAACACCTACTAAGTGCTCCTCCTTTGTCAATGCATTAAATAACGTAGTTTTACCAGCATTTGGCTGCCCAATTAATCCAATATGTTCCACAATGACACATTACTAGCTGACAGCCTGCTAACTGACAGATTGCAAACCGAATTATTTGATGCCAAAGCCGTCAACTATAAACTGTGACAAGGCTGGCCATAATTGCGGTAATATTAAAAAGTTATGTCTAAAAGAACAGTTAAAAGGAAATTACGATCGAAAAAGAAAGCTAACCATGGCAAGAAGCCAAACTGTGGGCGCGGATAGTATTTGACTTTGGTCACACTTACTAATTGCTGGGAAATTTGTTTCTTTTATATAAATTGACCAAAGCGTATCAAGTGAGAATCTTCATTTCAGCGCTGAATGCAAATGATTTCATTGTGATTTAAGGCAATTCCTAAGGTTTCGAGATAAATTTAATAAACACTTTTTCGTTTGAGAACCTCAACCAGTAAGCTTGGTCGATCTGACATGATACCATCAACCCCAACTTCTATAAGATTTTCCATTTCTTCTGCGTCATCAATCGTCCAAACATGAACTTCTAACTCAGCTGAGTGAGCTGCTTCAACAAAGTCTTTCGTGACTACCTCGATATCACCAAAATAGTGTGGCACTTGTAGAGCTACATAATCAATTTTTGAAGGCAAGCTAGAATTCTTTACACATCTATAAAACTCTGCTGTTGCTTCAGTGCCCGCGGAAATCGGTATTTCAGGGGCTAAAAGCTTAAAACTTTCTGTTGCTTTATCTAAAAATGAAGCCACAATTACATCATCTCGTCTATTGAACTCCCGTAGCTCTGATGCCAATATATCCTCGTATGGATGGACACTAGGTGACGTCTGTTTTATATCAAGATTTAGCATAACACCAGGAAAACTGAGCAACACTTCAGCAAGCGTTGCGATTGTATAATCATTATCCTGAGGAGCCTTACCTCTCAACACGTATTCCGATTCGTCTGCGTCAACTACTGAACCTTTACCTTTAACAAACCAGTATGCATTATCCAATTTTTTAAGCTCTTTTAGAGTAAAACTTGAGATAGCACCCTTTGAATTAGTTGTCCTGTCAACCGAGGAGTCATGACAAACAACCAACTTCCTGTCTAAAGTCGCATGAACATCAAGTTCTATCGCTGTAGCACCGTTTTTAATTGCGTCTTCGATGGCCTTTAGCGTTGACGAAGGTCCTTCGAGCGCCCCTCCTTGGTGGGCATAAGCTCTAATAGCCATTAAATTTCAACTCCTTTCAATCTTCCAAGTTCCTTTAAATCCGTCGTCGGTCTTGCCCCAAGAGTGCTAATTACATGCCCTGAGGCAAAAGTCCCGAGTCTTGCACAATCTTTTAAATCCTTACCATTTAGCAATCCAGCGAGAAAACCAGCGGCAAAAAGATCGCCCGCTCCTGTTGTGTCAACTACACTGTCAACACTATCTGCAGGAACTTTGATTAATCTTGCCTCACTGTCCCCACTCAGCTCTCTTGGCACAACCACTGTTGCCCCTTTTGAGCCTTCAGTCAAGCAAGCAAATATACCACTTGTCAGCGCTACTTGAACAGCTTCCTCGAAACTAGATGTTTGTGTCAATATTTTAATTTCATCTTCATTCGCGAATATAATCCCCACTTCACCACCAAATACCAATTTTCTTATCAAGTCCGAATATCTTGACACAACGAAAGGATCCGACAGACTCAGCACTGAAATAATCCCACGATCATCTGCCGTTTTAATAGCATGTTGGATTGCCAATTGCCCAGATTCACTATCTAAGAGATATCCTTCTAGATAGAGCGTTTTTGTACTTAATTTAAGAGTATCCTCAAGATCTTCCACATCTAAGTGGCTCGAGATACCTAAATATGTTGCCATTGTCCTGTCTGCATCTTTAGTAACAAGAACATTGCAAACTCCTGTCTTCTCCTCTTTAATGCCTTGGGTATCTGGATGAAGACCTACGAATTTGACGCCAACTCTGTTTAAGTCATCTACAAAATGTTTCCCGAGCCTATCGTTTGACACCCTTCCTACGAATCCTGTCTTGACACCAAACCCCGCTAAACCTACCATAGTATTCGCTGCCGATCCACCAGAGACTTCGCTAACGTGATGTTTACTCTCCCCCTCAAGCAAATCAGCTATTTTTGACGCGGTAGCTAAATCCACCAACGTCATTGCTCCTTTTTCAAGTGAAGCCTCATACACCACACTTTCACTTACCTGCGCCAACCTATCAACAATAGCGTTTCCAACTCCGATCACATCTAGCTCAAATGTACCGTGGTTATTTTCGCCATCCGCATTACTAAAAAGCTCTGGGAATAGACCTAATTTTTTAAATTTTTCAGGATTTTTTTTCATTTTTTCAAAATATGTCATATTAAAAAGGTAGCGTTACTTTTGTGACTAATGATACAACTCAAAATATTAACGGCTCAAATCAAGATATTAACCAGTCAAAAGATGATCTGTCTTTCCGTCTGCCTCGTGACGTAATACCGATTCGGTATAATCTTTACCTCAACCCAAATTTAGAAAATGCATCCTTTTATGGTAGTGAAATCATTGAAGTTGAGATAAATAATGAAGTCGATTCCATTGTTCTTAACGCGTTAGAACTTGAAATACTTGACTTTGTTATAGCAGATACATACGAAAATGCTGCAAAAATGGTTGGCCATCTTGTAGACAAAGAATCAAATGCATTAGCAACCATTCTTGAAACTGAACTTCAAACTGAGGCGGAAAGAGTTAAAGGGAAAGCCTCTAAACTACTAAAACCAGGTAACGCCTTTATTGGAATTTCATTTAATGGAATCTTAAATGACAAACTTAGGGGTTTCTACCGATCAATCTTCCATGATGAAGCGGGAGCGCAAAAAACCATAGCAACAACTCATTTTGAAGCAACCGATGCAAGAAGAGCGTTCCCGTCCTTTGACGAGCCTGACTTTAAAGCCCGCTTTAATATTACACTTGACATAGAAAATAATCATCTCGCAGTATCGAATTGGCCAATTTTGAATGAGACACGTATTTCAGACTTTGTTAAGAGGGTCACTTTTGAGGAAACAGTACCAATGTCAACATATTTAGTGGCATTTATAGTTGGTCCGCTTGAAGCAACCACGCCGATAAACGTTAAGGGTGCTGAGCTTCGTGTGGTTCACATTCCTGGCAAAGCTCATATGGCGCCATTTGCTCTAGAAATTGGTCAGTTCTCACTTGAATACTTTTCAAATTACTTTTCAATAGAGTACCCAGGAAAGAAGCTTGACTTAATAGCACTACCTGACTTTGCCTTTGGAGCCATGGAAAATCTTGGAGCTGTCACTTTTCGCGAAACAGCACTTCTAGCTGATCCTGAAACTGCATCCAGATCAGACTATGAAAGGGTGGCTGACGTTGTTGCTCATGAACTTGCACACATGTGGTTCGGCGACCTAGTCACAATGAAATGGTGGAATGGTATCTGGTTAAACGAAGCATTCGCAACATTTATGGAGATGAAATGTGTAGATGAATTCAGAAAAGACTGGGACAGGTGGGTAACTTTTGGCCTTTCACGTGAAGCGGCTATGGCAATCGACGGGATATCTAATACCAGGCCAATTGAGTTTCCAGTTAAACATCCTAGTGAAGCAGAAGGAATGTTTGACGTTTTAACGTATCAAAAAGGTGCATCGGTCCTTCGAATGCTTGAGCAATTTATGGGAGAAGAACAGTTTAGAAATGGTATTTCAAATTATCTTATAGCACACTCCTACTCCAATACTGAAACCTCTGACCTTTGGGATGCTTTAGAATCTGCTCACCAAAAGTCAGAAAATCCAGAAGGACTAGATGAAAAGTTCCCAGTTAAGGAACTTATGGATTCTTGGATTTTCCAAGGTGGCTACCCATTAGTTGAAGGATCTCTTCAAGGGGATTCATTAACAATTAAAATTTCACCATTTAAATATTCTGAGAAAACTGGTGCTATTGGGAAGAACTGGCTGGCTCCGGTAACAATTGGAGTCACCGACTGGACTAATGATTCGGCTCGAATAAAAAAATTTGTTATGAAAGAACATGATGTTCATTTAGATATAAAAACTTTATCTCAAGATTCTTCACTAAATAAGAGCTTTTTATCACTTAATTTTAGAGGTTCAGGATTCTATCGAGTCAAATACGATGACTTACTTTTGGATCACTTTCTAACAAACATAGATGTAATGGAAAAACTTGAAAAATTTAACCTCATTTCTGACACTTTTGCAGCTGTTCAATCTCAAATTACACCACTTGAGAGCTATCTTAAACTCGTTAACAAATTCGGGATAGCTGAAGAAAAAGATCCCAACATTTGGTCCATAATTGGAGGAAGTTTTCGTATTTTTGAACGTACACTTGGCATTTCATCTAGTGATAAGGACACAAATGAAGTGCTTAGCAACTTTATCCGCTCAACACTAAATCCTCTATTCTTAAGCTTAGGGTTCGAACATAAAAGAGATGAACCTGAAACATTCAAGACTCTGCGAGCGATAGTGCTTAGTATGCTTGGGACTTTAGGAAACGACAACATAGTCAAAGATTCGTGTCTAAACTACTTTGAAATGGCGTCAAGCAGCAGTGGAGAGATGGACCCAGATCTTTCAACGGCAATTCTTGACGTTGTTGCTTTTTATGGTGAAGATACGGAGTATGAAGCAGTTTTGAATCGCTACCGAAATCCAAAAAGTCCTCAAGATGAACAAAGACACTTATTCGCACTTGGAAGTTTTAGAAAAGAATCGTTGATTAAAAACACCTTGGAACTTTCAATGAGTGAAGTTCGAACTCAAAACGCTCCCTATCTACTCCAATCGATGTTGACGAATGTGGCTGCACAGACTCTAACCTGGACTTTTATTGAAAATAACTTTGAGAAAATGTGCGAAGTATTTCCAAGTCCAACTATTTCACGCATGCTGGATGGAATAAGAGCACTTTCTACGCTAGATAGTAATGGAAACTCTCTAAATGGTACTAGAGCAATTGAATTTGTAAGAAATCACCCAATTCATTCAGGTCAAAAAACAGTCGATCAGTCCGTTGAGCGACTCGAAAATTTAATTTCGTTCTCTCGTAGCATTAGAGAAAGGTTAGCTAGTAAGCTATCGTTATATATTTAATAAAAAAGATTGGTGGTGTGATTATGGCCCAAACACGTAACCCATTTAATATAAGAGAATTAGACTTGTTCGAAGAGAGCAATAGGTTTTTATGCGATTTTGCACGCTTTAGGGGTTGCAATGGCTGAATCCAGACAGACACCAAGTAATTTGGCTGAAGAATTAAAAATAGCTCTATGGTCTTCTTTGATTGATCATTCTCCTGACATAATTACACTCTTGGATGTCGCTGGAAACATACTTTGGACATCTCCACAAGGTTATAAAACTTTTGACCTCGAAGACGGCAATTGGACATTGGGTCCCATATTTGAGCTAATTCACAAAGATGACATGAAAAGAGTAAAATCTGAATTTCGTCTTCTTGGAAGGGGCGACGGAGCCGTTGTTGGTCCGGTGACGTTCAAAATCAAAACCAGAGATGGGATTTGGCGAACTTTAGAGTCAACTGCATACAATTTGCTCAAAGATCCAATTGTAAAAGGCATACTCTCAATTAGTAGAGATGTAACAGATCGCCATGACGCCTTAAGGGAGCTATCAGAAAGTGAGACGCGCTATAGAAGGCTAGTTGAGCGCTCCCCCGAACCAGTAGCAGTTCTAAGAGACTCCTACGTTGAATATGCGAATCCAGCATGTCTACGTCTTTTAGGCGCCGCATCCATTGATCAACTTTCAAGATTTGCTGTTTTGCAACTAGTCCACCCAGAAGATAGGGATCTGGCGAAAGCAGCATTTGCTCCAATACAAAATGGCGGCGAAATGGGAACGATTGAGCTAAGGCTAATTTCTCTTGATGCTCAACTCATTCACACCGAAGTCATGGGAATTCCAATTATATACGACGGCTTACCATCAGTTCAACTCCTCATTCGTGACGTCACCGATCAAAAGCGAGCAAAAGCCGCTCTAGAGTACCAGACATTGCATGACCCACTTACAGGCCTTCCCAACCGTGCACTATTTATGGATAGGGTGTCTCAAGCGCTGAACCGATCTCAACGAGTAGGTGCACGCATTGTTGTAATGCTAGCCGATATTGATAGATTTAAAATTGTAAACGATTCGCTAAGTCATACTGTTGGTGACCACATATTAGTTGGCGTAGCACAACGTTTACGTGCCTGTTTCAGGCCATCAGATACTGTTGCTAGGTTTGGAGGTGACGAATTTGTTGTTCTGTGTGAGGACACTGAAGACCTCACTGCTCTCGGAACTTTAGGTGAGCGTCTTGTGCGAGCTCTTGATGAGCCAATCGTGGTTAACAATGAGCCATTTCACATCTCTATTTCGGTTGGTATTTCAGAATCAAACCCTGCAAATGGAAGAGCTGATGATCTAGTTCGGGATGCCGATACCGCTATGAATCGAGCGAAAGAGCGAGGCAGGAGACGCTTTGAAATCTTTGATGAAAGTACTGGGACTGAAGTTGCTGGGAGACTTCAACTGGAGTCGGCTCTTAGATATGGAATTGGGCATGGAGAGCTACGAGCTTATTTCCAACCCGTTGTCGACGCAAGTACAGGTATTATAACTGGGGTTGAAGCACTGATTAGATGGCAGCACCCAGAAAATGGTCTGACTCCGCCAGCACTTTTTATTCCAATTGCTGAAGACTCGGGGCTCATTGTTCCGATTGGAACCTGGATATTTGCTGAAGCATGTAGACAAGCAAAAGAGTGGGAACCGTTGATTCCAGAGGGAAGAGTATTTAAGATCTCCGTTAACCTTTCAACAAGACAGTTTC
>JAJYFT010000092.1 GCA_021790815.1 Actinomycetes bacterium
TGCAAGTATTGCAGGAAGAAGCGTGAGTCCAGCTAAAAGCATAAAGAATATACCAATTGCGAGAGGAGCTCCCATGCTTTGATATATCCCAAAAGTTGCCAACAAAAGACTAAGTAAAGCTGCAATGACAGTAAAGGCTGAGAAAGATATAGACTCCCCAACTCTACTTAGAGCTTTTACTATAGCTTCTTTTGGTGGTAGACCGTTTCTTATTTCTTCTCTTTCGCGAAATACAAGAAATAATCCGTAGTCAGTTCCAGCCCCCAGCACTAGGACAATGAGCATAAATGAAGATATGCTTGAGACTTGTAGCCCAAACTTTGAAGCTTCAGCAATTACGGGTCCAGAAAGTGTCACAACAATAATTGCGGGAATTATTGTTACAAAAGGAGCCAGAACAGATCTAAATATTAATAGAAGCAGAACAATAATGAATAAAATAGAAAATTGCTGGATTTGCTTGCCCGTGTTTCCGGAACTATTTTGACTTGCAACTTGGGTTGCGATCTGTCCTGCCACGTAGCCTTTAAAAGCAGAGGGCGTATGAGAAAGTGTTTTTTCGATGCTGGTTATTAAATTTACATCAGGAGTATCAGAGTTTCCCGCCTGGGAGACATTAGATAAAACGAGAAGTTGCTCTACGGTGCCATTTGGAGACGTTCCTAAATCAACTACCATTACAACAGTTTGAACTGCTTTTAAAGAAGTAACAACTGATTTAATAGCTGTGGTGTCGGATCGGTTTATTTGGCCTGAATCTTTCTTTAACACCACATTTATTCGTATTACACCTTTTTGTTCAAAAGCTGAGTCAAGGTTTGCGGCTAGTGTGCTGGGAGAATTTTGTGGCAAGAAGTCACTGTTGTTTGATTTGGCAACGCTATTTATTGATGGGAAAAAATGAACTGCTGCAATGGTACCAGCAATCCACAGAATAACAATAATGTAGCGGAACTTGACGTTAAATCTTGCTAGTCCCGCGAAGAACGAACTCACATTTTCCCTTTCCTAGGTAACTATTTCTAGTACTAATTTATAGTGCCGGCTCTATCTGGCGTTAAATTCTGTGCGAAGAATTCAAGCAATCTGGCGACTGCATCTCTGCTTGCATTTTCGTGGTATGAGGGTCTTGTGTCATTATGAAATCCATGGGCAGCACCAGGATAGATAAATGATGAAAAGTTAAACTCGCTGTTGCCTGCAATCTTTTCTAGGTTAGGTATAGTTTTATTTACATTTTCATCAAGTCCGCCGTAAAAACCGATAAGGTTACATTTCAAAGATCCTTCATCAGGAGCTGATCCATAAAAGATTGCACTTGCTGAAAGACCTGCATCACTTAAAGCCAATCGTGCCGCAATTGCTCCTCCCATGCAGAATCCTACAGCACCAATTCTTCCATTTCTTGTGGGTCCATTTGACTGCATCCATTTTGAGACATGAGATAGAGCATTTACAAAATCGTCCATTCTTCCAATTTGTGAAAATGCAATGGTTTGTGTCTCATTTAATCTGTCCTGTTTGTCCTTATCAAATTTAGACATCGCTTCTTCTCTTTTTGATGGATCACCCCACGCACTAGGTGGAAGAGAATTTACGAAATCCTTAAGTTCCGAAATTCTTTCGTGAGAAACCGCTTTGTCACGTTCGCCACCTAACGAGAGCAGATCAGGAGCAACAGCAAAATATCCAGCTTGAGCAATTCGCCTAGTAACGTCTTTGATGTGTTCATCAACGCCCCAAACTTCTTGAATTACGATTACACCAGGTACCGGTTCAGTTTTAAAGTCTTGTGCGGCACAGTATGAAGGGATCACGCCGTATGGTGTACTGATTTCAGCCCAAGATTCTTTTATTTTCACGTTTTCCTCCAAAAGCGAGCAATTTTATAGTTTTCTAACTAGATTCTAAGTATCTTTTTAAGATCTTAGTTAAAATTTTGACGGATTTATGGCATAAAGCAGTGGTTTACTGAAAAATTACAAAAAACATTGAATTTTGCGGCTAAAATCTTTCTCATACACATTTAGGACCTGTAGTGCAGCCTGGAGTGCACGTCGGCCTGTCAAGCCGAAGGTCGCGGGTTCAAATCCCGTCAGGTCCGCTTTTGTGTCTAAAGGTCGAGTAGCTCAGTAGGCAGAGCGCGCGCCTGAAAAGCGTGAGGTCACCGGATCGACGCCGGTCTCGACCACTTAGTGATTGCCAAAGGGTAGTTTTCTAGGTAATTTTGGTATCACACCCAAGACATAATTCTAACTATAAAGTTGTAAAGTTTGAAATGGAACTTACCTCTTGACTCGTACTCCGCTTTTGAAAAACACACTTTTCCTTCTAACCTCGGTGTACAGAATCTTTTGATGTGATAGTTTTTAGAGCAGTATTATTGTTTTAGCCCCTTCAATCCTGTTGCTATTTAGTATGCCGATTAATCGAATAGAGTTGAGACGGCAACGAACTTAAATAGCCGTTAGTTCTTCTTGTCCAACACACCTTATTGCTTGTGACTCTAATTTTGGTGAGACTGCTACAGTGTTGATAGAAATTTTGGATCTTATGGAATGTAGAATTTTGAACTATTATAATGGGCAATCTTTAATTCTCGGAAGAAAAATTATGTGCAGCAATGGATTAATTTCTTTTCCAGCCGCACCTAAGAGCAGTAAAGCTTGTTGGAGTAAAAGAAGATGTCATAAGCAAGCCCATATTGCTTATTAAAGTTTTAACGAACCGAACTTGACGCTCTAGTCGGACTTTAGTTTGAAAAGTTTGAGGTAGGAAGTTCAACCCTTTTTATGTTTCAAAACTGAGGAGGTTGAGCCATGATTTCTACATGACCACAAATTCACCTAACTTCCTGAGTGGAACTTTTCTGAAGTAACAGTGATAAAAAGTGCTTCAGCAGTCGCAATTGTTTTGCCATCGGAAGTAGCTTCTGCAGTCATATATATTTTTCGTCCGTCTTTTTTGACACATCTTCCTCTAAATTCAATTTCAGATTTTACAGGAGTTGGCGCTAAATACTTCACTGAAAGATTTCCAGTATAAGCAGGAGTTTTCATTATATTTAAAACAAAACCCATCGTATCATCGAAGAGAGCAGCAACTATTCCACCGTGTGCTCGCCCTGGAGCACCTTCGAAAGCCTCGCCTAAAGCTACTTTCACGACAGCTTCTTGCTTGTCTCTGTATCCTTGCGCAGCAACACCCATTGGATTTGCGGGACCTGAGACGATACAGTCAGGGAAGTGTTCGGTGGTTTCACCGTCTCTTGGCTCGATTAAAAATGCGGTGCGCTTCATTTCTTCCACAGGTCGCGACCTGCGTGGAGAACTTACAATCTCAGGAGTAATTTCGTCGATAAAACTGCTTATTCGATTAAATATAGGTGGATCAATATCATGTGAAACAATTTCATGAGAGAGCTCTCTAATTTTTGCCGCCGCTACTAATCTTTCTTTCGAAACTTGAAAGTCCGTTTGATTTTTTAAATTCATTTTTACCCATCTTAACGCTAGCAAGACATGAAATTAACTGTCAAGTTTTGGTTTTTCCCAAACTGAAATTAAGTTTCTCTCCAGCATAAAACTTATTTTGTCATTAAGTTGAACGTAATTTTTAACAAAGATTGAAAGAGAAAGGCCACTCCCTATCTGTACAAGTACTTTGTGACCATAAGGGGTAGTTTCAATTTTGGTTGCTTGACCAGTAAAAATATTTACGTCATCGTATTGATCGAGATAATGAGAGTTGCCATTAATGGAAATATTTTCAACAGCACCTTGCCAGAATCCCCAATTAACATCTTGAGCTTTAAGATTTACATTTGGTACTTTTATTGTTACTCCATTAGATTCTATTAGGTTTGCGGAAATAACCGTTCCAGCATGAATATTTGTAAATCCTACGAGCTGGGCGCTGTAAGTATTTGAAGGGTGCTTTATAACATCCTCAATTTGCCCGAATTCGGATACTTTCCCATCTTTAAGTATCATCAAAAACTGTACAAACTGAGTTACCTCTTCGATGTTGTGGGTTGTGATTACGGTGACAGTTGATCTTAAACTTAATGCAGCTTGCAGTGAGCATCTAAAGTCATTTTTGCTTAAAGGGTCGAGCGATGAGAATGGTTCATCGAGCACCAATAGATCCACCTCGCGACTGAGTGCTCTTGCCAACACAACTTTTTTGTACTGTCCACCTGAGAGTTCCTCAGGAGTTTTGTTCAATAGATCTTCTATGTTAAGAAGATTTATCCAATTATCTATTTGAGTGAAACTTGACTCATTTAGAAGCTGCTTATACAATGGTCTTCGAGGAATTAACGAGCCATTTTGTGGAACGTACCCTATCTGCCTATTTATAGGACTTAAGTGTTCTAAGGACCTGCCATTTAACCTTATTACTGATTTTGGGGATACATCTGCTTCAAGGCCAGTTAGTATTTTTAAGAGTGTGGATTTTCCAGCACCTGTCTCGCCCATAATTGCAATTGAAGTGACGTCACTTTTCAGTGATGAGTTAAGCTCGAACATCCCTCTTTTCATCTCAAGATCCCATGAGATTCCGGAAGAGGGCGTGGTAACTGGTTTTGTATACTGCTTCGGAATTTTATTAATTCTCGTATAGGTTTTTTTGTGCGTTCTAATTGAACTTAACTTCGTTGAAAGTATGAGAAAAACACTCGCCATTCCAATGGCTCCTAAAGTAGGTACTACTGTGTCAGTCAGGCCTGTTCCACTGAATTTAACGTAGATGAGAACGGGAAGTGTGTATGGGTGATAAGCAATTAGAACTGTGGCTCCAAATTCACCAAATGCTCTTAACCATGCAAGTATCAGGCCTGCAATGACTCCAGGTATTGCTGCTGGTAGCTCAGCCTTAAAAAAACTTCTTGTTTTGGAAAAACCTAATGTCTTAAATACATCTTTCAGATTTTGATCGACTCCTGAGAACGCAACGTTTGATGCAAGAACTGCAAATGGGCTAGCAACGAATGTCTGAGCAATGACTATTCCTATTAAGGAGTCTGTAAGACTGCCATTAGTTAATCTACCTAAGAAAGTTAATGGGCCAATTAGCTTCAGCAACAAAACTCCGTCTACCAATGGTGGCAGTGCAATAGGAAGAGATACGAGAATCGTAGCGAGAGTTTTTAATGGAAGACTTTTAATTCGTGAAAGTACCCAAGCAAAAGGAATCCCGAATATAGCAATCAGTGCGGTAGAAATAGTCGCAGTAATGGCTGATGTTGATAGTGCCTGGGTTACTCCACTTCCTGAGCCGTTTTGCCCATTTAAAAGTGAAAACATAAAAACTAGAAACGGCACCAAAAGGTAAATTCCATTTATTGCAGAGAGAACCGAAAGTACAAACCCTCTGGTATTGTTGCTATGTTTCAGGATTCTCTTTTCCATAATTTGTTCAAGCTAATTTAATTAAGAGCGTGCTCTAGCTTGAATGAAAGTTTTTACAGATAAATTGGTTATTGTGGCAAATAAATCTGTCAAACTTCTTACTAATCTATTTTGCTAGATTTGCTATGCCTTTAGGTACTGTTGAGATGTCTCCATTTAATTTGGGAGGAGTCGTAATGGACAGGCCATCGTTCGTTAGGATACTTTTCCCAGTTGTTGAGAGAAGGTATTGTACGAAGCTAGTTGCACCGTTGGTATTGTTTGCATTGCTTGGAATTGTAATTGTGTAGGTTGCTGAAAAAGATAGCGGTGCTAGAGATACCGTTGGAAAGTTAGCCGCTTTCGCCTCGTTTGAGTAAAAGAAACCCGCATCTAATTGACCTGCTGAAAGCCTTCCAATGAGTGTCTCTTCTGGAAAGACCGTTGACTGGTTATTTGTGATGTTTAAAATTGCAGTCGAGTGAAAATCTCGTGATGCTTGGTCAAGTGCGTCAACAGTCAAAACTCCCTTTGGATCGAGTTGAGGATCGGTACGGCCGAGCAGTATGCCTGGTTCAGTAATAACGTTTTGCCAGGGTTTAGTTTTAAATTGATTTGCAAACTTACTTTTTGGATTATAAGCAATTACAAGTGGAGCTGACGCAAATGTTATATACCATGTGATCTTTCCAGGACCAGTTGCTGACATTAGAGTGTTATCAACTGCGGGACTTGCACTCACAAACACATCTGCGACTTTGAGTCCTGACGACATTTGATTTGCAAGAGCGGACGATCCTCCGGCAAAGCCTGAAAAGCTGAATCCCGAGGCGGCATCAAATTTTTTTGCTATATCGTTCTCAAATATTGTAACTAGAGACCCTGCATACAGGACGTTAACTGTACCAGACCCCTTAAGTATTGGTGAACTTAATGAACTACTCTTGCTGCTAGTAGAGGTCGTACTCGAGGATGAACTTGTACAAGCAGCAATTAGCATTGAAAAAGTACTAATTATTATTAAATTTCGGATTAGTTTCAATTTATCTTTCCTTTGTTGACATTGAGCGATTTACGGTTATATTTGTAGCCTTTACTGTTGCAGTAGCAAAAACCCCTGGTTTTAGATCTAGTTCCAGTGCAGCTTCTTTGCTCATGAGAGAAACAACTCTGAAACGTCCTGCCACCATCTCTATTTGTGCCATTACTCCGTCGACGATTACTTCAGTAATAATTCCGCTAAAACGGTTTCTCGCACTTATAGCAATTTCACGTTCACCAGTATTATCGGACCTTTCTTTATTCAGAATATTGGATTTTAAAAACTTCGCTAAGTCAGGAGGGTTTATCTCACGTTGACCGGACGAAGTACGGACAGCCTTTAACTGGTCAGAGTCAATCCATCTGCGGACTGTGTCGGTACTCACGCCGAGCGTATCAGCGGCAACACCAATTTTTATCATTTCCATAACTAGATACTAGCATATGCAAGTAATAATAGTCAAAATATTAGAAAATGCTATAGAAAAGTGCCATTTTAGATTATCTCGCCAATCACAGTGACCATATTTGGAGCCATTATTTCTAGTATCTCACTTACTGATTTCTTGTTTACCACTAAGACCATCCCAATGCCTAAATTGAAAACTTGCCGCATCTCTTCGGTTTCAATTCTGCCTAAGCGTTGGAGTTCGTTAAATATTCTTGGGATCTCCCAGGAAGAGAAATCTATATTTAAGGATAAATGAGAAGGAATAACTCGCAGTAGATTCTTAACAAGCCCCCCACCAGTAATATGGGCGATTGCTTTTATGCCTTTGTCCTTACTGTCGACCTTATTAACTGATTCGATTGCCTTTAATACATTTGGGGCGTAAATTACGGAGGGCTCTAAAAGAGCGTCTACCACCTTTGGCCCTCCTTCCCAAAGTGACTGATCCATATTCAATTTGCAGATGTCAAATAATATATGTCGGGCTAAAGTGTAACCATTAGAGCGCAAACCTGGACTATTTAGTCCTATCAACATGTCGCCTCGTGTAACCCTATCTTGACCCAAAATTTCAGATTTTTCCACTACTCCAACTACGAAACCGGCAAGGTCAAAACTTGATTCTTCAATTAGGTTTGCGTGCTCGGCCATCTCTCCGCCGATTAGTGCGGTATTTGCAATTTTGCATCCCTTAGATATGCCGGATACAATTTCTGCTATGTTTTCTGGGACAAGTTTTCCGACAGATATGTAGTCTAAGAAAAACAAAGGTTTAGCGCCACTACACACTATGTCATCTACACACATTGCCACTAAATCAATTCCAATAGTGTCAAAGTGAGAGGAAATAGCTGCAATATGAGCTTTAGTCCCTACTCCATCGGTGGAAGAGACTAGAACTGGTTCTTTTAAATTCAAATGAGATAGTTCAAAAAACCCACCGAAATTACCTATTGAACTTAGTACGCCTGCAATTTTTGTAGATTCCACGTCTTTTTTGATGCGTTCAACGGCTTCTTCGCCAGCAGAGATGTTAACACCTGATGATTGGTAAGTTACTTTTTTCAAACTTTCTAAATCTTAGCTCTTTAACTTTGCTAATTCTACATTTTCATCGTTTGGCACCTTTGAAGGATAAATTCCAGTCAGGCAACCATCGCAAAATTTGGACCCCGGTTCATCTATCGCGAGAACAAGTTGATCGAGTGAAAGAAATCCAACTGAGTCAGCACCTATCAAATCAGCAATCTCTTCGAGGGGCACATGAGCAGCTACAAGCTCTTCCCTGGAAGGAATGTCAATTCCATAAAAACATGGCCATTTAAATGGAGGCGAAGAGAATCGCATATGAACTTCTTTGGCTCCTGAATCTTTTAGCATTTTCACCAAAGCCTTTGAAGTAGTGCCTCTCACAAAAGAGTCGTCAACAACAACCAGTTTTTTAGAAGTAATGTTTTCAACTAGGGGAGAAAGTTTCCGGCGCACACTGTTAAATCTTGCTTCGGGTGTCGGATCAATAAACGTTCTTCCGATGTATCGGTTTTTGACTAGGCCTTGTCCGTAAGGTATCCCGCTATATTTTGCAAAACCCTCAGCGGCTGGGACTCCGGAATCGGGAACCCCCATCACCATGTCAGCTTCAACTGGGTGCTCTTTTGCTAATAGCTCGCCCATTCTACGTCTTGCACCATGTACTTCTTTCCCATAGAGAACTGCATCTGGCCTTGCAAAATAGACAAATTCAAATATGCAAAGTTTAGATTCCACAGAACTCAGTTCAAAGGGCCTATAAGACTTGCTACCACCTTCGTCAATTACAACCATCTCGCCTGGTTCTATTTCTCTAACGAATCTTGCTCCAATAACTTTTAGCGCTGGAGATTCAGATGCAAGTACCCAACCCACAACTCTTTGTTTGCCATCAATTCCGGTTTCTACCAACTCTCCTAGGCAGAGAGGTCTTAGTCCGTTTGGATCTCTTATGCCAACAAGTCTAAATGCGTCCATTACTACTAGGGAAAACGCACCTTCTACTTTTGGAAGGACTTCAAGAAGAGTATCTTTGAGGCCGTTAGAGCTATTTTCGTCAAAGTTGCTTTCAGCAAATTTTTGGGCAATAAGTTCAGCTAGAATGTCGCTATCTGTCGTCACAACGCCAGGAAGCATTCCAATTTCTTCGGCTATAACTTCAGTATTTGTGAGATTCCCATTATGCCCAAGCGCAAATCCAGCTGAACCTAATGGGCGATACGCCGGCTGAGCATTCCTCCAGGTGGATGAACCTGTGGTTGAATATCGTGTGTGTCCTATTGCAAGAAATCCCTGAAGAGAGGCTAAAGTGTGTTCATCAAATACATTGGAAACGAGACCCATATCTTTAAACACTGTGATCGTTTCGCCATCACTGATTGCCATACCAGCTGACTCTTGTCCTCTGTGCTGGAGGGTAAAAAGTCCATCAAATGTCATGTGCGATACCGGTGCTCCTGGCGCGTAAACACCAAATACACCGCAAGATTCTTTCACAATGATATTTTGCCATAGAATTAGACCCTTCATGCTCCTTTAAGCATTTAAATTTCAGAAGTTGT
>JAJYFT010000093.1 GCA_021790815.1 Actinomycetes bacterium
GACTCGGAGATCGAGAGGTTGTCGGCCTTGCTCACAACTTCGAGAGCTTCCGCCGTTGCGCCGGGAAGTCGAATGGTGGTCGTGTACGTATTCATGATACTATTATAGCAAATCATTATTCAGGTTGCCCAGGAAACCGCCAATTACGCATTCCTGATGAAGATCCAACCCGAACTCGAGGTTCTAAAAGTATCCAAAGGTTTCCCGATGGTCTGCCACTATGCCTCGAGGAACCGCAATTTCTGGTTCACCTTTTGCAATTCTGCTTGTCCAAGATCGAAGACTCCGGCTCATCCGGATTTGGATCCTTTCACGCCGATGTGGTGAGTTCCCACCTTCTCAAGGGGCGTCATAGCACACTGTCCGTTTTCAAATGCAAACCTTTTGTGGTGCCTGGGAGGTGCAGGTTTTCGGCCTTCCTGCAAAGCGTCGGATAAGACCAGATCAGCCTGTGGGCGCTAGGCGACTCGAACGCCTGACCTCAGCCGTGTGAAGGCTGCGCTCTAACCAACTGAGCTAAGCGCCCTACAGGATCAATTGTAGATGATTGAATTATGATTATTTAAACTTCTCGTATTAGGTAAAATTAACAGGGAGCAACTTTATTGTTTTCTAAAGCCTTCTCAAGCGAATAGGCGGTACGAATAACAACTTGGTCCCCGTGTTGCGGACCAATAATTTGAAGACTAATAGGTAAACCCGCTTTTGTAAACCCTATCGGAACGGTTGCAACTGGAGACCGAGTTAAATTAAAAGGATATGTAAACTTTACCCAGTTAATATCTTGGACTCCGTTTATAGTCCCAAGCCCATTAGAAAGTGGATAATGTCCAGCTACGGTAGGCGTTACTAGTAACCGATAGTGATGAAACAGATTGACTAGTTTCAAGTTCATTATGTGACCTTGGTCTTGAGATTTCTTAAGA
This sequence comes from Actinomycetes bacterium, assembly GCA_021790815.1. Classification (GTDB taxonomy): domain Bacteria; phylum Actinomycetota; class Acidimicrobiia; order Acidimicrobiales; family JABEUL01; genus JAJYFT01. Next base: position 927 of record JAJYFT010000093.1, read on the forward strand.
TCACTTGCCGTCAACGTTTTCCCCCATAGCGACAGACTCTTAAGTAATTCATCAACCAGCTCAAATTCAGGAGAATCTGCGTAAGGCTCTAATGCGTTCCAAGAATAAACTGCAACTTGACTCAACCAATCATTTATAGGATCTTCGTCAAAGATTCCTTCAACACTGTCAGCGTTAGCCCCAAGTTCAACAAGAACTTCAACTGCTCGGTCACAAATTTCTACAATTTCACTATCGACATCTGCATATCCTAAATTAGTGGAGTACGCAATGCTATTTGCAACATGCGCATCATTAAGGGCTCCGACCCAAGTCGCATCCGGCGTTGGAAGGCTATAAAGGTCGCTAGGATCAGGCCCAACTACACAGTCAATGACAGCAACAATGTCATTTAAAGATTTGGCCATTACACCTTTTGTTGACAGATCATGCCACTCAGGTGGAGAACTTCCACCTGCAGGGATTCGTCCAAGCGAGGGCTTAAATGCACTTATTCCACATGCTGCACTAGGAATTCTTAAACTACCACCACCATCACTTCCAGTTGCCAAAGGGACCATTCCTGAAGACACAGCAGCAGCACTTCCTCCAGATGATCCACCTGGTGAATAAAGAGTGTTCCAAGGGTTTAATGTAGGTCCAAAAGTTGAATTAACAGTATCTGCTTTCCAGGCAAGTTCAGGGGTATTCGTCTTCCCAACTACTATGCATCCCGCACTTTTAAGACGCGAGACAAGTATTGAATCGTCTTTCTGCTTGGGTGTTGAAGCAAAAAGTGCCGAACCTTTTGAAGTCACGAAGTTCTTTGCGTCTTCCATATCTTTAACACCAATTGGGATACCCGCGAGTGGACCGGGTAAATCTCCTCTAGCGATTGATTTATCTAGTTCCCTGGCCTCAGAAAGTGCGAAGTCACCATCTACTGCAATAAATGCATTTATCTTTGGATTTAATTCTTCGATTTTGTCCAGCGCAAACTGCACTAATTCTGACGGTGAGATCTCTTTGTCCTCTACCTTTTTCGCAAGATTAATTACACTTTCAGTTCTGAAGTCCACACACCTAAACTTACAACTAATTTGAATATATTTCCACTAATATCACAAATCCCACTAAAAGCTTAGTTTTAAAAGTAAATTTTCAAATTCCCTCTCTAGGAAACTAATACTTTCTAAAAGCTAGCGCGTCTGCTAGAAATACGCCATTTAAAGTCAATATTTCAAAATTGCGAGATTTTTCTAGAGATAAAACATCTTTTAACGGTCTCGCTCTATTTGTGCATTGCTTCTTTTTTATATAGACTTTTTCTGTGATCAGCGGAATAAAACTAGACCATGTTGCAGTGGCAGTAGAAAAATGGGAAGATGCTTTTGACGTCTTTATAAGAACTTTAGGTGGCGAGTGGAGATCAGGTGGAGAAAATATTGGTTTTGCACCAGCTCAGATTGCATTTAAAAATGACATGAGACTTGAAATACTAAGACCGGCAAATATTGAGCACAATGACTTTTTACGCCGCTTTCTAGATGCTAACGGTCCAGGTGTCCACCACCTTACATTTAAAGTCAAAGATCTAGCAAGCGCGCTGGATGATGTTAGAAGTTTAGGCTTTAATCCAATCGGTGTTTCACTGGAAAATGCCTGGTGGAAAGAGGCTTTCATCCACCCAAAAGAGGCTTTTGGCATAGTTGTGCAACTTGCACAAGCTGCTGGTACTTGGTTTGTTCCTCCTCCTGCTGGGTTTATGATGCCAGATGAAGGGGTTGAGTCAGATTTGACCTGCGTAACCCAAGCTGTTAAAAGTTTAGATCCTGCTCTCCTCCTATTTCGTGACTTACTAGGAGGTGACATAGTCGAACAAACTTCCACTTCAAACTTTGAATCAGTGGATTTGGTATGGCCGGGGCCAGGGAAAATTCGTCTACTATCACCAAAGTCATCGTCTAACCAACTTGACAGCTTTATTGGTAATCGCACGGGGAGGAATCTATACATAGAGTTTCAGGTCAAAGATCCAGACTTGTATCCTGAAGCCGCTTTGAGTGAGCTACCGGGGCATGAGAAAAAAAGTTTTCTAATACCCAAATCATCTAGTTTGGGTGTCGATGTTGTTTTGATAGGTCGAAATACGAACTAGCCTAGTAAAGTGGCAGATTTTCTTGATCGAATTATGACCTCTATAAGAGTCTCAGGCAGCGATAGTGCAAAAAGGGAAGAAGAGAAAAAAGTACGTTCTCACCCTATTTTCTATCTTGATAAGGTAGAAAAAATTGGGGGTGCCATTGGCGCGGCGTTCATTATTTTGATTACAGCTATCTTTATTCCATTAACTCTTCAGCAAAAAATAACTAACTCGGACATACAGACTTACGCTTGTCAAAACCATCTTGTTGCAAAATGTCCAAAGAATTTTCACCTAACATCGTCTCAAATAACTATATTTGGAAACCAGCTAAGTCACGACCGACTTGTTGTAGTTTTTGAGCAGGGTGCAATTGAACTCGCAATCGCTATATTTATCATTGTGGCGACATTTTTTATCAAGAGACGTGCGCCCTTAATATTCGCAACTATATTGGGTGGATTAGTTCTTCTTGGAACATTTTACGGTCTTTTATATATGGGGTTTGCAGCTTGGCTTATATTTAGAGCATCAAAGGCTAAAAAAACTTTTGCTACCCTTGCACTTGAAAATGAAGAAGCGCAAGGTATTACGCCTAGCACAAAGAGTTTGAATTCTAACGCAAATAGTAAAGGTTCCTCTCCGAAAAACGAGAGTAAAACTTCAAATAGTGCCAATAAACTGGTTGAAACCGATGCAAAAAATGTCAATGCAGAACCAATGGGTAGCAAAAGGTCAGATCGGACCACTAAAATTCAAAGTAGCCAAACTACGAAGACTAAAACCAGTCCACTCGAAGCGGTTAAAACTGGAAGAAAACGCGCTGGTAAGCCAGTTAACGAGAAACCAGTCCCACAATCATCAAAGCGATACACACCTCCAAAAGGAAAGTAAACGTGATTAGAACAAATTTAGCTGGGAAAAGCATTTTAGTAACAGGTGCTACTGGATTTCTAGGAACTGCCCTCGTTGAAAGACTCTTGAGAGCGGTACCGGATTGCACCGTTACGGTTTTAGTAAGACCAGGTCAAAAACAAAGCGCAGCGGAGAGAACGAGAAGAGAGATAGTAAAAAATGACTGCTTTTCAATACTTCGTCAGTCTCTTGGAAACGAATTTGATCAAGTAATTGGCGAACGCCTCAAGACTGTTGCTGGGGACGTCTCTCAAGACTCACTGGGACTTAGTCCCGAAGATACGGTAGAACTTTCTCGTTGCGACACTGTTATTCATTCGGCAGCAAGTGTTAGTTTTGATGCCCTTCTCGATCAAGCAGTTGAGGTAAATCTGTTAGGCCCTAAAAGAGTCGTTGAGGCTATTGAAAGTGTTGCTCACCTTCGTAAAGACTTGGGCCTCAATCCTACTCATCTAATCTCCGTTTCGACAGCTTATGTATCCGGTGGACACAGAGGGGAGGCAAAAGAGGTTCTTCCGCATGAAGCACCGTATGCGCTCGATTTAGACTGGAAAAAAGAGGTAGCATCTGCCAGACGAATTAGATCTGACTTTGAAGCTCAAAGTCGGACTAAAAACTATATGGAGCGCTTCGAAAAAGACGCCATAAGAGCAATAGGTGCAGCAGGAAGGCCACTAATTGCTTCGAAAGCAGAATCTTTGAGACAAGATTTTATTAAGAAATCCATGATCGAAGCAGGGTTTGCGAGAGCAAAGATGCTTGGATGGCCAGATGCGTATGCATACACCAAATCTTTAGGAGAAAGAGCCCTCATAGAATCACGAGGCAGCACACCACTTACCATTCTAAGACCTTCTATTATTGAGTCATCGCTTCGAGAGCCTTTTAGTGGCTGGATTCGAGGATTCAGGATGGCAGAACCCGTAATCATATCTTATGGCAGAGGTTTATTAAAGGAATTCCCTGGTGTTCCCGAAGGAACCGTTGACGTCATTCCGGTTGATCTAGTTGTAGCGGCCCTTATTGCGGTAGCTGCCCGAGGACCAATTGAAAATGGACCTGACGTAATTCAAGTTGCATCCGGAGTGAGAAATCCACTGAAATACAGGCAACTAGTAGATCTAGTTAGGGAATGGTTTTTAGAACACCCACTCTACGATTCAAAGGGTCAACCAATTGAAGTTCCTGAATGGTCATTCCCTGGGAGAGGAAGAGTACAAGGTCAGCTTCAACGGACCACAAAACTTCTATCCACTGCAGAACGAGCTGTTAGCTCTCTTCCTTTACGTGGGAAACAAGCATCTTTCGTCGCTCAACTTGAAGATAAAAAAACTTTAGCTGAAAGAGCTTTAAGCTACGTAGAGCTCTATGGTGCATACACTGAGACTGAAGCTAAGTTTCGAATTGACAATCTTCTCAAATTAAAAGAAACATTAGAAGAAAATGACAGTGATTTTGTAATTGATCCAAAAGAAATCGTCTGGAAATCATATATACACGATACTCATCTGCCATCAATCGTCAAACACTCAAGGGTAAAGGATGCTCCATCCAAGAAGAGTGCCAAAACAAGATCAGATCGCACCTTAAGCCAGGTACTGAATCCAACTAGACAACTTGCCGTATTCGACTTAGAACATACTTTGATATCTTCAAATGTAGTTGAAGCGTATGCATGGCTTGCAACTCGACATTTAGACACAAAAGAACGTATCCGTGAAAGTTTAAAACTAATTGCCAACTCTGCATCACTTTTAAAACAAGACAGAAAAGATAGAAGTGATTTTCTTCGATCTTTCTACCGCAGATACGAAGGCGCCCCTATTGATCAGCTCCAAAAAGACTCTTTGGAGATGCTTCATCATCTTTTATTAAACCGTTCATATCCTGAAGGTATTGCCCGGGTAAGAAAACACAGAGCACTAGGACATAAAACTCTGCTTATTACTGGAGCTCTTGATTTTATAGTTGAGCCACTTAAGCCACTTTTTGATGACGTGATATGTGCATCGATGGAAGTTGATTCTAAAGGTTTATTAACTGGAGAGTTACTGTCCCTTCCCCCAACTGGGGAGGCACGAGCACTTTTAATGGAAGATTATACTAAAAGACACAGTCTCGATTTAGAAGAAACTGTTGCCTATGCAGACTCAGCTAGTGATCTAGCAATGCTTGAGAGAGCAGCATTTCAAGTTGCAGTAAACCCGGAAGCAAAACTTGCGGCAATCGCAAGACGACGTGGTTGGCACGTCGAACATTGGCACAAAACAAAAGGTGCTGCATCAAGGGTCCTCCCGCTTGGCCCGCTGGCATATCCAGTCACAACGAGTCCGCTTAAAGGAGCTAGTAAATCTTTAGGTGTCGCTTCACTTTCTTTCTCTAAACAGATCATGAAAGCTTTAGGAGACAGAAAATGAAGGCTTTAGTAGTTGAAAAAAGCCTTACAAAGTTCGGGGCTGCAAAAGTATCGTCAGTTTTTAAAGATATCGTTAATCCCCACTTTGCGTTGAGACTAAGTCAAATACCAGAAAAGAAAAGACCAAATGAAAACTGGGTTGAAGTTGAGCCTATTTTGTCTGGAATTTGTGGGTCTGATATCTCCATGCTGACCGGAAACTCATCAAGAGCTTTAGAAGAATTTGTAAGTTTCCCCTTTGTTCCAGGCCATGAAATCGTTGGAATAAGACGAGACACCAACAAGAGAGTTGTTATAGAGGCAGTTTTAGGCTGCAGAACCAGAGGACTCGAACTGTGCAACAACTGTTCTAAAGGCTTCATTGACAATTGCTTACGCCTTAATGAAGGAGATATTAAAGCTGGTCTTCAAACGGGATATTGCAACTCAACATCAGGAGGATGGTCGGAGCAACTTTTGGCTCATGAGTCTCAATTGCATGAACTTCCCGAAGATATTACGAACTCAGATGCAGTATTAATTGAGCCTTTAGCTTGCGCAATACACACGGTATTAAGGACTCCAATTTTAGCAAGCGATAGAGTTGTGGTCTACGGTTGCGGAACTCTTGGCTTGCTTACTATCTCCGCACTAAAGTCCCTCATAAATCCAAAAGAGATAATCGCAGTTGCAAAATACCCACTTCAAAAAGAGATTGCATTACGTTTTGGAGCAGATCAAGTAGTATCACCTGACAGGGTGGGGCCGAGTGTTAGAAGATTAACAAGATCGACGGTTATTGGTGGAACGTTGAGCAGCGGAAGTGACGTGGTATTTGACTGCATAGCTTCATCAAGCTCTATAGCAGAATGCATTAAAATTACGAGACCAAAAGGATCTATTGTTCTAGCTGGTATGCCAGGAAATGTGAAGATCGACCTAACTTTTCTTTGGCAACGTGAAATTAACTTGCTCGGTGCTTACACTTATGGAAATGAGTCAATAGATCACTTAAAAATCGGCGTGCTCGACAAACAATCGAATCTTAAACCTAATTCATTTGATCTTGCTATTGAATTAGCGCCGAAGTTAAAAGTCGGAACATTATTGACTCATACATACGATCTAGCTCACTACAAAGAAGCATTAGATATTGCTTTAAACTCTGGTTCAAAAGGAGCGATAAAGGTGGCCTTTAAACCAAATCTCAAGCAAAGATTAAAAACAAAGAAAGAGGAAATAAATTGACTCAACGCCCAGGATTTGTCTTAGATGTTGATAGGTCTACACCTCCAACGCTTTTCTGGCATGGAGAGGGATGGAAACTTGAAAAACTTCCAGTTGGATCGCGGGTAATTTATGCCCCTGAACCTAAATCCCCAATAAAAGACCCAAGTAGAGCTATCTACGAAGCTTTAGAGAACCCAATCGGTGACTCTAAACCACTTAAAGATCTGATGTTCTCTGACATGAAACTTACAATAGCGTTTGATGACATTTCTTTGCCGCTTCCGCCTATGCAGGCGCCTGATATTCGCCAAAGAGTTATAGAAACAGTTCTTGAAATAGCAGCAGAAGTAGGGGTGGAAGACGTTGTCTTGATTGCAGCCCTGGCGCTTCACAGAAGAATGACGGAACCTGAGCTTAGACACGCACTTGGCAATAGAGTTTTTGATGCATTTAATCCTCATGGTCTACTGCTTCAACATGACGCTGAAGATTTAGACGGGCTGGAGTACATCGGGAAAACTGAAAAAGGTGAGGATGTAGAGATTAGTAAGCGAGCGGCTACAAGTGACTTAATCGTTTATGTGAATATAAATTTAGTGGCAATGGACGGAGGCCATAAGAGTGTTGCAACAGGTTTGGCATCATATAAATCCTTAAAGCATCATCACAATGTAGCTACAATGCTTGCTTCAAAATCATTTATGGACCAGCACAAATCTGAGCTCCACTCCTCAAACTGGAGGATGGGTAGGCTTTTAAAAAAAGAGGGGATAAAGATATTTCAAATCGAAACTACACTAAACAACAACACTTTTCCATCCCAATTCAGATTTCTGGAAAAACGTGAGTGGGAGTGGGATTTAAGAGATAGAGCCACTTACTTATCCAGCAAAAAAGCTCTTGATAATTTGCCTTCAAATTTGAAAAGATCAATCTTTAACTCGATAAACTCACCTCACAAGATGACGTCTATTCAAGCTGGTGAGGTAGAAGAAGTCCACAAGATTACGACCGAGAACGTCTACGCTCAGCAAATGGTATCGATCGAAGGGCAAAGCGATATTGTCTCTTTTGGGCTACCTTATATTTCACCTTATAACGTCAACTCCGTTCTCAACCCGATTCTTGTAGCATGTTTAGGCCTAGGATATTTCTTCAATTTATATAGGGGAAAACCTCTCGTTAGAGAAGGGGGCGTAGTAATTCTCTCCCACCCGACACCGTATGAATTTAATCCTGTGCACCATCCAAGTTATATAGACTTCTTTGAGGATGTTCTTAGTGTATCAACGGACCCGTTGTACATTCAAGAGAACTTTGAGGAGTCTTTTGCGACAGATCCATGGTATAGACACCTCTACAGAACAGGAAACGCATATCATGGAGTACATCCTTTTTATATGTGGTATTGGTGTGCTCACGCTTTAGAACACGTGGGTAAAGTAATTATTGTCGGCGGTGACGTAAGGGCAGTGAAAAGATTAGGTTTTCAACGTGCTTCAACTTTTCGTGATGCACTCGAGATGGCACAAGATACAGTTGGAAGTAACCCTTCATTGACCCATTTTCATATCCCACCTCTAGCCATCGCAGATGTTAGTTAACAATGTCAACATCAGAGATGAACGACAAAAAGTTAGAATCGCTAAAGAAAGGCCTGAATACATTTTTTGCGATTAAAAGCTCTGCATTCAAGGCAAATAGCATCATCAATAAAAACATGGGGTTTCCTTACGCAAAACCAACATTACCCAACTCGGTTGACCTAAAGTCACCAAAATTTAGCGTGGGCGTAGATTACGATACCAGTTGGGCAAGGAAACGACCAGCTCGGATTGTAAGAAAAGCCATTACTGACCTCGTAATGGGACCAGTT
>JAJYFT010000094.1 GCA_021790815.1 Actinomycetes bacterium
TTAATCCACCATCAAAAGAAGCAATTGCAATTGGGCTAGAAAAGTCTGAATAATCATAGCCAGTAGCAACACAAACTGATGAAGAACACGTAACATTTGTAAACGTAGCTCCACTACCAAAAGGGGTGAATGCTTGCAGAAAGGATTGTCCAGCTGTCGAAGACGAAATCATGTTAGTTGAATTATTGTATCCAATCCCTAAGGTTCCGACCCCTATACAGTTTGCGTTTTGACAAGCAAGTGAGGCGACTCCTCCGTTTAATTGATAAGGAACAGATGATATATTCCATGTAGCACCGAAGTCATGAGAGTAACCTATTTCGGTTTCCTGGTAGAGTCCTGCATCGGTATTGTAAGCAAGGCATGTGCCAGTGTTAAGACAAATCAGCTGGTTTGGTGAATAATTTAGTGCCTGGGGGATGAGTGAAAGGCTCCACGTTGCTCCGCCGTTGGTTGAATAATAAAACCCAGCTATCACATTGAGATTGTATTCAGGAAAAAGAGTGCCAATAGCAATACAGTTAGTAGTGGTTGGACATGAGATTTGGCTAATGCCATAGGTATTTGGAAACTGTATGTTATTTGTTGAAAAAGTGAGTCCACCATCGAGTGAAGCGGCAGCGAATTGACTCGAACTATTTTGGGTGGTCCCAACGACCATGCAGTACGTAGGAGTCGAACATGCTAAAGAGGTTAGATCGTACTTATTTTGTAGCTCAGTTAGAGTCGAGGCTTGCCATGTCTTGCCTCCGTCTGAAGTAATAAGTATTTGAGAACCAGTTGATTGAAAGTAACCCATTGCAATGCACGAATTAGAGGTTTCACATATTACTCTACTTAAAGACACATTTTCGTCAAATGGGATCTGAGACACATTCCACGTGTTGCCACCATCAATACTATAGGCAGCATTTGCAAATGGAACATAAGAATTTGGATAAGTAGTTTCACCTACCGCAACGCAGTTACTTGAATTCGCACAAGTGATGGTACTCATAGGCTGCATAGAACTAGGGGTATAGCTCGATAGTGACCAATTTGCGCCAGTATTGGTTGTGTGGACAATCACTGCAGAGTTCTGGTAGCCTGCAGCGACGCAGCTTGAAGTTGAAAAGCAACTAATCTGTGCTGTTCTAGATGTTAATCCTAAGACATTAGATGTTAAGTTGAAGTTTTGAAAGGAATTTGTTGAAATTTCAACTTGAAGGCTCGATTGATAAGATCCGATAACTTCACAACTGGTGGAGTAGCAACTAAACCCAATGGGACTAAAACTAGATGAATTAGCAAAGACTGAAGTGTTCCAAGTTACGCCGTAGTCTGACGAGTAAAGTCCAATGGTACCTCCACCGTATGGTTCGACCGACAAGCAATTTTGCCCATAGCAAGTCATTTGCAAAATTGGCAAAGTTGTTCCACTGGGTTCGGTTGCAAGAGCAAATGAAGCGCCTGAATTCGTTGAGTAAAGAATAGCGTTTGAATTACTACTTGCTAAGCAGTCACCGTTTGCTTCGCATGAAAGTTGGGTGTTTGAGGGGATGAAGCCACCACCACTTATGTTCCAAGACCCGCCACCATCTTGTGTATAGAGAAGTTCAGACGTGTTCGACTCTTGATTGATAGAAACACAGTTTGTTGATGAAGCACAAGCAACAGATGTTGCCCGAGATGAAGTACCCATAATGGGAATGGAAATTTGTGTCCACGTAAGACCATAATTATTTGTTACTAATCCCATCGGAGTTTGAACGCCCGACACTGTTGCACTGCCAACAGCCATGCAAAACGTTGTACCTTGACACGATAATGATGTGAGATGATTAGCTGGTTGACTGTAAGTTTGTGACCAACTAACTCCGTAATCAGTTGAATAGATTACACTTGAATCCGATAAAGCAATGCAAGTTCCCGTTGAAGTACACTGTGAACTAACGAAATTTGGACTAGCCATGTCTGGAGCTGTTGAAAATTGCCAAGTAGCTCCTCCGTCTGATGAATTCATAATTCGTAGGGAGTTACCTGCCAAGAAAACTAAACAGTGGCTATTTGCGTAACAATTCATACTTACAATGTTGTCAGCAAGACTAGTCTGGTCACCTTTTGCACTTGGAGCAGTCCACGAATTTCCAAAATCAGTGCTTGATAACTTAGTTAGAAATGTGGAGTTGACTTGCTCGAATAAACAGTCTGTAGATGAAAAACACACCAGAAAACTTTGTGATAAGTTCAACGCACTTTGTGAATTTACCCAGGTTGCACCGCTATTGTTTGAAAAATAAATTTGATTGAAATCAGAAGTTATTCCAACACAGTCGCCAATTTGATTGCATTGAATATTTATTAAAGTTGACTGATTATTGAAATCTGACGAATACCAACTTAGCCTAAAGTCAGCAGCATAAATAATTGTATTGGGCCCTGAGACTACGCAACTAATGAGGTTGAAACACGTAATATCAGAATAATTATAATTTCCTGTAAATGGAATGTTGCTTGAAGTAGTCCATGTAATTCCGCCGTCTAATGAATAGATTATGTATCCATTTCCGACAGCAATACAATAGTTTTTGGTAGTACAAACCGCATCAGTGCCCGGTTTATTTCCTGGTAAAGCATAAGTAGAAGGTAGCCATGTAGCCCCTCCGTCTGTGGAATAGATGATTTGATATATTCCATTTGCATTTGTGAATCCGATACATGAATTAACGCATGTAACAAATGTTAAATTTTCAGATGTCGAAGGCGCTAATTTGCTTTCTATCCAGTTCTTTCCGTAATTTGAGGATATGAAGATAGAATTGCTGGTAAAGGCAACACAGTTTCCGGACCCATTACAGTTGAACCCTATTATTGTGGAGTTATTCGACAAAACTAGATTTGAAAAACTCCAAGACACACCACCATTCTGGCTGTAAATAATTTCGTTTTGTGTGTTATTTCCACTTGAAGTCATTCCAACTGCTATACAGTTAGAGTCGCTTACGCATAATAAGGTATTGACTCCTGTATATCGCGGCGAAGTAAAATACATTGAGGGTGCACCAATGTTTGTTGAATCTTGCCAAGTGGATCCATTGTTGGATGAGTATTCGATTGCACTGTTGCCTGCCACGTCAGTTCCATCGAGGACACAAGTAGTACCATCAAATACGCATGACAGATTCAGGAGTCTAGTTAGATCAATATTGCTAAACTGCGTCGCACTAAAACTTGTCAGTTGCGAAGCCGATGCAGGGGTGGTTTTGGAGATGATCGCAGAAGTAAGTGTAAGTCCTGTTGCAACACAAATAATCAAAAGTATTTTTTGAATATTAAGTTCTATTTTGTCCACGTTACTTATCGATCTCACTTTGAATAATTGAACTACAAAAGTAAATATAACATGTTTATTAAAATGTTGCCAATTGAAGCATCATTTTGAGCTCTCATTTAAAATGGTGAACATCTTGTTCTTTGCTTTTCAGATATGAAATTGCTTTTTGAAGGGAAAAGCCAAAATATTAGCCATTAAAAGTGATGTTGAACCTAAATTGCTAGTCGAGACTCCTTATGGGGCGCTGTTCGGTTAACTTCACCATTTGCGAGACTTTGCCATGGTAATCATTATAAATATGAGAGGCTGAATTCTGTACTGTTAGTTGATGTTAGCTAGTTGAAAAGATTACAGGTATTCTTTAAGGTACTGAATAACGCTAATGTACAAATCCTCTCGAATCATCTAACGTGAAATGTCTCAAGGTCTAGCTAAATTGTTAGTATTTTTGTCTTATTTATTAGGCGTTTCTGTTAGTTCAGTTTTCTAAAATCGCCAAGCGTGTATTGGAAGAAAGACTCAATCTACTGTACAAATCATGATTGTTCTAGAGAATACTACGGTACAATAAAATACATCAATATACACCAGAAATCACTTAGATATCTTAATTAACAGAATCTTCTTCATCCAAAATGTCTTCAGATTCTGCAAGGCACCACGAAGCATGCTCTTCTGTAGGCTTTGCACCACACTCAGCACAAGCCTCTTTCGGCCTCTCTTCGCCCGTCAAGTATTTGGGTCCCTCTAAGGACCTTTTTAAACTTCTAGCTTCTTCAAACCGTCGGTGACGACCTTTTTTCATTCCTGTCTTCTCCCACTAATCTGTATCGTATAACGTATCGTCTGTGGAACTATTTAATTCGGACAACAGTAATTTTGCACTACAAAATAAAAATTGGTGGCAAAACGCAGTTATTTACCAAATCTATCCTCGTTCATTCTTTCTGGCAGAACCAGAAAAAAGAAACCAAAGGCTCTCAAAATCAAACCCTTATCGAAGTATCATACACCCAAATGATGATGTCTCAGGTGATTTAGCAGGAATTACCGCAAAATTAGAGTATTTGAAATGGTTAGGGGTTAATGCGATTTGGATATCTCCTATCTATCCTTCCCCAATGGCTGACTTTGGATATGATGTGTCAAACTACGTAGACATTGACCCATTATTTGGAACTTTGGCCGACTTAGATCTCTTAGTTGATTCTGCACACAAGGAAGGCATAAGAGTAGTTTTAGACTGGGTTCCAAATCATACGAGTTCAATGCATCCATGGTTTCTTGATGCAAAAACAAGTAAAACATCGAGATATAGAGACTTTTATATATGGAAAGATAAAAAACCTGATGGATCACTGCCAAATAATTGGCTTTCAGCATTTTTAAACGCACCTGCTTGGACGTTTGACGAGAATACAGAACAATGTTATCTCCATCTATTTTTAAAAGAACAACCTGACCTAAATTGGAATAATCCAGAAGTTGTAGAGGAAATGGATAAGGTTTTACGTTTCTATCTAGACAGAGGTGTGGACGGATTTCGTATTGATGTAGTTCATTGCGTTGGTAAGGACGATTTAGACGACACTAAAGAGATGTGGTCCTGGGCACCAAGAGTAGTTGTGCATGAATCTAAGAAATCACATGAACTAATAAACCACTGGAGACAGTTAATAAGCTCATATGACCACTCACCTATGATCGTAGGTGAGGTGGCTCTACCATTAGTTAACCAGATTGCTAAGTACTATGGAGAAAAAGATGAACTGTCTTTAGCATTTATGTTTCCTTTAATGCACAGTGGACTTTCCGCACAAGCTTGGTTTAATGTGATAAAAGAGATCGAGACTGAGATTTTGAGTAAAGGCAATTATCCTTCCTGGGTACTGTCAAATCACGATGTATCTAGACACGGCTCTCGATACGGAATGTCAATTGAAAGAATGCGATTAGCGGCAATTCTAATTTTAACTTTGCCAGGCACTGTTTTTCTATATCAGGGAGAAGAACTAGGGCTAACTGATGCAGTCGTAGATAAAGATCATAAAGTTGATCCCGGAAACAGAGATGGAGAACGTGCGCCAATTCCTTGGGAACCGGAGTTCCCACATGGGTGGAACATTGACAAAGATCCCTGGCTGCCATTTCCTCCTAATCCGCAAATGAATAACGTTTCAACTGAGTTAAATGACACTAACAGCATTTTACATTTATACCAAAATTTAATATCATTTAAGCAGACAATGCTAAATAATGATTTTGAATTTGAAATATTTTCACCATTAGACAATGATGTTTTGCAGTTTACGCTTTCGAACGAGAACAGTTCATTTTGTGTTCTGGGCAACTTTGAACGAAACCCAGTGTCAGTAGAAAACTATCTGAACTCCAAGGTTTTATTTTCATCAGATCCATCTCGTGACACGTCGCTCATGTTTTCTGGTGAGCTTAACCAATATGAAGGCTTGATCCTTAAAATAAATTAAAAGAAGTAGTATATTTCTTAATTGACTTTAAAGGATTAAGGATTACGGGAAAATTCAATATAACGTAATATGTGCGACTATTCACACCGTAGTGGATCCCAGCCAATAAAATGCAATGTTAGCCGAATTTGCTAACACTAGTGAAACATCGAGGGCGCTGGGCGGGAGTATAACTACTCCGGCAATGGTAAGCACTCTAAAAGTTGGCAGGATCGATCAAGAAAATATTGTTTTGTATTATATGGGCCAGCTAAATAGATGAAAGGGTGGTTAACTTTCCTGCCAATTTAATACTCGCATTGATAAAGTCAGATGCATGGCTATGCATGTATCAATCGTGTTAAATACTAATGTAAATGCCGATTATTCAAATTAACTAAACGCTCTGTTGATAGAGCTTTATTTTGCTCACACGAGGAACAAATATTAAATATAATTTAACCAATTAGGTTATCTTTGATAATGAACTGCTTGTCGTAATCTTTAGAGTCCTTAAAAGTAATTACGGCGAAATATCTTAAGTGGAATTTTGCAATTTGAAAAATAAGGTTAAGTATATGAAACTCTAAACGTGCTTTCTTGCTTAAAAATAGGATGACTTGTGCCAATAGAATGTGCTTTGTTGTGTACCAAAAGACTAATGTTTAGCTCAACTAAATGTAGACCTTCCATTTCTTTTGATCGAAAAATGTAGATATAAAAAGTTATTTAGATATTAGGTCAATTAAGATGAAAGTATTACTCCTCCTAAAAGCAAATCATTTAAAGAGCCGTATGCAAAGCATTTGGTAGAGGAGGGACAAACAATTGGGTAAGCAATGTTAGTATTGCTAGGAATCAATTCCTGGGACCATGATGTTCCTGAGTCTGTTGTGCTTAAAATGACGCTGGAATAAGTAGGGTTATTAAAGTTGCCTGTAGTTATTTCACCTATTGCAAAACACTTTGAAGTTGAAACACATGTAATGCTCGTATCTGTTGTATTTACAGGTACTATGCCTGGTGTCCAAGTGTTGCCGGCATTAATAGTTCTGAGAATGTACCCGCTAGAAACTGCCGCAAAACATTCGATTGGAGATGGACATGTAATATCATTGACCCAAGATACATCGTCAGGAATGGTATCAAAAGTCCAGTTATTGCCAGAATTGGTTGTGCTTAAAAGTACGCCATATTGAGAGGTGCTTGTATCGTTGTAACCCCAAATAAAACAGACTGCTGTTGAAGCGCATGTAATGTTGGGCAAAAGCGCATAATCTTGAAAGAGAACCGGTATTATGTTGCTGGGAGCGCTATTAATGTTCCACGCAACTCCTGAGTCAGTGGTTCTCAAAATAAATGTATAGTTAGTGGCAGTTGAACCATCTGCAAAGCATTCAGTAGTAGATGGACAGGTAAGACCATTAATAGAGTTTATTGTAGCAGGAGTAGTGTCAAGAGTCCACGTGTTACCTGAATCTGTTGTGGTTAAGATAATGGCATTTGTGACGCCGTTGCTTACTGTCTCACCCCAGGCAAAGCATTCAGTAGTAGATGGACAGGAAATATTTGAAATAAGCGCGTTTATACTTGGGATGTTTTCTTCTGTCCAGGTCGAGCCTTCATCTGTTGTGTAGAGTATAAATTGTGGATAGCTATAGGAGCCTATGGTGGCGTAGCAGACCGTTGATGATGGACAGGTAATATTATTGATGCTGTCGACTTCGTTGGCAACAAAGGATGGAGTCCAACTAATTCCATAATCTGTTGTCCAAAAAATATTGCCTCGTGCCGAGGCAAAACATTCACTAGCCGAAGGACAAATAATATTTTCAAATAAGTCAACAGTACTAATTGGTCCCGAAATAGCATCTTTAACCCACGTCGATCCTGAGTTTGTAGTGCTGTATATTACACCATTCCCGTATGCAAAACACACGGTAATCGATGAACACGCTATCCCGTTTATTACGCTGCTAGTCGAGAGAGACTGAATAGTCCAAGAAGCTCCGTAATTTGTCGTATTTAGGATGGTTGCAAAACCATATGAAGAAAGGCCAACAGCAAAGCATTCGGTTGTCGACGGGCACGTTATGTCTTCAATGTTAGATACTCCATTGGGAATAGTACTTATAACCCACTTCGTTCCTGCGTTTGTAGTGCTGTATATCACATCACTCCCATATACAAAACACACGGTAATTGATGGACAAGTAACGCCAATCATTGCGTAGGTTATTGCTGAAACTGATTGATTAATCCAAGTTGTGCCTGAATTTGTGGTGGAGAATAAGTCCGGAAACCCATTGACTGAACTGTTACCCCAAATAAAACATTCGGTAGTAGAAGGACATGTTAAGCCATTTATAATATTAATTCCACTAGGAACTGTTGTCTCTGTCCAATTTGATCCAGAATCAGTAGTTTCTAAAATGGTTCCGAGACCGGCTGAATTTGTTTGACCTAAAGCGAAACATATAGCGGCTGAGGGACACGTAATATCAGCTATTTCAAACAAATTACTTGGGACCGTCGATTGTGTCCAAGTTGCACCTGAATTCTTCAATGCTATGATCGAAAAACCACTCCACATAGTTGTCACGATTGCAAAACATTCATTTATTGAAATGCAAGTTATATTCCTTATGCTACTAGTTCCAAATGGCAAAGTATCTTCTGTCCAAGTTGCACCTGAGTTGGTCGTGCTTAGTATGTTAGATGGTGGATGTGAATAATAACCTCCTGCAATAAAACATTCAGTAGTTGATGGGCATGCTATAGAGTTAAAATCTAATTTAAAATACGATTGTGATATCTGCCAAGGCGTTTTGTAAGTGAATGTGGCATTGACAGATAGAGATGAAGTAGTTGATGTTGAAACAGTTATGTAAATTTGACCTGCATTTTCAGCAGGGTCTACAGCACTGATTTCTGAATCTGAGTCAACTACAAAACTGGTTGCCGGAATGGATCCAAAGGTAACACTGCTTGCATTTGTAAATCCAGTACCGTAAATATCAACCTTGTTTCCACCTTTTGTGCTTCCAGATGTTGGCAAAGTATTGGTGATCATTGGAAGAGAGTTATTGCCTGTTTGGGTATAAAATCCGAAAACATCTACTATTACCGCTGCCGATCCTATGTAGTTGTAAGCATAATAAGATCCCTGGGTTAGTCGTTCGATGTTGAAATTAGTAACTGTGTCGTTTGATTGCCAGTTAAGATCAGAAACTATAGGTAATGTTCCACTCGAATAAGTTGTTAAGTAACCTCCATCTGCATCTGTGTCAGTCACTGAAGTATTTGCGGCTATTGCAGTTATATTTAATGGTAACGAATGTTCACCAGCAACTTGAATAGCTAGTGTTTCGCCAGAGTGTAAAGTTCTGCTGCCGTAGTTGTCGCATTGATTGGGAAGAGGACCTGTAGTCCACATGCGAGTATCGCAGATTCTAATCGGTGCAATTGGATTATATAAAGTTCCACCAGATGGATTAGTAGTTCCGTCGGAGAACCAACCGTTTATGTCTATCGCAATGTCTGTTGATCCATTGTAGTTATAAATTGTAATACCACCAGTTGATGATAGTTTTATAATAACTCT
>JAJYFT010000013.1 GCA_021790815.1 Actinomycetes bacterium
AAGTCAATTTCATTTTCAAGCGTGGCACCAACACCCAGAGCGTAGAGGATGGCATCCTTACTCTTCCAGGACGTGGTTATAGGCTGAAATGACAGACCGACTAGGTCTGATGAAAGTTCTTTTGGCATTATTCCTCCGACTGATAATTTGCTGGTTAGTGTAAAAATTAAATTTCTTTAGTAATGAAATTTATTTCAAACAGAGCACTTTTGTCAAAATAAAAACTAAATTGTTTACTTGAAGCCGAAAAGTTAGTGATAAGAGTTCGACTCCGATGGGAAAGTGCCGTCGACAACTTCTTTTTTATACTGCTCAACCGCCTCTAGAGCGACTCCTGAAAGGTCACTAAAAGTTTTGACAAACTTTGCAGAGTTTGAGAATTTGAACCCTGTAACATCATGAAAAACCAAGACCTGACCGTCGCAGTGTTTTCCAGCTCCAATTCCAATAGTAGGGATAGGGATCTCATCTGTTATAGTTTGCGCAAGATCCGCGGGAATTCCCTCTAGGACAATTGAAAAGCAGCCAAGGTCACTTAGGTGATGAGCATCTCTTAAAATCTTTTCTCTCTGTTGACTGCTCTTTCCTTGAACTTTAAACCCCCCAAAAGCATTCACACTCTGAGGCGTCAAGCCAAGGTGACCCATTACTGGAATTTCGGCGCCCAAGATTGAGGCAATTGCATCCGTCCGTTCTTCACCGCCTTCCAGCTTGACCGCAGAGGCTCCTGCTCTAATTAGCTTTGAGGCATTTTTAACGCTTTTGTTAGGACCAAGGTGATAACTTAACCACGGCATATCGGCAACGAGAAGACACTGTGGTTTAGCATTTTTAACTGCTTTGACGTGGTAGGCGATCTCACTTGTTTTGACTTTCAAGGTATCATCATAACCTAAGACAACGTTAGCCAAAGAATCACCTACGAGGATAATATCAACTCCAGCTTTATCTGCAATTTGTGCGGTTGGGAAGTCATATGCGGTAATCATAACGATAGGTTTAGATCCGTTTTTCACTTTTACCGATTTGATTGTCGGAACCGTTACTCGCTCGCTCATAAATTAGCCTCCAAGTAGATACTATATGACCTTTACTTAAGCTGTATTCTAAATTAGCTGACTAATCCGATCAAGCAGAATTGTTTAAATTTGCGGTGAACGTTACTTGTGAAGTGATGTACCTAAGATTTTAGTCTCAATTTAAACATCTGACAGAGATCTTACCCAAGAAGCAACTTCTTCAACTGAAGTCTGTGAGTATCTTCCAATTACTTCGCCATGGAGCACATTTAAGGCGGAAGGTGTATTTCCATCCATAGAGTAGTTCCCAATTACTTTAACGGAAAGGTTAGCTATTTCATTGCTGACCATTTGACCATTATTACTTTCTTCAAGCCAAGTTTTGTAAGTTCCTTCGACAAATTTAAAAGAGTCTTGAAGTTTTTCCGCGACGAATTCATCATGTATTTTATTTTTTGTGGTTACCTCGGCATTTTTCAGAAACTCTTCTTCCTCTTTTTTTTCTTCTTCCTCTTTTTGTTTTTGTTTTATTTTTTCTTCTTCAGAGACTTTTGATTCAGTAGGCTCTGGCTGAACTGGATTTTTCCAACTCGAAGCGAATTCAAAGGTCCTGGCCGCGCGCTCAGCTTCGCTTAATGCATCCCATTCCTCCCACCTTTTAGCGTCTTCATCCGCTTTCTTGCGCTCCTCATCTTCGATTTTGCGTCGCTTCTTGTCTTGAAATTCGTCAATTAGTTTTTGTTTAATTTCATTTTGACGCTCTTTTATGATTCCAGCATTTTTTAGTGCTTTCCACTCGTCACTGCCTCTAATTGCGACTCCAACGACTGACTGTGTAAGTATCTCAATTGCTGCTTGAGCGGCTAACCTTCCTGTTAAGAGCATTAGGAGCGCGGTCTCGCTGCCTTCAGATTCCTTGCTTGAAAAAGTTGCAGCAAGTTCTTGAGCCCTTGCTAGTACGATATTGTTCGTTGCACTTCTGACGATTTCTCCAGCCTTCTTTAGTGCTGCAGCTCGAGACTCTTCACGCGCATCCATAGCCGCTAAAATTGATTCCTTAGGTGACGTGCTTGATGCAAGTTCTTTAGAAGCGTGATATAGGTCATTTAAGACGGCAACTGCTAACTCGGTCGCTCTGTCTACCGCGTCCGGATCTATCTCTTCTTGGCGTGATTTATGAAATATAGGAATACTCTAAAAATACCGCGATTTTTGAGTCCGTGCAAAAAATGTGATAGAAAAACTACTTAGAGGGGTCAAAATTGTTGTTTTCAGGTTGCTTGCTAGCTTTTACAATAGCTGCTTCTGAAACTACTTGAAATGTTTGAATATCTTGAAATCCAGCCTTTATGAACAGTTTTTTCCAGGCTTCAATTGAAATAGGTCTTTCGTGTAGACGAAACAGGTACCTACCTAGATTTTTTAAAATTCTCCACCAGCCTTTTGGTCCCTTCTTGAGCATGACCAAGGCCTTTGAAGTTATTATTTCGCGGTCTCGTGACGTCGTACCTCGTCCAAGCATCATGTCTCCAATTATTACGTTGCCGTTAGGTTTTACCCAATCCGCCATTTTAAAGACTATTTTTTCTTTGTCGGGATCTCTTAAGTGATGAAGAGCATAATTTGACACAATAAAATCAAGAGAACCTGGTGCAATTTCTAACTCTTCAGCAGGAGATGTAATGGCTTTGATGGATGAGATGTTTTCTTTTTCTGATATCTCATTTAACCTCTTAATCATGAGCGGACTTACATCAACCGCTAAAACGTCAAAACCAAGTTTTGCTAAAGGTATCGCTAAAGTTCCAGTTCCGCAACCAATGTCCAGTACCTTACAGTTGGTAGGATTTGTTCCATCTACCTCCATTTTTACTTGTTCCAGTACCGATGCAATAACTTTTTCGAGACCATGTACCCCATGATGTTCCCAAGAACTGACTCTTTTGTTCCAAACTCTGCGTTGGTGTTCAAAGGCTACATGTGTTGTTACTTTTTGAGTGTTATTTGTATCTTCCACTGGTTGACAGTATAGGCGAAAAGTATGAAATGAGATGGCAAATTTGATCTTGGAATTAAGGTGGGAAAATTAAGTAGACACTTGAATCTTTCTAAATTACGAATTGTGATGCAATTTAGGCATTACCAATTTAGAAAATTAGCTATCGTGGAAGTATGTCAAGTAGACAGCACAAGAAGCATGTTTCAAGAGGCACTTATTTATTCAGACGCGTTATTGTTGTTTTAATTCTAGCTGCTGTCGTATCTCTAGCCTTTTTTGGCGTTAAAAGTGTTTTTAACAGTAATTCGGTGCAAACAGGTCCCACAACAATACCCACAACTTCTAGCTCAGTTTCGACAACTCAGGTAACGTCACCGAGTGTTCCTGCAAACGGTGGAATAGGTAAATATAGCGTATTATTGACAAGCGATGTGGTTAAAAATACAGTAGGAACCAGTAATTTTTTAATTCCAACGGAAATTTATTATCCATCAACCACATCTAGATCAAGTTTTCCACTGATAGTTTTTTCTCAAGGATTCGATATCTCTGCATCTAATTATTCGACGCTTGAGAAACAGTGGTCTTCCGCCGGATTTGTTGTGGCAATACCAACTTATCCATATACCGATCCAACACAAGGCTCCGTTAATGAGAGTGACATAGTAAATCACCCTTCGGATTTAAGCGCAGTAATTTCAGCCGTGGTAGTTTTAAACACTACTAGTGACAGCCCGCTTTTTGGGTTGATCAACACTAATGAAATTGGCCTTATAGGTCACTCTGATGGTGGCGACGTGTCGCTAGTAAGTTCAGTTGGATCATGTTGTAAAATAAATACCATAAAAGCTGCAGTAATTCTATCGGGGGCGGAGTTGTCGAGTTTTGGAGGAAGCTATTTCGCAGGGAGTGAAAGTGTTCCGATGCTTCTGGTCCAAGGTACTGCTGATACAATAAATCCTCCAGAGTGCAGTCAGCAAATTTATAATGAAGATCCTGGACCTAAATTTCTATTGGAATTATATGGTCAAGGTCATCAGCCGCCTTATCTCCCCCCAGGACCGCTTCCTATTGTCTCAAATGTGTCAACGTTGTTTCTCGACAGTGTGTTAAAGCACAATAGCAATGCAGTAACTGTCATGATGCAAGTAGCGAGCCAGGATTCTGCTGCTTCAATGGTCTCGACTCCTACTGTTTCTAATTTGAATGGGACTTGCCCCGGAGCGCCAGGAGACGGAGCTGTAGGATGAGCGAAGTTGATATCCGAGATTTGATCCCTAAAGACGTAATTGTAGCTTCAAAACTCCACGTAGCGGTTCTTGGGGAGGAGTTTATTTCAAGAGCAGGAATAGAGTTTATGTCTCGATACTACAATGCATGGATAAAATCTGACTTTGGAGTAGCTGTTGGTGCGTTTAACGAGGGCAAGTTGGTTGGGGTTTTATTGGGTACTACAGACCCTGGCTCTCATTACAAATCAATGGTTAAAACTTCAGGTTTGAATCTGATAGTTGGACTGGTTGTAAGTTGTATCAAGAAGTCTGATTTCAGGAAAGAACTAGTTAGAACACGTCTCGTTAGATATACAAGAGGAGTGGCCAAGTTATTATATGGTCGTCTGAGGAGACACGAAAACTACCCAATTGAGAACGAAAAGATCGAACGGGTGGGAGAGTTAACCCATGTATTTGTAGATAGTGAGTCGCAAGCAAAAGGAATTGGGACACAGTTAGTTAAGAAGATGATAGACAGATGTGAGCGAGAAAATATTGACACTCTTACCCTTGTGACTCCACCAGAATCAAGCGCAAGAATTCTCTACACTAAACTGGGATTTAAGGAAGTAGGAGGGAAGACTTCTTCATCAAATGAGACTTATTTGAAGATGGAGTATTCTCTAGCAAAGTCGGCTTCGTAGTTTTCATTTTTCGATTGGTGGAACGTTGGTCGTAGGGATAACTGGAGCAGCGGCAGTCGTAACAGGCGCCGGTTGAGTGGTAGTAGACGCTGGAAGCAATCCTGGTTCACCCTGACATCCGGGAGTTCTCGTTACGGATATCAGTGGTGACGCAAGAGGTGCTGGCTGAATATCAAAGATTTGTGTATCAATTGAGTTCCCGAGGGCGACTTGTCCGCTTGCATTTGGATGTAAGTGGTCGGTTGAGTCATATTGTGGATACATTGCATCAGGTTGACAGGCGCCGTTATAAATGTTTGCTACGACGATATTAAAATTAAGCACTGCGTCGAAACTCCGTGACGTCAAAATCCACTGATTGAGTTGTTCAAGTTCACTTTCATGCGCACTGTCCCACAATCTGTAGTAAGTGCCGTTAAGAAGATAATCGCTACCAAGGCGCGGCAGAAGTGTTGCACCGATCACTTTTATTCCTTGCTGATGTGCCTGAGAGACAACTTGTTGATAACCCGACTCGATTAGTGAAGGAGGAGCGCCAAAAAAAATATCGTTAGTCCCAAGGAAAACTATCAGATAAGAAACCCCTGGAAGCGAGAGAACGTCATCATCCAGTCTGGTTAGGCCCGGAGGACCTCCGCCACCTTTAGAAAAGTTAGGAGTAAAAGTAGTTAGCGTGTTTGCTGTAATTGATTCGTCAACGACTGCTCTGTGGTCTTGATCAGGTAAAGCGTTAATTCTTGCTTGAAGAACATCTGGCCATCTCAGTGCTGAATGATAACCGTCAGAGATCGAATCTCCTAGGACTACTATTGATCCTCTCCCTGTGGTTTCAAGTGAATCAATTGCATCAACTAAAATACCGTAGTTAGTCGCCCCGCCATTAAAAGTGGACCCTGTCAGGTCATTTACCGTATTACCTATGTTGTTTCTTGTGTAGTAAGCAAGCGTGTGACCACTGCAGCAGTAATGGACAGTCATCAGATCTACATTTGCTACGTATAAACTAATTGCAATAGTTTCACCGGTAGTTGTAGAGAGTTGGACAGGATCTGAGACAATTGATTGAGCTATTGGAATGGATACTGCTGCACTTCCGGAAAAGGTCAGATTTTGAAGTGTTCCAGGTGATATGGCTGGGCCAATGGACTCAATTCCTACAGTTGCTGCTCCGATATCAAGCGGGCCAGTCCCAAATTCGTTTGAAATTCTAATCTTAATTGACGTTCCAGCAGCTTCAACGGTTGCGAGATCTCTAATAGTTGAATTTGCTGCAGTTCCATGTCCCCATGCCATTGGAGTTGTCCACGACACTCGCCAAACTGGCTGAGGCTCAGTTGTGACGACCGAAGCTTTAGTGGTTGTTGTTTTAGCAGGATTTGTAGCTGATGGTGAAGACTTGGAAAAAAAATATATTGAGGTGCCTGCGGCAATCAATACGAGAGCTACCAAAGTGACTACCAGCCGCAGTCTGTTTGAGCCTTTTTTCCGTCTATAGGACTGTCTTTGTGAATGCTGAGCTGGCCTTTTAACAGGTTCTAGCTTTTTAATCTTGTCTCGGTCGTTCATTATTCCTAATTTAAGTTCTGTGTCTAGGTAATGTTTTTACTGAGTTAAATAGCCGAATCTTTCCGCTTTTTGCTGCCAATTTTTATCGACTTTCACCATTAGATGCAAAAAGTAGCCCTCTGGAAGAGAAGATTCAACTGTTTTTCTAACTCTTTCTATATTGGATCCGCCTTTACCTAGAATAATCGGTTTTTGACTGCTCCTCTCTACTAAAATATCGCATTTTATATGTGGAGGTGTGAAGTCTTTGATAACACAGGCTAAAGAATGCGGAAGTTCATCTTTCAAGAAAACAAGTAATGCTTCTCTTACGAGTTCTGCAATTTGGAACTCTTCTTCAACATCTGACTTTGCCTCCACGGGATACCACATTGGCCCATCTTCAAGGTGCTTAGAAAGTTGAGTAACAAGAGTCTCAAGGTTTTCCCCACTTCGAGCTGAAACAGGTATGAAAGCAGTTTCAGTTCCGAGATTTAATTCCTCTGATGCCTTAGTGATTTGAGTGAGTATTGCCGGTTTTTTCACTTTGTCAATTTTATTTAGTGCAACGATACATTTTCCTTTAATTGACTTTGCAATTCTTATATCTCCCGTGCCTATTCCTTTGTAACCATCGACTACGAGAAGTACTACATCTGGACTATCATTTAATGCAGCCTCAGCATTTTCATTTAACTTTTTGCCGAGTTCGCTTTTCGGTTTATGAACTCCAGGTGTGTCTATAAAAACTATCTGTAAATCCTCTCTGGTTAGGATACCTCGAATTGTTGAGCGAGTAGTGTTTGTGCTACTAGCTGTGATGGACACCTTATCACCGACAATTGCATTTACAAGGCTTGATTTACCAACCCCTGTTCTTCCAATTATAAGTACAAATCCAGACTTCACTTGTGTCTAAGCTTTGCTTACTGGTTCAATCAAGAGTGTAGCAATTCGTCTGCCAGAAAAAGAGTCGGCCGTAATTTTAAACTGCCCAACTTTAATAGACTCTCCTTTTTTTGGAACGTGCCCCATCTCATTAAGAACGAATCCACCAAGAGTGTCAAAATCTCCAACTGGTATCTCTAAATGGAGTACTTCGATAGCTTCATCAACGGTCATGCGTGCATTCACTTGAAGTGTTCCATTTCCAAGATCGGTGACAGTTGGCTCTTCTTTATCGTACTCATCTACGATTTCACCGACTAGTTCTTCAATTAGATCTTCTAGAGTAACGACTCCTGCAGTTCCTCCGTACTCATCAACTACGATAGCTAGATGAAATGAGTCTTTTTGCATTTCCTTAAGTAAGTTTGCAACTTTTTTGGTTTCAGGAACAAAGTGTGCTTCTCTTAAGAATTGAGATACGTTTTGGTCGCCTTTCCCCTCTCTCTCTAATGCGACTAAGTCTTTTGCAACCACAATTCCCTCTATGTCATCTAAGGTCCCCCTATATATAGGAATTCTACTGTACCCAGCGCTCATTGCAACATCAAGTGCTTTAGACACCTCTTCTCGTCCATCAACAGCAATCATCTCTGGCCTTGGCATCATTACTTCTCTAACTACTGTGTCGCCGAACTCTATTATTGAATGTATTAGCTCTCTTTCCGAAGTTTCAATCGCCTCTTCTTCAGCTGCAACATCAGCCATAGCTAAAAGCTCTTGTTCAACTATCCCAGAGTCTCTTTCGTTTTTTCTTGGTATGATGCGATCCGATAGGAAAGTCAGTGATTCAGCAAGCCATTCGAGAGGAGGGAATTTTACGATAACTTCTACGAACGGAGCTGTTAAAAGCGCTGCCCGCACAGGATTGTGGACCGCCCAATTCTTTGGAATTGCTTCAGCAGCAACGAAAACTACTAAAACTTCAACAGTGGTAAAGACAAATATCATAAATCCACCGAAAAAATGGCTCAAAAATATACCAAATAATGTTGCGGCAACTGTCTGACAAAGAAAAACGCTTAGAAGTATGGGATGCAGAAATGCTGATGGTTTTTCGACAAGGCGCAAAAGTGCTTTTGAACCTCTTCTCTTTGATTCGTTCAGTGCTAGTGCCTTGGGTTTAGAAGTTCTAACTAAAGAGGTCTCTGCCAAAGCAAGAAGTCCGGTTAAAATAAACAAGACAATTATTGTAGCCAGCACTATTGTATCGCCAATTCCAAAATGGGCAACGGCTAGGTTTCGTTTAATACAATCTCCTTTTTAGCGATATATTGAGTAAATAAGATTTAAACGTATCGGCATCATTTAGCATTAACAGTTCCAATTTTAGCTAAAGTTAATGTTGCGTGCGTGCTTAAACGGAGTATCAGGTAAGTTTTCCTGTTTCTAGCCTAAGTTTCATCCAGAAATTAGCAAGTGTGGCTGCAGTTCTGGCTCTAGGAAATCTAAGTTTATTAAAAATGTTAATTATTGAAAATGTTTTAATTAGTCTGCAAGACAGTAATGGTCTCAAGTAGTGTTTGTCTAGAGTTTAAGTAATCTGTAATTATACAAATCAATAAGAGGCAACTCTAAACATACTTTGGTGAAAAATTGGTGCTAGGTCGCTAAAAGGGTTCAGTTGCCTTTGTTGGCGATTATGTTAATGTCGCCTGCTAAAGCCGTGTTTGAACCAGTTACCACCGCTCCGAAACAGTAAGCGCTAATTGAACAAGTTAGTGAAACTACTGATCCGTTAGTTTTGTCTGTCGGAACATTGTGCCAAGTAAGGCCTCCGTCGTAGGTTAAGTAGATGAGTGGCTTGCTTGGAACTTTTGGTGAATAATGAGTTGATCCAGCTATCCAACAAAGTTGAGAGCTAACACAAGCTACTGAGACAACATCCATGTTGCTTATGCCGTTTAGAAACTGTAATTTCCAACTAAGTCCACCATTATTAGTCGAGTATGCAAGAAGAGCGTGTGAAGAAGTTGATAGGTCTGACTGTGATGCTCTGAGATCTGGATTAAATATATACGTACAGTAATTATTGTTTGCACATGTTCCATAACCAAAATTTGCTAAGACGTTAGACCATAGAGTGATACTTTTGCCAACTTCCCAAGTATTGTTAGTGCTGTTAAATGTAATTGGGAAAACGGTACTCTTATAGCTGGATCCAACCTGGTCCATAGAGGTAAAAAGGCATGTTGTCTCACTTAGGCAGTTTGACTCAGGATTGGAAACCCATGAAGTTGAATTTAAGTGGCTAGCAGCAATATTTGAAAAGCTGATAGCATCCCAAGTTTTTCCGCTGTTATGTGTATCAAAATATAAAATTGTCCATGATGGTGACTCACTAGGGCCTATTCCTCCTGTGCCGTAGCAGGTTGAAATTGATGAACACGTAAATTGATCAACTATTAGATACCCTCCCCCCAGAATGCCTTTATACATATTTATAGGAGTTACGGTCCAGCTTTTCCACCCATTTTGTGTTGAAATAAGGTTGTAAGGATCTGGACCTGTTCCTGTAATTCCTGTTGATGAAGAATCACTTGCTAGGTCTTCGCAATCTAGACTACTTTGACAAGATAAATTATTTTGAAGGCTATATTGAGATGGCAAAGGTATGTTCTGCCATGTCTTCATTTGATCATGAGATACTAAGAGCTCATAGTGTCTTGTCCAATTCCCCAAAGTCTTTTCCGTCGGACCAACGGAATAAACAAGAAGATAACAGGTACTAGGTTCTGGGCAAATAGGTGCTGCACCCAAGGTAACTCCTGAAATTGAAGAGATAGAAGTAAAAGGTGAAGATGCTTGATTAATTAAACGCGGCGTTAAAGTGGAACTAGTCACAGATGCCGAAGGATTTGTAATGTTTAAATATGTAGATGTAATTGTTAAAATTGCGACAGCGATAACTACCAGTGAACTTGCTAGCAAGGCAACGATCTTTGTTCTTTTCTTTAAATAGTTGCTATTTTTGCTTGTGTAAATGTTAAGGTTTTTATCCATTACAGCTGCGTTCTCGCTTTCTATTTTTGAGAGGAACTCTTCATAGGAGAGTTGAAATCCAACTGATGAGTAGTTGCTTTCTCCAGCTACATTTATTAGAGGATCACTCATTTTAATCTTCTTATCGACTCTGTCCACGTTATTTCTCCTTTAAGTGTTGATTGTCTTTATTTAGTTCATCAAAGGCAGTTAATTGTTTTGCCAGTCGTCTTTTGATTCTGTGCATTCGGATTCTTGCAGCATTTAAAGTGCAACCCAAGAGTTGGGAAGCTTCACTATAATTGAGATCGTCCCACATAATAAGTCGGACTAATTCACGATCTTTTTCCTTGAGACTGTCTAAAAAAGTTCTAACAATCTTGACTTCAGGATCCATTTGAGTAGCTTTACCGTTGTAACTTGAATTATCTTGAAATGTGTCATAAGGTGTGTTAGAACGCAGTTTGTCTAACAGTCGGACTTTTCTAGACTCTGAACGAAACTTTACCAATACCGTGTTCCGTGCAACGCCAAATAGCCATAATTTGTCTTCTGGGCTTAAAGGGATTTTGTCAATATTTTTCCAAGCAGTGACATAAACTTCTGAAATAATCTCTGACCTTAAAGTATCATCGAAAACTCGTCGTGAAATATAGTTTGAAACTGAGTTAAAAGTTGTTTCATAAAGTAACCTGAAGCGATCCTCAGAGCTTTGGGCGTTGTTGCTATCTGCATTCACCAGTTCAGGGCCTCGATTACCGTTCACACTTAATTAATTACCGGAAATGTGCATTATATTTCACTATTTTAAACTATTTAGCAATTTTATTGTATTTTATTAAGTGCCTGTCGGCTAGGTGGAAACTTATTTGCTTATCTATTCTTTATTTGGGCATCGAAAAAACTAAGTATTTCAGATTCGAGAGATTCCATTTCTTCGGCTTCTAAATCAATTTCATGATCCATTCCAAAAATATGAAGTATCCCATGCACCAGAAGTAGCTTGAGTTCATTTTCTAAATCGTTGTGAGCGGGATTGGCAGAAGCTATTTCGGGACAGATAAATATGTCACCCAAAAGAGCTGGCAAAGTTGAGATTTCACTCAAATCATCGACAGGAAATGAAAGAACGTCAGTTGGTTTACTTTTACCCATAAATCTTTCATTAAGTGATTTAATCTCTTCAGTATCGACAAAATGTATGTCTAGAAGCAAGTTTGCATCGAACTCGAGAGAAGATAGATTGAGATAGTAATTTACTGCAAAGTCAACCAAAGATTCCAACCGGTTAATATTTGGAATTATTAAGCTTTGTCGGTTGTCAAATGATATTAATAGCTTCAATTTAACTTAAAGGTTACTGCCGTTTATTTTGGAGAAAGAATCTCTCTTGGAATCTAGAATATGTGAAACCGAATTTGAGTGTTTCTCGTAAGCGTCGACTATTGCTGCGACAATTCTATGGCGTACTACGTCACGTTTATCAAGAAAAACAAAAGAAATCCCATCAATATCTACAAGTATTTTTTCCAAATCAACAAGACCACTGCTACTTCTTCCACCTGGAATGTCAACTTGAGTGATATCTCCAGTTACAACAACAGTTGATCCAAATCCAACTCGAGTTAGAAACATTTTCATCTGTTCTTTTGTTGTGTTTTGGGCTTCATCTAATATGACAAAGCTGTCGTTTAAGGTCCTTCCTCTCATGAAAGCAAGAGGAGCAACTTCTATAGTCCCACGCTCGAGTAGTTTCTGTAATCCTTCAGCTTCCAAAAGATCATGAAGCGCATCGTAAAGTGGCCTAAGATACGGGTCTACTTTTGCCATCATGTCTCCAGGGAGAAATCCCAGTCTCTCACCTGCTTCGACTGCAGGACGTGTCAAAATGATTCTATTTACTTTTCTATCCCTCAGTGCTTTTACCGCCATTGCAACAGCTAAATACGACTTCCCAGTTCCAGCGGGCCCAATTGCAAAGGTTATGGTACTTGCTTCGATCGCTTGGGCGTACCTTTTTTGTCCAGATGTCTTAGGTCTAACTGGCCTTCCACGGTAGCTACGTGAAATCTCTTCGTTCAGTACGGCCGAAGGCTTGATATTGTCCCTTACCATGTCGATTGATCTCTTAATGTTGTCGGCATCGATTTTGTGTCCTGATTTAGCCAAAGAGACTAGCTCACTGAAAAGTTCAACAACTCGATTACTGTCTGGCCCACTGACAGAGAGTTCATTTCCTCTAAAGGAAATGTCAGATCCGCTAAATTCCGCTTCAACAATTTTTAGGAGCCCATCGTGTTGGCCGAGAATACTGGCCATAATTTCGTTTGAAGGAATAGTAAAAGTTTGTGTTTCCTTAGTTTGCATCAACCGGGAGGCCATCCTAAAAGACGCCCACCTAATACGTGTAAATGAAGGTGTGGAACAGTGTTGCCAGCATTTTTTCCAACGTTGAAAACCATTCTGTACCCTGAGCCATCAATTTCTTCTAATTTTGCAACCTTGTTGGCTACTAAAAATAAATCGGCAAGCATACCGTCAATAAATTCAGATGAATGGGAACCATCTAAATCCGAAGCATCAGTAATATGGTTCTTTGGAACAACTAGGACATGACTTGGAGCAACAGGATTTA
Organism: Actinomycetes bacterium; assembly: GCA_021790815.1. Lineage (GTDB taxonomy): Bacteria > Actinomycetota > Acidimicrobiia > Acidimicrobiales > JABEUL01 > JAJYFT01. Next base: position 13,044 of record JAJYFT010000013.1, read on the forward strand.
TGTCTCGGAATGCATAAGAAAGTTCAGATTCTAGAACTTTATTACTTGGAATCGACCCATTTATAATTTTGCAAAAAAGGCAATCTTCGATAGCGGTTGTCATACTCGCGATGAAAACTGATCGGTCGATCGTTTTGTGTCTGGATAAAGGTGGTCAAGTTCACCTGGTTTAATTTTTGTAGATTGCAAGTAAGAATCCACATCTTCTTTTTTAACTCTAATCACTCGGCCTATTTTGTAAGCTGGTATTAAACCTTCATCTATAAGTTTGTAGAGAGTACGTAATGTGACTCCAATATATTCGGAAGCATCTTTTGTGCTTAACCATTCCATAGAACTTGTCATAAGGTGAATTTTATCATATTTAACTGTATTTGAGTCATTTTTTTAAGGCTCTAGGCCGGTATTCTAAGACCGAGTTCTTCAAGTCTTTTGCTCATAGCTTGAGATGTCATTCCAAAGAGTGAAGCAATGATTTTAAGATCGTCAGCCCTAATAGTAATCATTCGACCATTAAAGTCCTGACGCTGTAGTTGTATCATCCCTAAAAAGTGTCTAAGGAGGTCACGTTCTGGACCTGCTACCGCAGCAAGTTTAGTGAGGTCTACCGTCACTTTTGAAGCCTCAGAAGTTTTATCTTGTCCCTCACTCGGAGTGATTGATCCATGTCTTGCAATTGGTGAGACATGCTCGTCTTTTGGAAGTAGCTGGTCAACTGGAACGCTGTAAATTGTTGCGAGTCTCTGCAGCCTTGGTACTGATATGGCTCTTTCACCTCGTTCGTAGGCTCCAAGTACGGAGGCCTTGAACTCTTGATGTGAAATAGCCTCGACAGCTTGGAGAGAAAGGTGTTTTTGTTTCCTGACAGATCTCAAGCGATTTCCAAGTGCAATTGCATAAGCGTGAGCTGCTTTTGAGTCTACCTCATCATCTTCATTTTTAGAAACAGATAAATTATTCATTACCTATAGTTTTGCTCACTTTGCGTGGCATTGCAAACCAATTGGCTTAAAAACCCAAAAATTATTAAAGATCGGCCCTGTTATTGCATGTAATGTGCAATTATAAGGTTGATTATAAATAAAAAGTCCATCAGCTACCTTCCTCCGTTTACTAAGAGCACTGCAGCTGAGATAGCAGCAGTTTCTGTCCTAAGTACGTTGGGACCCAGCCTAATTTTTAATGGAAATTGGGATAGCTCATTTGGTTCAAATCCACCTTCTGGGCCCACTAGCAAAGTCGTGATTTTATTGTCAAGATTTGTGCCGCTTGAGTCACATATCCCTACATATTGTATGTCCCCAACAAATTTGATAACATCTTGAAACTGTTGCACATCAATGATTTCTGGAATTGAGAGCCTTTTCGACTGCGAAGAAGCTTCTCTAGCTATTGTTTTCCAGCGCGTAAGAGATTTAATCATTTTTATCTGATCCCACTTTAAGATGGTCCTACTGGAGATAAAAGGTAGTATCCTATCTACCCCAATCTCAGTTAGTTTTTGAATACACCAATCGTTTCTTTCGCCTTTGACCAATGAAAACCCAACAGTTATAGGAGGAGTCGGCGGAGAAAAGTTTTCAATTTCAGAAACCTTTATCAAGTAGTTTTCTCTATTATTTGACCATTCGCACTTAACATAACTGCTAATTCCATCTGATACTGTAACGGTCTCCCCGTCATTTAACCGTAAAACATTCTTTAGGTGAAACAAATCCTCGTCGCGAACATTTAGACCAACGAGATCGTCAGAAAAAACCAATGCCTTTGGAACATTTAACATCTTATAACTTTAGAAGTTTTTGAGCCTAAAAAGTTTATTCGACAGTATTCGAGCTAGGAACAAGATGAATAGAGGCGATTTGATGATCCAACTATTAAACAAATCTACGTTAGCGCAGATTTTAATTTTGACATTAACCCTTGATCTGTGTCACCAACAACCTCACCTCGTTCAGCTGCTAACTTACGCACCATAGCATCTTGGTTTTTTGGAAGTTTTGTTGGGATGTCTACCATTACCTTTACGATCAAATCTCCTCGCCTTGCTCCACGTACTTGAGGTACCCCTTTTTGTTTAATTCGGATAGTTGTGTTTGGTTGAGTCCCTGCAGGAATCGCAATATGTTCAGTGCCATCTAACGTCTCAAGCTCGATATTTGCGCCTAAAATTGCCTGGGTTACTGGTATGTGAAGCTCGTGAATCAAGTCGTAACCGTCTCTGGAGAATCGTTTGTCAGGAGCAACCCTTAAGTGCACGTAAAGATCACCCCGTTGACCTCCTCGAGGGCCAGCAGCTCCTTTGCCTGTCAATCGAAGTGTAACTCCGTTGTCAACGCCAGCAGGTATTTCAACCTTTAATTCCTGCTTCCCACTTTTGCGACCTTCACCGCGGCAAATTGGGCAAGGATCCGATATCATTTTACCTAGACCTCGGCACGCACTACATTGTGTTTCTGATACCATCTGCCCTAGTAAAGTTTGTCTAACTCTTCTCTCTGTTCCAGTTCCATTGCAGACTGTACAAGTAACAGGGAAGGTGCCCTTTTTTGCCCCTGTGGCTTCGCAGGCATCGCAAGGTTCTGGAGCTCTGTTTACGAAAGATTTAGAGGCACCAAAAACTGCTTCAGGAAATGTGAGATCAAGGATAGTTTCCATGTCTTCACCTGGAGGTGGTCCACCTCTTCGTCTAGAAGATCGTCCTCCGAATGGATTGCCACCCAAGAATGCATCAAAAATGTCACCAAACCCTCCTGAAAATGGATCACCTGAAAAATTCTGACCACCATTAGCACCAAACATGTCGTACTGGCGCCTCTTTTCTGGGTCTCGAAGCGTCTCGTAGGCAACCGTTACTTTTTTGAATTCGGCTTCAGCTTTTGAGTCGCCTCCGTTAGCATCTGGATGGAGTTCCCTAGCTAATTTACGATAGGATTTTTTGATCTCATCGTCAGTAGCGTCTCGTCTAACTTTGAGAATATCGTAGTAGTCTGTAGATTCTGTTGTTGGCATTTAGTTCGTCTGTCCTTCTTTGCTCAATCTTTCACTCAGCTCATTTCCAATAATTGCAACTGTTGCAAGTGCTTCAGAGTATTTCATTCTAGTTGGTCCCAGTATGCCGATTGACCCCACTGTAGTTCCATCGACAGTATAAGGCGTAACTACAAGAGAACAGTTAGCTAAAGATTCAAGCCCATTTTCACTTCCTATGGACACGCTTAAACCTCGATCAAGCACATCCCTTAACAAACTCACAATAACAAACTGTTGTTCAAGAATTTCAAGGATATTTTTAACCGTCTCGATTGCTTCGAATGATTCCGCAATGTGGGACGTTCCATCTACATAAAGATGAGAGCTCTTAATATCATTTAATTCGTTACTTGGTGAGTAGTATGCCTTAAATGCATTTTCAATATCTCTTAACATTGGTTCAAATTCTAAGTTTTCTGGTTGTACCGGAATTGAGGTAAGAAAACTTTTTAGTGGAATGTTGATTGATTTTGATGACAAAAGAGCTGAAAGCTTTTCAATGTCACTTTCTGTAATATGATTTAAGAAATTTATCTCTATTTTCTCAACATCAGCAGATGAAAGTATAAAAATTAATGTGGCCGAGAACTCTGAAGAGTATAAAAGTTGAACTGCTTTGATAATTGTTGTGTCTGGAAGTGAACCGATAACCACCCCAACGTTGTTGGTCATTCTAGAAAGAAGTTTAGAGGTATTTTGTAGCAAAGCTTCAATTGCGGCGTGACTTGAAGCAAAAAAGTGCTTCACTTCTTGTTTTTGCGCTGGACCTAAACTTCCTGGCTTGGTTAAATGGTCAACAAAGTATCTGTATCCTTTGTCACTTGGGATTCTTCCAGCTGATGTGTGAGGTTTTACCAAGTAACCTTCTTTTTCAAGTTGTGAAAGTTCGGTCCTGATTGTGGCGGTTGAGACGTCAAGTGCAGTATCAGTTTTAATGTGTGATGACCCAACAGGTTGAGCTGTTGTAATAAATTCATTTACAAGAGCTTGAAGTATCGCTGATTTTCTTTGGTCTAGCATCGCATTGTCTCCTAGGTAGTCTTCCCTTAAAAATAAGTATAACTATCTAGCACTCTATTTTATCGAGTGCTAATTTGACATGTACATTGCGTGAAGAAAAATTTATTGAAATTATCAAAAGTTTAGAATAAAAATTAAAGAATCGTATATAAAATGGGCTGCTACCTGCTGTTTTATACTTTTATTCTTTTGGTAGACGTAAGCTTGCATTATTCCAAACGGAATATTCATCAGCACTAAAGGCCAGCCCCCGTAGACGTGGTAGCTACATCGAACCAAAGTCGAGATTATTATTGCATTCATTGGCTTGACGTTTAATTGTTCAAGACGATTTAGGAGGTATCCACATACGGCTACTTCTTCAACTAAAGCTGTTCGCAAACTACTAACTATGCCAACAATAATGTACGCCTTACTTACATTTGAAGCAACGGCAGGATTGTTGGTTGGTGCAAGATGCGATATCGTCATGAAAACAACTATTAAATATGAAATCGCAAAGACTCCAACAGTAAGAAGAAATGCAAATCCAACATCTTCAACAGTTATTCGGTTGAGAAGTCCGAGAGTTTTAAGAGATTCTCCAGACCGCTTTAGAAGGTATGCAACTAAAACCACAGGATAGATAGCAAAAACTTCAATGAAAATCTGTATTGCAATATCAATTGCCGTGTGACCGTTTATATAAGGTTGGATTAATGCCGAATTTCCTTGGCCGAATAGTCTTTGCACCCCAATTACGACGGCAGCTGAAATGCCAGGGCTGAATGCAACAAACTCAGTCATGATTATCTCATAGATCAATAGACTTCTTGTAAGTGGGTCTAAAGCAAGTTTTTTAGGTGGTTCGATACTCTGTGAATAAGGATAATTTCCGGGAGGCGCATACGGATAGTTATAAGGGGGAATGTGATGTTGATTGTAATCCAACATATTTTGGGGAAATGGGACTTGAGGTGGCGGAACATAACCCGGTGGAGGTGGCGGAACATAACCCGGTGGAGGTGCATACCCTGGTGGCGGAACATAACCCGGTGGAGGCGGCTGGGGGTATGGATTCTGGGGATATGGATTCTGTAAAGGTGGAGTTAAAGATTCACTTGCTGAACCAGGATAAACATTTTCAGGATTAATCTCCTGTTTGGGTTGGTAAAAAGGAGGATTAGAAGGATCTCCAGAACTGTTGGAATCGGACATTAAGTTTATCTTTGGGTAGGCGGATAATTTGGAGGTGGCGGAACATAACCCGGTGGAGGCGGCTGGGGGTATGGATTCTGGGGCGGTGGCGGAACATAACCCGGCGGAGGTGGCGGAACATAACCCGGTGGCGGAACATAACCCGGTGGAGGTGCATAACCCGGTGGAGGCGGTGGAACATAACCCGGTGGAGGTGCATAACCCGGTGGAGGCGGCGGAACATAACCCGGTGGAGGTTGCCTATATTGTGGTGCATTTTGAGTCTGAGGCCTAAGCCAAAAAGTTGGTCTCCAGTAAAAAAGTAAGGTTGGGTCTTGAGGCCACGGAGATCGAGCAGTAGCAACAGGATCCTCAAAAAAATCGATAGCTGGGTCAATTGGTCTAAAGCCATTATCTAAGTATTCATTTGGACCTGGCTGCCTAACGTTTTTTGCGAAATGTGACTCACATGCACCATGTAGCCCATAATTTCGCTGGGCAGTCATAAGAGTTACAAAATTCATCCCATTTGCTAAGGTTGGCCAGCGCAGTTGTGAAGCGTCATCTATCCAGTAACATATCTCACAAGCGATCTTTGAACCAGGCGGCTTTTTGAATATAAGTCTGCCACAGCAGGGACAAGGAAACTTCAAATTTACTTTTTGTTGCGGTGTTGGCTCAAATCCAACGTTTGGCCTTGGTGGAACCCAAGTCATTTATTTACTCTTTTAAAATGCTTTTTCATATCTTTTATCAATTCTAATGTGCAATGAGAGGTCAAAAAGTTGTAAACATGAATTAGGCTATTTTTGACTACTTTGAAGAAGGGTGTATGGTTAATATTTCAGATATCCCGTCGGAACCAACTACCGATGGGCGAATCGAAACAGCGAAACAGATTAGAAGGCTCATGCGGGCTGTAATTGTGCAAAATGTTGGTGCAAGTGTGTGGGAGAAGGTAGGAGGTGAGTTAAAAGAAATCGCCGACAAAGTTGACAAGGAAACTGTGCCAGGTCAATCTATGAGGGTTATTCAGAGAAATAATGACGATGGTTCAAGCGAAAATATGTTTTTAACTAGTCCAGTTTCTGGGCCAGTCAACCCAATATCAGCTCCTGTCAAGTGGACAGCCAATCCTGATGGCAACGGTGTCTTAGGTATCGCCGTATTTGATGATCAACATGAGGGTCCTCCTACGTGTGTTCACGGTGGAATTCTTGCACTTGTATTTGACGAACTTCTAGGTGCAGCAAATATCAGAGCTGGCTTTGCGGGCATGACAGGTACTCTTTCAATAAGGTATAGTTCACCAACCCCATTACACAAAGAGGTGAAACTTTATGGCGAATGTCTTGGGAAGGACGGAAGGAAGATAAGGAGCATTGCCAGAGCAGAAGTTGAGGGTGTTATAACTGCAACGGCTGAAGGTGTGTTTATTTCAGTGAATCCGGACCAGTTTCTAAAGATTGCTGAAAAAAATGCAGGTGAAAGCGCTGAAGAAATGTTAAAACAAAGATATAGCACTTTGAGCCAATCAGGCGAAATAGATAAACTCGGACCAAGTGATTTTGGCTAAGAGTTCAAACAGTTTTTCTGAACTGTCGAATAGCTAGAGGAAGAAAAACTATACAAATTCCACCGAGCCAAGCTATGGCTTCTAAAGTGTTCACCTCGAGCGGTCCCCCAAGGGCCATTGATCTCATAGAGTTAATAATGATTGTGACTGGATTAGCTTTTGCAACAGCCTGAAGCCAGCCTGGCATAGTTTGAACTGGTACAAATGCGGCACTTACAAATGTTAGTGGGAAAAGCCATATTAATCCAAATGATTGAACCGCTTCAGGATCTTTGAGTTTCATTCCTATCATTGCTGAAACACATGATACCGCTAAGCCAAAGAATAAAGCCATTAAGGTCATTGCAATAGCAGGTAGGATACCGTTTAAAAATCTGAATCCCACTAAATAGCCCACCCCTACCATAACCATAACAACGAGAATATTACGAAGAGTGTCAGTGGTTAGACGTCCAGCTAGAACCGATGATTTATTTACTGGCATTGATCGGAATCTTTCGATCATCCCACCCGAAAAATCTTCGGCAAGTCCAACTGCAGTCGCAATTGAACCAAAGGCTGTAGTTTGTGCAATAATTCCAGGCATTAAGTACGAAACGTAGTTATGTGTTTTGACAAGTATTGCCCCTCCAAATACGTATCTAAATAGAACTAGAAACATAATAGGTTGAATAATCGAAAATACTATTAGGGTTGGAACTCTCACATAGCGAAGAGCGTATCTTTTTGTCATCAAATACCAGTCAAGAAAAAAATACTTCATTTCCCCTCTTTTGTGTTTAATTCAGAAATGCTAGTTAGGGAAAGAAATACTTCATCAAGAGATGGACGTCGCATTGTGAAACCAGTGACCAGTATTTGTCGTTCATCAAGTGCCCTTACAACGTCACCAAGAGACTTATTTAATTCTAATGCAACTGAAATCTGACCAGTTTCAGCATCACATTTAGGTGTCAAACTTAAATTAGATTTAAAAAGATTTAGTGTTTCGTCCATTCTTTTAATATCGCTCAATGTGAATTCAACTAAGTCTCCGCCAACACTAGCTTTGAGTTCATCAGGAGTTCCTTTTGCGATTGTCTTTCCATCTCCAAGCACAACCAGGTCATCACACAGGTTATCGGCTTCTTCTAGGTACTGAGTCGTCAATAGCACTGTAGTTCCAGTTTTAACCAAATTCTTAATGCTTTGCCAAAGATTGATTCTGCTTCTTGGATCAAGTCCAGTAGTTGGTTCATCAAGTAAAAGGATGTTTGGGCGATTGACAAGACTAGCTGCAAGATCGAGTCTTCTTCTCATTCCCCCCGAGTATGTTTTAACAGTTCTTGAAGCAGCGTCTTGTAGATCGAATCGTTTTAGTAGCTCCACTGCTCTGGCTTCAGCTTCTTTTGAACTTAGATGGTATAGACCGCCAACTAGTTTCAAATTTTCCTTACCAGTTAAGTAATCATCCACTGCAGCGTACTGGCCAGCTAACCCAATTATCTTTCTTATCTTTCCTCCATCTTTTACAACATCGTATCCATCAATGTTTACATGACCTTTGTCAGGTTTGATGAGTGTTGTCAGTATCCGGATCATCGTCGTTTTCCCAGCTCCATTTGGTCCTAATAGACCAAGGATTGAGGCTCTCTTTACGCCAAAAGAGACTTCGTCTAAAGCTAAAGTTGATTTGAAGTGTTTTGAAACCTCAGTTACTTCAATGGATATATCTTTCATTTACTCAAAATCATGTTAGGGCATTCGCCAATAGTTATTTTTAACTATTTAATGTCATCTGAAATGAAATTAAATAGTAATTAGAACAGTTTAGTTATTTTTAGTGATTCGCTACTTTAATTGTTAAATTTTTTCAACCGAGTTCTGTTGATTTTCAAATTGGATTTTGTAAAGTTCGCTATAAATGCCGTTCTTTTTTAGGAGGTCCTCATGTGATCCGCTTTCAACTATCCGCCCGTCAACTACTACCAGTATGATGTCTGCTTCCCTTACGGTAGAAAGTCTATGTGCAATAACTACCGAAGTTCTTCCTGCTAGAGCACTCTTTAAAGCACTTTGTACGAGATTTTCTGATTCAGAGTCAAGGTGAGCAGTTGCCTCATCAAGGACAACAACACTCGGTTCTTTTAGTAAAAGCCGTGCAATTGCAATTCGCTGTTTTTCTCCACCTGAGAGGCGGTATCCTCTGTCTCCGACCATAGTTTCTATGCCTTCTGGTAACGAATCTATCAAATCAAGGATCTGGGCTCTTTTTAGAGCATCTCTTAATTCGCCAAGTGTTGCATCAGGTTTAGCATAAAGAAGGTTAGATTTTATTGTTTCATGAAACAAATGTGAGTCTTGAGTAACTACCCCCACGATTCTTGAGATTGAATTAAATGTTAGCTCCCTAATGTCAATGCCGTTAAAAGTTATTGAGCCTTCATTAACATCGTATAGTCTTGGAATTAAATGTGAGATAGTTGTTTTTCCAGCTCCTGAAGGTCCAACAAGTGCCACGAGCTTACCCTTTGGAACGGTAAAAGTAACGTCGTGAAGAACGTCCTTAGGCTCAATGTTGTCTAAAATGGCTACTGACTCAAGTGAGGCTAATGACACCTGTTCTGCACTAGGGTATGAAAATGACACATGAGTAAGTGTAATTTCGATATCGGTGTCGTGTAACTCAGTTGCGTCTTCACTTTCCTTTATCATTGGTTCCAAGTCGAGAACCTCAAATACTCTCTCAAAGGAAACTAAAGATGTCATAATGTCTACTTGTACGTTTGATAGAGCAGTAAGCGGACCGTACAGTCTATTTAGGTATGCTGTTAAGGCAACGACAGTTCCCACAGAAAGTCCGCCATTGACTGCAAGAATCCCACCCCATCCATAAACCAGTGCGGTAGCAAGTGACGCAGTTAAAGTCAGTGCAACAAAGAAGAATCTGCCATACATTGCTTGAGATACACCTATATCTCTGACTCTTCCAGCCTTATCTCGAAAACCGTCTAATTCTTGCTTGGGCCTGCCGTAGAGTTTGACTAGAAGAGCACCCAAAACATTGAATCTCTCAATCATTATGGAATTCATTTGTGCGTTTAAAGCGTATCCTTCACGTGCTAATGATCCTAATTTCCTGCCGACCCGCCTAGTTGGGATTATAAAAACTGGAAGAATTGCAAGTGAAACTAGTGTAATTTGCCAGGATAAAATTAGCATGGTGATGATTACTAGCGTTACGCTAATGACATTAGATACGACTGAAGATAGCGTGTCAGTAAAAGCTTGTTGGGCTCCGAGTACATCGTTGTCTAGCCTTGTGACTAACGCACCAGTCTGGGTTCGGGTAAAGAACGCGACTGGCATACGTTGAATGTGAGAAAAAACAAGGCTTCTCATATTAAAAATTAGACCCTCTCCAACGGTTGCAGAAACGAATCTCTGTATAATTGATAAAAATGCGTCTAAAAGAGCCAAAAGTGCTATCACGATGGCAAATGTCACAATCAAATGCTTATTCTTGAGAATTATTCCATTATTTATTATCTCTCGATAGATAAGAGGGTTTACAACGCCAATGAATGCGTCTAAAATAATAAGAATTAAAAATCCAGATAAAATCCAGCGATATGGTCTTGCGAACCTCAGCATCCGTTTAAATGTACCCTTTTTTACCTGGTGTTTTGTGACTGAGCTGTCCCGACGAAAGGACCTCACGGACACACCAAACGGTGATGATCCCATACCTGGGCGACCTGGTCCCATGTTCGACTCCTTAACTAAAGTTATACCAAATTGTTATCAACCAGTTAAACTAGGAATAAGTTAAATAAGATGCAAAAGCTGCGGATTCCAAAGAGTCCAAGTTCACAACTTAGTAATTCTCAGCTTATATTGGGTGCGATTGTTGCAATTGTTGGTTTTTCCGTGATGATTCCTTCGACGATTGTGATGTATGTGGTACGCGCAGCACCAATAAAGTCTTCGTATTTAGAGGCATATTCTTTAATAATCCTTATTATAGTGGGAATATCTGTTGTCCAACTTCAATGGCTTCGCAAAGAAAAAGGTATGTTTGTTGGCCCGCGGGTCCTATTCTTACTTGCAAGCATTGCTACCGTTTCAACAGGGCTTATTCAAGTGGGAGCAGGTGGAAAACATCTAATTTTCCTTCCACTTCTGTTTTTGAATGTCCTCTATTTTTTTGTTGTAGGTAACGGTTTAATGCGTTTGGGAGGCCTGCTAGTTGCAGTTTTAGTCTTGATGGCAAGCGTTTATGCATCTGGTGTACGAGGATCTCTTTACGTTGCAATCGTTACCATTGCAATTTTTTCATTGGGACTCAGCGAGGCAATGATATTGCCTATTTGGGCAAATCAAACGAGAAATCTAAAACTAACTTTTCTTCAGAGAAGGTTTGTTGAACTTGGTTCTGAGATGCAAACTATAGAAGATGCTTTAGAACGGGCACTTCCACTAATTGCAGGAATATTACCGGTGAGACGATGTGTGGCGGTATCTATTGATGAGGTAGGTGATATTGACAAGGTATTAGCTGCATGGCCTGAAAGAGAACCGGGAGATCTAGCTCTTGGAGGCACATTTGAAGCAATTAATGCAAGAACTTATGAAACTGTAATCGTTTCTGGAGATAAGTGTTATCTCCCTGGAGGTTATGTTGGAACTGGCACAGCGGTAATTATTCTGGAATTTAGTCATATTTCTTGGTTGTCAAGGTTCAATTTGGAAGACTCAATAAAATCGCTAGTTCCCTCCTTTCTTGGTTTGAGTGCGAGGATTACCCATTTTGCGCTTCTAGAGTATCAAAGTTCCACAGATCCTCTCACGGGGATACCTAATAGAAGGGTACTATTTGACAGACTCTATTTTGAACTCGAACGCTCAAAAAGATCAGGAAAACCGGTTAGTGTTGCCATGATTGACCTTGACCACTTTAAGTCGTACAACGATGAATTTGGTCACGTGCAAGGAGACCGAGCCCTTGTTTCAGTTACACATATATGGAGCCAAAGAATACGTGGTCAAGACTTAATTGCGCGATTTGGAGGTGAGGAATTCTGTCTACTAATGCCAGAGACAGATGCTGATGGAGCAAAGAGAATTCTAACGGAACTGAAGGGGTTAGTTTCTGAAGTTCCTACCCTCAAACCAGTCACTGCTTCGTCTGGTATTGCGATGTGGAACAGTTTTGAGGATCCGACCACGCTTCTTGAAAGAGCAGATCGAGCTCTTTATGTTGCTAAGCGTAAAGGTAGAAACCGAGTTGAGGTAGCTTGGTAATCGCCAAAGAAAACACTTGAAAGTAGTCCGCTGCGAAGCTCGTTTATACTTGTCGTTGAGTTAACGCTAGTTTAGATATATATGGCTAACCAGAGTAAATGGACTACGACACGAGCCTTGTACGCTCATTTAACGTTACTTGTAGTTTTCCCAGGGTTCTTTGCGCTTGCTTACTGGCAGTTTCATCGTGCAATATCAGGTAACGAACTTAGCTGGGCATATACTTTTGAGTGGCCAATATTTGCTTTTTATGCAGTCTATCTTTGGTGGACAATCGTCAATGATGATCCTCATGTTGAGGTACGAATAGAGGAACGACCAATGGGTGCACCAGGTATTCCGAAAGTAATTAACGATTCAAGTGATAGATGTGTATCTGAAGGCGACTCCATAGATGAAGCCCAATACGACGATTTGAATGTTGATGATAACGAAGAGGAAGAGGAACTTAAAAAGTATAATGAGTATCTCAAAAGTTTGAATGAAAGTGGTATGAAAAAGAGATGGTAGTGAAATTAGACTTAGTTCACGGACTTGAAGGTGCTCTTAACAGGTATAGAGTATTGGCGATTATGGTTGGAGTTGGTCTACTTATTTTGACAGCGATAGGAATGCCACTTCAATACCTTGCTAATTCAAAGATTGTTGTGGAGATAGTTGGACCTATACATGGCTTCTTATACATAGTATATTTAGCTACGGGTTTTGATCTAGCAAGAAGAGGTAGGTGGACTCTGTTTCAACTCGCACAGGTTATACTCGCAGGGCTTGTTCCACTTCTTGCGTTCTATGTCGAACATAAGGTGACGCAAAGATATAAAGATGTTGAAAGTAAATGAGCACACGTTAGTATTGTTAAGTACGTAATTAGAATCCAGTGCTTAAAGTAAAAAGAGTAAATATATGAGCATGAAGAAACATAAAAGTTGGCAATGTGTTACCAGGTCTTGATGTTCTTCTCGCCGTCTTAAGTGCCGCCTTTTATGGCATTGCTGCCGCTTTTCAACACATTGCAGCTGAAGAAGAGCCTCCTGAACATTCACTAAAGCTTTCCCTTTTAGTTAATTTATTGAAACACCCCACTTGGTGGCTGGGCAACTTGTTTGATCTACTGGGCTTTCTATTTCAGTTCATAGCGCTTAGATTCGGCCCACTTTCACTTGTCGAACCAGTTGCTGTTTCAAATCTTATTTTTGCTCTTGAAGTCGGATCGATACTAAAGAAAAGACGACCATCTCTAATGGATTTAAGTGCAGCAGGAATTACCAGCTTAGGAATTGGGCTTTTTATTTCGGCTGCTAAACCACAAGAAGGGAAGGGACTTGGGTCGTTTAAAGGTTGGTTGCTTGTTGGTGTCATTGTGACTCTGTTAGTTCTACTTTTTTCATTTTTGTCTAAGTCGAGAAGTTCCAATAAAAAGGCACTTCTACTTGCAGGTGCATCTGGAATGTTGTTGGGATTTATGGCAGCATCAATTGAACTTTCAGCAAAAGAGTTAACCAGAGGGTTTGTTCACGCTCTTTTGACACCCGCTCCGTACATGTTGATGGTTACTGGGCTATTAGGAATTTTGCTTGTTCAAAGTGCATTTCAAGCTGGTGAACTCAGATTTTCGTTGCCACTCTTGACCGTTTTACAGCCATTTGTGGCGATACTGATAGGTATTTTCATTATGGGTGAAAAAATAAGTATGAGGTCGATTGATCCGGCTTTAGAGCTAATTGGAATTGGAATTACAGTTGTTGGAGTGATAATACTAGGTCGAGGGACTGAAAGTGTAGCAAAGTCGGAATAAAACGGGTAGTATTCGAAGTTAAGAAGAAATCGTTGGGCGGTTAAAAATTTTGGAAAGCTCCTTAAATACAAACTACACTGAGGAAGAGCTTGAAATAGCTGTGTTGATACCTTGTAAAGACGAAGAACTTACTATTGCAAAAGTTGTAAAGGATTTTAAGTCGGTTCTTCCGCAAGCATCAATTTATGTCTACGATAACTGTTCTTCAGACAGTACGAAGGCAACCGCAATTCAAGCAGGTGCTATTGTTCGTTCTGAAAGAATGCCTGGGAAAGGGAATGTCGTACGTAGAATGTTTGCAGACATTGATGCCGATGTTTATATTCTTGTTGACGGCGACGATACCTACGATGTGAGTGTTGCTCCGAAGATGGTACAAGAAGTAATTAAAGGGTGTGACCTTGTAAATGGGGTTCGACAAGCAGTTGACGAAAAGGCATCATATAGGAAAGGACATCGATTTGGCAACCAGCTTCTCAGTGCACTAGTTCAAAAAGTTTTCGCTAGGAAAGTAAGCGATATGCTCTCTGGATACAAAGCCATGTCAAGAAGATTTGTAAAATCCATGCCTATATTTTCCAAAGGCTTTGAAATTGAGACGGAAATTACTGTTCATGCAATGGAGCTTGAAACTACTATTGGAGAGATTGAAACTCAGTATCGTGAGCGTCCTGAAGGGTCTGAAAGCAAGTTAAATACGTTTGGAGATGGGGTCAGGATATTAAATGCCATTACTACTCTTGTAAGACAAGGAAAACCACTCTTGTTTTTTTCGGCTGTAGGATTCATATTTGCCTTAGTAGCGTTCATTCTTGCAGTACCGGTTGTAATAACCTTTTTGCAAACTCATAAGGTTCCGAGACTACCGACTGCTCTCTTGTCAACTGGTCTAATACTTTTATCGTCTCTTAGCTTTACAGTAGGCTTGATTCTCGACAATGTGACAAGGGCCAGAAAAGAAACGATAACTTTAAAATATCTAAGTGATCAAAGTATAGTTTCGAAGTTGCTACAAAGCCATCGTTCTCAAACACTCACAAAAGAGATTGAGCAAAAGCCAAGTGAGCCAGAGCCAACTGATTTAAAGCCAACTGAGTTGAAGTCAAGTAACCCGTTATCGGCGGAACGCATTATAGGCTAAACAAATGCCACTCTCGTAATTGTCGAAAAAGAAATGTAATAAAGGTCGTTATTAACGCCTGGACTTAAAAAAACTACTGATTGGAAGTTACTTTGCGAGCCAATTCTCTTAATTTCAGCTCCTGTGGTTATGTCTAAAATAACAATGTCTTCTTCATTTGTTTTAGTATTGAAATCACAAGTGACGAGAGCCCCATTCCCCCCAAATAAAACCATGTGAGAAGCGTGATTTTGTTCTCTGCTCCAAATTTCAGCAAGGTCGTTGTTGGTCCCTAGTTGAAATCCTTTTAAAATCCCGTTGCTGCTGTCAAACGCAACAACAATTTGTCTCGAAATATCCCATAAAGGTGGATTCGCTACGATACTTTTTGCCTTATCTGAAAGTGGAGTTAAAGTTACTTCACTGCTTCTTAAATCGACTCTTACTAAATTAATCGGAATTGTTGAGTTTCCTTTTCCGATAAAATTACCTGAGTAGTTCTCAGTGCCCTCACCACTATCCAAAAACCATGCAAAGTTTTCATTGACGACACAATCCCAGCCATACTGTTGGGACTCCATGGTCCTGTAATTAAAGCGTCGCAAGCTTTCAGATTGAAATCTGTCTAAATATTGAATTTCAAAGAGCGAGTCCTCTCCAACAACGTATATCCTATTTTTGTAGGAAGAAATTCTTGCAATACTCTTTTCATCCAATGTTAAAGTATCCATGATTAATAGGTCATCTGGATCTATAGCTAATAATTGGACTGATTGACATGGGTCTTCAGCTGTGTTTGGCAATCTTCCACCGAAGTCTTTAGTAATAATTGTGCCATCATCCAGTATGATAAACCCATTGTAGGGTCTATCTCGTGGAAGTTTTGAAGTTGCGACTATGTTTAACCCGTCATCTAGCTTATGAATGTGGTTGCCAAAAACAACGTAGATGAATCCATTTCGATGGATACCAATGGAGCCTGGCCAGGTTTTCCCGCCGGGTAAATCCTCACTTCTTCCTAAAGGAACTAAAGTGAACGGGTCAAGTTTTTCTACAAATGAAATTGCGTTGTCGCCTGCTGTGTGGCGAAGAAGAAATAAAGAAGTATTGTCTTTAAATACCGCCATAGTAGCTAATATAACGCTTCTGCTTGTTATAAAAGGCTCAAGAGTTGCGTCGAGACTTTTATTCACTACCTGACTTCGAGAAGAATCATGATCTTCACATGGCCAGAATGAATTAGAGTAGCCAGACACTAGACAGGTGCTACCATATCAAGCTTATCTTTTCTAGGCTCTGGCCACCTTTGTTTGAGCTGGGTTATGAGATCAGATTTAAGCCCTTTAAACGATGGATCATCCCATAAATTAACTTGTTGCAGTGGGTCCTCGGTTAAACTGTACAATTCACCCTCTGTTCCATCATGATTTGTGCCTGGAAGATAAAGGGTAAGGACAAAGTCTTTAGTACTTATGGTTCTGAGGTGAACATCTACGTTAAATATATAGCTATCCCATTCTGTCAAAACATCATTAAATTTCTGACTTTCTACTGGGTTCATAGGAAGTGGGTCGCCTTCCATCCATTCCTGTGTGCCGATGCCGGCAATTTTAGTAAAGGTAGCTGCTAAGTTAACAAGCCCTACAGGCTCATCTATAACAGCAGGCTGAACATGTTCCATTGGAGCGGGCCGCCAAATTAAGGGTAAGCGCATAAGAGCATCTACGTGGTAGGGACCTTTAAACATTAGCCCAAAGTCTCCTTGGAGGTCTCCATGGTCGGTTGTGAAAATTATGTCGACTTCGTCGTGCCAACCTTTGTCATCGATAGCCTTAAGAACTTTTCCTATAGCTTCATCAATCAATTGACATTCGACTGCGTTTAGTGCAACTACTTCTCTTAGCTGATCTGGAGTTAAGGTTGCAGGCACCCATTTAGGAGGAGATTCGAAGTTTGAAACTAGTGTTCCGTCATACCACATCTTCCAATGGCGAGGTTTTGCATCAAGTATTGATTCTCGTTTTGTTTTGTCTTCAACGTAGCCTTTAGGGAGAGGCACATCTCTCCAATTAATTGATTTAGCTGCCTCTTGAGGAGGGTCCCAAGGATGATGGGGGTCAGGAAAACTCATCCAGCAAAACCAGTCCTCCTCTTTTTGAAGAGAGTTCAACCAATCTATTGTTCGTTCGGCCACCCAATTTGTATGATAAAAATCTGGGTCTATCGGGTTAATTGCAACTTGTGGCGCACCATTCTCACCGCCTCCTTTTGCGGAAACATTAAGGCTTTCATCGAGAACCGTATAGAAGCCCGGTATCGCTTCAGGATGATTTTGAATTAGCCATTTGGAGTAGTGTGTACGTCCAATTGCGCCGTGTGTGGCAAGTTCTAAGTGTTCAAAGCCTCTGTGGGATCCAGATGGCGGAGTAGTCCCAATGTTAAAGATATAGTTCTCAATAAACTTTTCATCAAGGTTTAAATACGGCTCAAAGTGCGCTTTCCCAATTAGGGCAGTTCTGTATCCCGAATCTTTAAGTGTGCTAACAACAGATTTCGCGTCGATCGGCAGTGCAACACCGTTCATCCACACGCCGTGCGTAGTTGGATGTTGGCCGGTTAAGATTGTAGACCTAGAAGGCATACATACGACCGACTGTGGTCGAGCACTTGTGTATCTAATTCCTTCTCGTGCAAGAGCGTCTATGACAGGTGTGGAACCAACTACTGCCCCATTAACACTAAGAGTGTCGAATCTTTGTTGGTCGGTTGTTATGAATAGTATTTTTCGCTTTTTATCTGACAATGTTGTTCTCCTTTAAATCTTTACTTTTGAAATTGAGGTTTAGTTGACGGTGAACATAAGATAGCCATGACACCGTGTATGAGTGCAGTACCACTTTGTTCTTTGGATCGTTTTCTTCCAGATCGCAAAAAATAAAATGATTCGAATGACAGAAGAATGTCAATTCCATCTATTGTTGCCTCCCGTTCGCTAGTATCTAAACAAGATAAAATATCTGAAAATCCATCAACGATTTCTTTCCTGAGATACTTCCGATTTTTACTAAGCTCAGTTGCCAGTACTAAATTGATGCTTTCTCGTCGCCTTACGACAATGGCCGGATACCAAATCGCATCAAAAAGAGCCACTCTATTTAAGACAAGTTTGCTGACTCTTTCTTCAAGCGGCTGGTTTTTACTTAGCGTAATTTTAAAATGGTCATAAATTTCAGAATGGGCCATCTCAATTGCAAGTTTTGTAAGATCTCCTAAATCATCAAAGTATCTAAAAATAGATCTTGCGGATATATCTGCACGATCCGCAATATCTTCAATACTGGGATCTAGGATACCTTCTTGGAAAAAGTCTAAAAGAGTTCTCACTACTTTTGAACGGTTTTCTAAACGTCGCGAAATTCTTCCATCTTCGTCATTCCTAACTCGAGTTTTGAACTCGCTATTCTTTGGTAAGGCACCGATCATTTAAGTATGATAACATTTGTCATAGAGTATGACAAATTATTAGGAAAAGTTTTTAGCGAGGTAAAATATGTCGAAAGATTTGCTTGTCGATTCTCTTATTAGACGAATGAAAGCTGTAACGATTCTTTACGAGCGAGCAACTGCGTCAATGACTGTTGACCAAGTTAACTATGTTGAGCGTGACAACGTTCTCCCAATTGCTTTTAGCCTCTACCATATCGTAAATATGATTGATTTCTCTTTAGCTGTGGTATCGCAGACTCAAATGGTAATAAACGACGAACTTAAGTCAAGAATGAAGATTTCGATTGATGATCATGGTAAAGAAAGAACGACTGACGAGATGACCAATCAGAGGATTGGCAACTATGAAGCTTTTATAATCTATATGAACCAAGTCTTTGGCAAGACATTGGCCTATCTTGAAACACTTACAGTTGAAGAGTTAGAAAAAGTCATTGTACCTAAACCTTATCCTTCTACCGTTGCAAATACATATTCTGCTCTTGTTGGTGGGGAAGAAGGAATCACGAAACTTGATGCGATCGAATCTTGGATCTACCAACATGCTTTAAGGCATATGGGTGAAATCGAACACGCTAGAGCTTTAGTTGGACTAAAAGGAATGACCTCTTAAAATAACTTTTTGAACAAGTAAAACGAGTCTCCTTAAGATAAGTTGATTATATTTCAAGAAGGAATCTGTTTAGAGTTTCAAAAAATGCAAGACTATTTTCAAACTGTGGAAGATGACCGGCATTCTCAATGATTTCAAACCTAGAGTTTTTTAGAGCTTTCGATATTTCTGCACAAGCATCTATAAAACCGATATCTTCGGAGCCTGAAATAACAAGAGCTTTAGTGTTAAGAGAGGATAACCCTCCCAAACAACTCTGACGTTGACTGAACTCTTTGGCCAATATAGGAATAATCTTTGGATTAGTTTTTTTAAATTTCAGTTCAGTAAACGTTTCAAAGTCTTTATTTGACTCAATTAGATTCTCATATGGTTTAGATCCTGCAAGCATACCAGTAGCTTTTGCAGCTTTAAGCAGAGCCTCGATTCCTCCTTCAAG
>JAJYFT010000095.1 GCA_021790815.1 Actinomycetes bacterium
CAATTTACAACCCCTATGGAACAACTAACATAGCTATTGACATAAATGGATACTTCACTGATGGGACCTCTACCCCAACAGGTGCCAGTAGCTTTATGCCAATTACACCTACTAGGATCTGTGACACCAGAGCAATACAAGTAGGTGTTTCATCTAATCAGTGCAACTCAGGTGGCAGTGGGACATTGTCAACGTCTTCAACTAAAGTAATCCAAGTTAGTTCAATAGATGGTCTTCCAAGTAATATAACTGCAGTTGTAGCTAATGTGACAGTTACTGATACTACATCATCAAGCTTTTTATCTCTCTACCCTGGAGGAAACCTTCCCACAGTTTCTGATCTTAACTGGGTACAAGGAGATACCTTGGCTAACCTAGCCCAGATAACCTTGTCAAGTGGATCATTTAGCACCTACAACTTTAATGGTTCAGTTGATGTAATGGTTGATATATCAGGATATTTTGCCCCATAGATTTTAATTATTGAGTCAACATGATTTAGCAATCACCTACAATTTATGAAATGCTAGTTCTATGACTGTAAAGTGATGTCACCGTTTTTTCTTGTTGCTTTTAAGCACGAAGCCCAGATTCCGCTTTTATACCCAGTCTCTCTTTTTGCAGTTATTTTTAAATACTGACAAAAGGAGGTCGGCAATTGAAACAAATCAGAGACAAAGTAGCAAGATTAGATGTTTAAAGAGATCCTAAGGTTTTAGACCAAATGTCCAAATCAAGATTACGTGGCAAGATTCCAGAACTCCTGACATGAATAGATAATAGATGCTGAGTCACTTGTCTGTTTTTACCGAATAAACAAGTTTGAGATTGGTTCCTGGGTACTGAGTTTTAGTTGAGGTGAGTACTTCACATAAATTGGCAAGTGCTTTAGTTCTTCTTGGTGCTGACAGATTATCAATGCGGATGTGGAGTTCATCTTCAATTATTTTAATGTCAGCTGAGGTTTTAAATATTTCCCTTAAAAGTGAGCGCCCTTTATCTTCAGATCTCAAATAGTATAGAATTAATGCCAATCCATTTGTGTATTCTTAACGCTACACCTTTAACGCTCAATTATTGCGAAGTCCCAACCAACCAAAATACCCTAAATTCCCATTAAGACGCGGAGAACCATTTATGTGCCTCATTTAAACTGAAAGATTCGAATAGCTGGAACTAACTAGGGAAATCGCTTCGATGTATCTATTTAATTTTTCTGGGTCTACATGCATAGATGAGAGTGACCGTAGGGATCTGAGGTCTCGACTCTTTGAGGTAGAACATTGTTAATTGGTGCAGCCTTTAGAGGTAATTAGCTCCATCTGTGCGTGTCACACTAGGATTTCTCCAAATAACTCCTATTATTTAGCTGCAAAACGTTCAGAGAAATAAATGCAATGAAATTACGAATCCTTCAATACTAAAACCTTTGTTCTGTAGCGAGAATATCCTAGTCATTTCCGTCTAGTTACCCACATTCATATAGGAAGATCCATTCTTCCCAAACTACATTAGCCTGAATTCACTCACTTTTTCACAGCAAGTTTTCTGAGGACGTACCTAAGAATTCCACCATTCAAAACGTACTGCGCCTCAATCGGCGTATCTATTCTTACGCGTACTTTAAAAACTTTACTATTCGCTGTAACTTCAACTTCTTTTGGAACTGAACCGCTGTTTAATTGCTCTAAACCAGAGATGTCAAAACTCTCATTGCCGGTAAGCCCTAACGAGTCAACGGAATCTCCTTGCAGAAACTCTAGCGGCACAATACCCATTCCAACTAAGTTTGATCGATGAATCCGCTCGTAACTTTGCGCAATTACGGCTTTTACTCCGAGCATCCACACACCTTTTGCGGCCCAGTCACGACTTGAGCCTGATCCGTACTCTTTACCGGCCAAGACTAAAGTCGAAATATTAGTCTTTCTATAGTTTTCAGCTGCTTCATAAATTGATACGACTGAACCGTCGTAGTTTGTGTATGGACCTTCTTTGCCATCTGCAAGTTTATTCTTTAGGCGTACATTTCCAAACGTCCCTCGAGCCATAACTTCATGATTCCCTCTCCTTGCTCCGTAAGAGTTGAAATCGTAGATGTCAACATTATTATCTTTAAGATACATTCCCGCTGGAGAAGTTGGCGAAATAGAACCTGCAGGAGAAATGTGGTCTGTCGTAACTGAATCACCAACAACTACAATTGCGCGTGCTCCATGTATGTCTGAAATTGGATCGGAATCCATAGTCATAGAATCAAAAAACGGTGGTCGCTTTACATAAGTAGAACTAGGATCCCATTGGAAATATGGCTCGTTGCTAGTTGCAAGTTTTTTCCATTCTTCAGTCCCTTCAAAGATAGCGTCATACCTCTCTTTATACATATTTGGTTCAATCGCAGTTCTCAAAGTCTCTAAAATCTCTTGATCGCCTGGCCAAACATCAGCTAAATATACTTCTTCTCCGTTATTACCTTTTCCAATTGGGTCCTTAGTCAAATCAATATTGACTGTTCCTGCCAGTGCATACGCAACTACCAGTGGCGGTGAAGCCAAAAAATTCATCTTTACGTCAGGGTGAACTCTTCCTTCAAAATTTCTGTTTCCCGATAGAACTGAAGCGACACTTAAGTTCTCATCTTTAACGACTTTCGAAACTCCATCTACTAGAGGGCCAGAATTTCCAATACACGTAGTACATCCATAACCAACGAGAGAAAACCCGAGTTCATTGAGGTACGGGGTTAGTCCTGCTTTATCAAAGTAGTCACTCACAACACGAGAACCTGGAGCAAGAGAAGTCTTAACATAGCTTTTTACACTAAGCCCCTTTTCGACCGCTCTTTTTGCTAGCAATCCAGCAGCAATCATTACTTGAGGATTGGACGTATTTGTACATGAGGTAATCGCTGCAATAACTACATCTCCGTCATGAATTACTTCTTCAGATTCCTTACCTTCTCTGTTCGTTACGTCGGCTTTAGCTGATACTATGTCACGGCTAAGTGAAGTTGTAAATCTGCCCTTTACATCATCAAGATTTACTCTGTCTTGAGGTCGAGATGGACCTGCAACACTGGGAACGACACTTGAAATATCTAAACTTAAATTTTCACCTGAAACCGGTTTTGGAGAAGAACTTTCTCTAAACAATAGTTGTTCTTTCGCGTAGGCTTCCACTAGATTAACTTGTTCCTCATCCCTACCAGTAAATCGGAGATACCTCAACGTTTCACTGTCTATCGGAAAATATCCACATGTGGCACCGTACTCTGGAGCCATATTTGATATCGTAGCTCTTGTTTCAAGCGAAAGTGCGTCTAAGCCTGATCCATAAAACTCGACGAACTTTCCAACTACACCATATTTTCTAAGCATTTCACAAATGACTAAAACTAAATCCGTGGAGGTAACTCCCGGATTTAACTGTCCAGTTAGCTCAACTGTAACCACTGGGGGGACAAGCATAGTTACTGGTTGACCCAACATGGCAGCTTCTGCCTCAATTCCTCCAACTCCCCAGCCTAAAACACCTAAACCGTTTACCATGGTTGTGTGAGAGTCCGTTCCAACCACAGTGTCACAGTAGGCTTCACCTTTCAAATTCGACATTACAACTCTTGCTAAATACTCAAGATTTACCTGGTGGCATATACCTGCGTCTGGAGGTACCACTTTTACCCCTTCAAATGACTGTGTTGCCCACTTAAGTAGCTGGTAGCGCTGCATGTTTCGCTTCGCCTCAACATCTGCATTTATCTGAAAAGAAGCGCTTGATCCAAAAGACTCTACGATGACAGAGTGATCTATAACAAGCTCAACTGGCACCAGAGGATTGACATTCCGATAGTCGCCTCCTAAATCCCTAACAGCGTCTCTCATAGCTCCGAGATCTGCAATTGCAGGTACTCCCGTAAAATCCTGCATTAGGACTCTCTCAGGACTGAAAGCTATCTCTTTATGACCAGCACTTTCAGTTGACCATTTGGCTAAACTTTCAACTTCATCAGCTAAAACACTAACTCCATCCTCGTGGCGCAAGATATTTTCAAGCAAAACTAGGATACTTTTGGGGAGCTTGTCAATGTCTCCTAGTTCAGACAAACTCGATAATTTAAATATTTTATATCGATTAGCTCCAACATTAAGTTCCGAAAGTGCATTAAAAGAATTACTACCCATACCTTTAATTCTAATAACTTTACCGACACAAACAAAACAAGTGAACACATTTGAAAACTTTGGACTACAATCCTAGAGAACAGTGTTAGAACAAAATAGTCTTGAGGCGGCATCTCAAACAGGAAATATAAATCTTAAAGAAACAAAGCTTAATCATAAATCGATGATTTTAGCCATTATCTGTCTTGCTCAGTTTATGGTGGTTTTAGACGTTTCGGTGGTAAATGTTGCTTTACCAGCAATTCATAGAGCACTTGGCTTTAGCGCTTCAAATCTTTCATGGGTAGTGAACTCATACACAATTACTTTTGCCGGCTTTCTGCTTTTAGGCGGAAGAGCGCAAGATATCTTTGGACATAGACGTATATTCTTGCTTGGTTTGTTTATTTTTACGGCATCAAGCTTTCTGGGAGGAGCTTCGCAAAATCAGATTGAATTAATTTCTGCTCGTACTTTACAGGGTTTTGGCGGCGCAATACTTTCCCCTGCAACACTAACGATTCTTATTTCAACGTTTCGGGATGATAAAGAGCGATCGCGCGCACTTGGTCTTTGGAGCGCAGTTGCAGCAGGAGGTGGAGCCGCAGGGGCTTTAGTCGGTGGTACGCTTACTGACCTTATTTCATGGAGATGGATACTTTTTGTCAACATACCAATTGGTATAGTTGCTTTCGTTCTGGCAAGTAGGATCCTTGTGAAAGATAGCGCCTTTAAAAAAGACGTGAACTTAGACCTCGTTGGAGCTATTTTAATTACGTCTGGATTAAGTCTGTTTATTTATGGCATAGTTGAGACTTACTCCCACCCATGGGCCTCAACTTTCACTCTAAGTGTTATCATCTGCTCCGTTCTTATACTGTTGGCTTTTGTAATACACGAGGCAAAGTTTGCTAAGAATCCTTTAATCCCATTTGGAATTTTAAAGTCAAGATCTCTCATTGCCTCAAATGGAGTCATGTTCATTATGAGCGCTGCAGGGTTCTCAATGTGGTTTTTCGTATCTTTGTACATGCAAAACGTACTGGACTTTAGCCCACTGAAGGCAGGCCTAGCCTTCATACCCCAAACGGTAGCGATTGCCATTGGAGCTACAGTGTCCTCAAGACTATTAGTAAAAGTTGGAGCGAAACCATTTTTAATTATTGGTCCTATACTGGCATCAATAGGATTATTTTTTATGACTCAAGTCTCTCCTACTGAAAGCTACCAGTCAGTAATTTTAATTCCTGGAAGCCTCATGACTCTTGGTTTAGGTTTTACTTTTGCGCCAGTTGCATCCTTAGCAACACAGGGCATACTTCCAAAATATGCAGGACTTGCCTCTGGAGTTGTGAACACCTCTCGCCAAATAGGTGGTGCTATTGGTCTTGCAACCCTAGCTGCTATCGCAGCAAACTCTTCAAAGTTATACCTAACTAACTATCACAAACGAGTAACTCTTCAAACAATAAACATGTCTCAAACTCATGGTTGGTCTGTTGCATTCTTGATCTCAGCAATACTCGTCCTACTTGGTACTTTAGTAGCCCTGACAATTCCAAAAATGGAAAAGCGGACAAACTAACAGAGCACTTCAAAAAAGTGTGCTTCTCTTTTAATTAAAAGTTTTCGCTAATTCATCCTTAAAATTTAATGCTTCCCAAAACCACATTGCCGCAGTACTTTTAAATGGGTCAAATTTGTTACCGATCTCTTGAGCCTCAATTTTCGTTGGTCTTGATGAGAGATTATAAACAACTTGTATGCCGGATTGAACACCCAAATCACCTGAGGGCCATACATTTTTCCTGCGCAGTTCGAACATTAAAAACATCTGGGCTGTCCATTCTCCAATCCCTCTAACATTTACAAGCCTTTCAACAACTAAGCCATCTTTAAGTCGCTTTATTTGATCAAAGTTAAGCTCCCCTGATACAACTTTTGTTGATAAATCTCTAATCGAAGCCACTTTGTTTGCAGAAAGACCAACGCTTCTAAGCACTTCGTCGTCAAATTTAATTAACTCATTAGCACTTATACTGCCTAATTCAAACAGATTAGTAAAACGTTCAAAAATTGAAGATGCTACCCTACCTGACAACTGTTGATGGACGATAGACCTAACTAAAGCAACATAAGGATCATTAAACTGACGTCTCCATTTTAGACCAGGGTGAGACATTATTAATGTTCTTAAATGTGGATCTAGTTGCGATATTTGATAACTGGCACCTTTTAAAGAGTAAGTCACTTTTTAAGTTGGTCTTCAAGTGCGTCGTAGACGTTGTCAAATTTAAATTTGAATCCATATTCCAAGAGCTTTTTTGGAATAACCCTTTGATTGAACAATAAAAGTTCTGTGGCCATTTTGGACCCGAGCAGTAATTTTATGGCTGTCTCGGGAACTTTAAAAAATGATGGTCTTTTTAAAATCTTTCCTAATGATGTTGTGAACTCCTTATTCGTCACAGGGGTAGGAATCGTTAAATTTACTGGACCACTTATTTCATGCTTCAAAATAAATTCAATTGCACCAACTTCATCTTTCAGTGATATTGGACTCATAAACTGGTTCCCGCTACCGATCGTTCCTCCTAATCCAATAGAAAATAGAGGTAGTTGTTTCTTTAATGCACCCCCTGATTTAGACAAAACAATGCCTGTCCGCAACAGAGCTACGCGACGCGAATTACTTGAGTACTTCAACGCCGATTCTTCCCACGCCTGGCAGACTTCAGCTAAGAATCCGTTTCCGCGAGGTGAATTTTCAGTAACCTCATTGACAGAGGTATCGCCATAGTAGCCAATTGCAGAACCAGAAATTAAAATGTCAGGCGGTCTATCAATCTTTAAAAGCTCGTTAAACAAGTGATCTGTAAAATCAACACGACTCGAATAAATTTGTCTTTCTTGAACCGTCGACCATCTTTTCGCTGCAATCGATTCTCCTGCTAAATGAACTACTGCATCTAAATCAAAATTATACTTTTCTAATTTGTTTTCATTTACGAGCCAATTAACTTCACCTCTAATTGGTGGGTTATCTTTATTAAGAGTTCTCTTCAACGCGACTATTTCAAAACCTAATATGCTTAGATGCTCCTTTAACGCTTTGCCAATTAATCCTGAAGCTCCAGTTATAAGTACTTTCATTTGAAGGTCACATTGCTTATCTTAACGTGACCCGCAACCTTAGGGTACAAGCTC
This sequence comes from Actinomycetes bacterium, assembly GCA_021790815.1. Lineage (GTDB taxonomy): Bacteria > Actinomycetota > Acidimicrobiia > Acidimicrobiales > JABEUL01 > JAJYFT01. The sequence goes on from JAJYFT010000095.1 coordinate 7,368, forward strand.
ATAATCTTCAAATCTCGGACTATTCATCTCTTCTCTAAAACGAGTAAACGTCCAGGGCCAAGCCTGGGGAATTCCTCTGTCATCTAAATACCAACTGTTACACCCAGTTACCCATACCGTGTGCTTAGTAGCTTCGACTCTTTCACTTTCAAAAGCTTCCAGCGCTGCATGCTTTGGGTGGATAATACCGTGCTTCAAGCTGTTCTTTGAACCGTTGCTTTGCTCGCGTGCAAAGTCGATCAGTGCGAATATGTACTCAATTTGAAGTTCAGCAACCTCTATTAAAGAAAAATTACCGACTGGGCCATTTGGTCCGTTAAGCATAAACATATTTGGAAAATCCGGAATTGCAATGGCCATGTATGCAGAGGGTCTTTCTTCCCAGACATGTTCTAGGCTCTCCTCTTTCAACCCAATAACTTCTATTGGCCGCATAAACATGTCCACTTTAAATCCAGTTGCTAGGACTAAAACATCAAGTTCAATGAAAGTTTCATCGGCAAGTCGAATGCCATCCGGTTCAACTCTCTTGATATTTTCAGTAATCAAGTTCGTAGAACTACTACTAAAGGCTTCATAGAAGTTTGGAGATACAACAAGCCTTTTGCACGCCGCTCGATAGCCCGGACGCAGCTTCTCTCTAAGCACTTCATCTTTAACTGAGTCATTCAAGTTCATTTCACACATTACTTGGAGCATTTTTGCTTCATTTGAGTCTGCATCAACAACCGCATTTGCAAAGTTAATTTCAAATAAAGTTGAAAGCTCGTCCCTTACTGTTTTCAACATAGCTGGGTCGTTCATGTAGCGGCCTTTATCTTCGTCACTTATCTCTAGATTTGGAACTTTAAGAACCCATTGAGGAGTTCTCTGAAATACATTAAGCTCTTTGACACTACCGGCTAAGGCTGATATTACTTGGACGGCTGATGAACCAGTACCAATTATTCCAACACTTTTGTCGCTCAGATCTACTGAATGATTCCATCTTGCAGTGTGGAATTTGTACCCATGAAAATCATCAAGACCTTCAATGTTAGGATAGTTAGGATGATGAAGTACGCCAGTGGCAGAGATTACATAGTCTGCTTTATCCTTCTCTCCGTCTTCAATCTCTATCTCCCATGCCCCATCTGAAAAAGTCATCTTCTTAACTTCAGAGTTAAAATGTATCGACTCATATATCTCAAAACGCTGTGCTACATCTTTAAAATACTTGAAAATCTCATCTCCTGGCGAAAAAAAATGGCTCCATTGGGGGTTAGGAGCGAATGAGTATGAATATAAGTGGCTAGGAACATCACATGCGACTCCAGGATATGAGTTTTCTCGCCAAGTGCCGCCAACTTCATGTGCTTTTTCATAAACTGTAAAATTATTGTTTCCACGTTCCTTGAGCTTGATCGCTGCAAGAATACCAGCCATTCCAGCCCCTACAATTACGAATCTTGGATTAGTGTTTATGCCGTCACGAACATTGCTCATTTAGGTGATCCTCCTTTAAATCAGCATCTAGAAAATTATCGCACGTAAGGATTTGAGTGTCCAATCAAAAATAAAAATTTAGTTAAAAGCGAAAATTGTACTCATAAAGTTTAAGTTTTTGCTTACTGCAGGTAACATGGCTACAAAAAACCGCTTTATTTCAACAGCCAAACTCACTCAATATTTCTTTTGAAAAACTATGAATTCATAGATATCAGACATTTCTTAAATTTCCTGTGTCTTTTGCCTTGAATCCAGAACTCCTGACCCACGGTTATATATCCTCAGGTCAAGTAGTTGGTCAGAGAATCGACTCTGAGATATTCAATGCAGAGGCGAGCCAGCTGTTTCAGACTTACTCACCTTGATAACTAGCTACTTTATACAAAACGGTGAGCAAAGAAAAGAATTGACTTTGCACTATTTTTGCCACTATGTCAGGAGTTCTGGAATCTT
>JAJYFT010000014.1 GCA_021790815.1 Actinomycetes bacterium
TGCATAATTAGGACACTACATTTGCAATTCTAAAACCCTCTAGCTCCTCTGCCAGGAATAATGTATTTGAGATATGCAGAAATAAGGCATTTTTAGTGAAAATTACACAAATTCCGGTAACGTTGGGCCGAGAAAGGCATGGTGTTATTTCTCTAATGCAACCGAATTGACTGCTATTGAAGCGATACGCACTTACGCCCATCATGCTCCATCCTCTGAGGCCTCAGTAATACTAGGAGAACTTGCTCGCAATGACCCACACGAATCCGTTAAAGTAGGAGGTATTTCCTGTTTAACAGAACTTTGCGAAACTCAAGAGATATCTATGCTGGTAACTCTTCTTCAGGATCTCCCGGCAGTTACTTGGGCTGTTCATATTGAAGAACTCCATGCCCTCAAAAAGTTAGGGATTAAACCACCGTCATTATTCAATCTAGCTGAAGTTGACAACTTAGAATTGAAAAATACATTAACTCAAACCGGGTGGAACCTTCAAAATCAACTAGCAGATGGGATTTAGTTTCTTGATTTTCGACAGACTATTTGCCATGCTGAAAGCTTCACCTGCATTGAAGACAATCTCCTTACGTTATTCTCAAATCTAATAATGGGATCGATTCGACGAGCACCACGAAATTTAAGTCGTTGGGAGGCAAGATACAGGGATTTAAGTGGGAAGCAACGCACAAAAACTTTCGATTCACGATCTTCGGCGAAAGCCTGGCTTGCTTCTAACGAGACATTAATGCAGACCGGCGCCTGGATTGATCCTCGCTTTCAAAGTATCAAGATCTCTAAAGTAGCTTCAGAGTGGCTCTCGTCAGATCATAGAAAACGTGATGGATCTGTTGCGCGTGATAATAGCATTCTGACTAATCATATCTTGCCCGAAATTGGCGGACGGGCAATTGGTGGTATATCGAGAAGCAATGTCCAAGCTCTGGTGGATAAGTGGTCACTCAACTCTGCTCCATCAACTGTCCAACGCCAATATGCCTGCCTGCGAGGTCTTTTCTCTTTTGCTTAAAGAACCGATCTTATTTCTCGCTCGCCTTGCCAATCGATCAGGCTTCCGGAGTTTTTCCCTCGTGATTCTATTATCTTGAATAAGGAGCAGCTTGAAGTTTTTTTCAACTCAATGGGTGAACATGGCCCAATGGTTTATTTAGCTGTAATGGGCTTGCGTTGGGGAGAAATCGCAGGGCTCAGGGTAAAGTCGCTCAATTTCGACGGCGAAACAGTTGCTATTATCATTCAGCGCACTCGTGGCTCTAAGGGCTCGATGGTTGAACAAGTTCCAAAGACTCGTAATAGCCGACGAATACTTAGTCTTCCGGCGTGGTTGATGGTAATGCTCAAGAACAGTCTTCAACAAAGAAACGTGCTGGGGGATGGTGATGCATTAGTATTTGTCTCGCCGTTGGGTGAGCCATTGCATTATTCGAATTGGAGAAGACGAATTTGGTTGAAAGCCTCTTCTGAAGTTGGTCTGTTGAATTTAACTTTTCATGATTTAAAACACACTGCGGCAACTACCCTTGTTGAGGAAGGTGTAGATATTAAAACAGCTCAGCAACGTCTCGGACATGCTAACCCTCAAACGACTTTGCGCGTTTACGCTCAAGTCACCTCAAAAGCAGACAAAGCTGCCGCAAAAATAGTCGGAGACCGTCTGGGTCCAACCTCAATGGAGATAAGAGAAGCGCTAAAAGATCCCGGATTGAACACGGAATAATTAATGTTTTTTTCTTTTGTGGTGCAGAGAAGCTTTTTGACCGAGGTTTGAGGTCAAATGGCACAAATAATACCAGGTCATAAGGGGTGGGGCTAACTGGACTTGAACCAGTGACCTCAGCATTATCAGTGCTGCGCTCTAACCAACTGAGCTATAGCCCCAAAGATTACTGGTAATCTACTTTATCAGGAATTTAAATCGACTCAGCAACGGCTACGGCTGCTACAAATTGTTCGTCATCAAGATTCATAACTCTCACACCAGTTGCAACTCTTCCCTGCGACGTAATTTCCCTCACCGCTGTTCTAATAGTAACGCCGCCTGAAGAAATTAATAAAATATCTTGTTCAAGACTCACCATAAACGCTGCAACTACAGATCCTCGTGTTGCTGTTAACTTTATTCCCCTTACCCCTACGCCACCTCTTGATTGTGAGGAAAACTTCTCAACTTTAGTACGTTTTCCGTAACCTAAATCTGTAACCATTAAAATGTCAGCTTCGTCTCTGGCAACATCACACGAAACCAGTTCGTCACCGTCTTTCATTTTCATCCCTCTTACCCCCGCAGCACCACGAGCGACAGGGCGAACTTCGTTTTCAGAAAATCGAATAGTCATACCTTTTTTTGATACACAAAATACGTCATCTGAACCTGAAGTCGGCAAAACTCTCACTAATTCGTCACCGTCTCGAAGATTAATTGCAATGAAGCCTTCTCTCCTCGATTTATCATACTCTTTAAAAAGAGTCTTTTTGACTTGACCCAACTTTGTCGCAAAAAGGAGGTAAGGCAATGAAGAAAAGTCTTTAGTATCAACAATCGCTTGGATTGTTTCACCTGGATCTAATGGAAGAAGATTAACGACAGGCGTTCCTCTCGCTTGCCTTTCCTTAACTGGTATTTCATGAGCTCGAAGCCTGTAAACTTTTCCTTTATTTGAAAATAATAAAAGGTGAGAGTGTGCTGAAGTGTGAATCAACTGGCTTACAAGATCCTCTTCTTTCAGCTTAGTACCTTGAACTCCTCTACCACCTCTTGCTTGCGTTCTAAATGCCTGCGCTAAAACAGATTTAATATAGCCTACTCTAGTCATAGTAACTACTAACTCTTCATCTGCAATTAGGTCCTCCACATTCATATCCGAAGAGTCGTAAACAATTTGTGATTTTCGCGGTGTCGCAAAAGATGTTTTTACTGCCAACATTTCGGTGGAAATCACTTGGCGTAAAAGTGCCGCGTCGTTTAAAATTGCTTCAAGGCCTTTTATTGTTTCACGAAGTTTTTCGCTTTCTTCGTTTAATTCTTGGCGACCGAGTCTCGTCAACCTTCCCAAGGTCATATCAAGAATATGGGAAGCTTGTTCGTCTGAAAAAGAAAACGGCTCTTCCATTAGTCCGGCTTTAGCTGATGGGCGATCATCTGAACTTCTTATATGCGCAATTACTTCATCAAGCATATCAATGGCTCGTAATAATCCTTCAACTATATGCAGTCGCGCCTTCGCCTTTCTTAGTCGAAATTCGCTCCTTCTAGTCACAACTTCTTTCTGGTGATCGATATATGCAGAAAGAAGTTGGGTGAGATTCAGTGTTCTAGGAATGCCGTCAACTAACGCAAGCATATTTGCACCAAAACTCGTTTGCAGTGGGGTTAGCTTATATAAATTGTTTAATACGACGTTTGCATTCGCATCTCTTTTAACGTCAATTACCAATCTAGGTTTGCGACCAGCCGAGTCATTTTGCATTGCACTAATTCCATCTAAATCGCCAACTTTAATTAGCTCTGCAATTCTTTTTTCGACAGATTCCGGAGAAGTCTGATACGGAAACTCGGTAACTACAATTCTTGATTGCCCGTTTTTGCCTTCAACAATTTCCGCAACTGCTCTAAGCTTGATTGAACCTCTTCCAGTCTTATACGCATCCATTGCACCAGCCCTACCGAGAATCAGTCCTCCGGTTGGGAAGTCCGGTCCCTGCACAAATCTCATTAGATCGTCCGGTGTAGACTCTGGGTTTTCTAACAAATGAATAGTCGCATCAATTACTTCGCCAAGGTTATGAGGCGGGATATTGGTTGCCATACCGACTGCTATGCCTTGTGACCCATTTACTAATAAATTAGGGAATCGCGCTGGAAGAACTACTGGTTCGAGTTCCGAACCATCATAGTTTGGAATCAAGTCTACAGTGTCCTCATCAATACCCGACAATAGCTCCATTGCAAGCGGGGCCAACCTGCTTTCGGTATACCTCATTGCAGCTGGACCATCTTCTGGGCTCGTCGAACCAAAACTACCGTGTCCATCTATGAGTGGGTGTCGAAGGGAGAAATCTTGTACCATTCTGGCTAAAGCGTCATAAATCGCAGAATCCCCATGTGGATGGAATCGGCCCATCACATCTCCAACAACTTTCGCACATTTCACATACGGTCTGTCGGGCCTAAATCCCTGATCAAACATCCCATAGAGTATCCTTCTATGGACTGGCTTCAAACCGTCTCTGGCATCAGGAAGTGCCCTAGATACAATTACTGACATCGAATATTCAAGAAAAGAACGCTCCATCTCTTCTTGAATTTCTATAGGCTCGATGCTGATTGCCTCGTTCTGTTGGTCGGTACCATCATTAAATGTCAAGGAATCTCACGTCCTTCGCATTTGTTTGAATAAACCTTTTCCTTTGCTCAACATCTTCACCCATTAAAACCGAACATACTTCGTCAGCAATAACTTCATGCTCCAAGCCAATCTTCAACAATGATCGTTTTGAAGCTTCCATGGTAGTATCCCTCAACTCATCAAAGTCCATTTCACCGAGACCTTTAAGACGTTGAAATTCATTTTTGTGGTTTGGGTGAGACTCTTGAAATATGTTTTTGGCTAATTCATCTCTTAAATAAACTCTCTCTTTTCCGATTATTGTTGAAAAAAGTGGGGGTTGAGCGACATAGACATGTCCGTTTTGTACTAAGGGCTTCATGAATCTAAAAAAGAAAGTTAAAAGCAGTGTTCTAATATGCGACCCATCAACATCCGCGTCAGCTAAAATAATTATCTTGTGATATCGAATTTTTGAAACGTCGAAATCATCTTTAAGACCTGCTCCAACTGCTGCAATAATTGCCTGTACTTCAGTATTTTTGAGCATTTTTTCGATCTGAGCTCTTTCCACATTCAAAATTTTTCCTCTTATTGGCAATATTGCTTGGGTTTTTGGATCTCTTGCATCCTTTGCGGACCCACCTGCAGAGTTACCTTCAACAATAAAGAGCTCAGATTCTTGAGGATTTTTTGAGGAACAGTCTGCTAGCTTTCCGGGTAACCCGGCTCCGTCTAGTGCTGACTTCCTTCTTGTCAAGTCCCTTGCTTGTCTAGCAGCAATTCTGGATTTAGCGGCTACCGTTGCTTTCTGAACAATCTGGTTAGCTTCCTTTGGGTTCTCTTCTAGCCACTCATATAATTTTTCATTTGTTGTCCGTTCAACTAATGATCGAATTGAAACATTTCCGAGCTTTGCTTTTGTTTGGCCCTCAAACTGAGGTTCCGCAAGCCTTACAGAAATTATTGAGGTTAAGCCCTCCCTAATGTCTTCACCTTCAAAATTTTTATCTTTTTCTTTTAATAAATTTCTGTTTCTAGCATACTTATTTACAACTAAAGTAAGAGCTTTTCTGAACCCCTCTTCATGCATTCCACCATCACTAGTTGCTATCCCATTTGCAAATGAATGAATGGATTCATAATAACCCGTACTCCACTGTAAGGCAACTTCGACTTCTTGATTTTCTTCGTTTTGTTTATAAAAACACACCTTTTTAAACAAAGGTTCTTTCGTAAGGTTTAAGTGTTTGACATAATCAACAATCCCACCGTCATATTTAAATGTCTGTGTCTGTTCTTTCCCTGGCCGATCATCTTTAAACTTTATTTCTAGGGCTTTATTCAAAAACGCCATAACTTGAAGTCGCTCTACAACCGTTTGGGCTCTAAACTCTGTTTCTTCAAATACGCTTTTATCTGGCCAAAATGTAACTGTAGTACCTGTGCTGTTTTTTGGTGAGTCTCCCACGATCCTAAGTGGGCCCGTCGGTTCACCACCATTTTTGAAAACGAGTTCGTGGTGTTTCCCGTCTCTATCAATTTCTAAAATTAAATTAGTTGATAGAGCATTCACTACTGATACTCCTACCCCATGAAGACCACCCGAAACTTTATATCCGCCACCGCCAAACTTCCCACCTGCATGCAGCATCGTAAGCACAACTTCTGCAGCAGTTTTGTCTTTATACTGTGGATGCCTGTCTACTGGAATTCCGCGGCCGTCATCAGAAACTTTGCAACCACCATCGCCCAAAAGAGTTACTTCTATTTTTGTGCAGTATCCAGCCATTGCTTCGTCAACAGCGTTATCTACAACTTCCCATACCAAATGGTGCAGCCCACTTGGGCCAGTTGAGCCTATATACATCCCAGGTCTCAACCTGACAGGTTCTAAGCCCTCCAAAACAGTTATTTGTGAAGCATCGTATGTTTCTTTGCTTCTTTTGTCGCTCACTTCTTGCGCCACAGGCGCGCCCTTTCCATTCAACAAAATCACTTACTAGTTTTCACAAGGGCTTTCCTTGTTATAAAACGATCGAACACTTTAATACTACCAATAAAACTCCTTATTTGTTGAAAATTTCAGGTGTGTTCTCATTCTTTATAGCCTTTTGGTTTGTTTTTACGAAAACCGTCTTTATTGATCCAGGGCACCCTTCGCCTAGAACGCTTTGAAGCACCCCCAGTAGTGCTTTTTTCTCGTATTTGCTCACGGCAAAGGCGTGTTGGTCGTTTGTTTCTAATATAAGTGTGTTGTTCTCTATTTTAACCGGGTTAAAATGTTGCCAAAGGTCTTTTTTTTCAAGATCATCCCATTTTGAAAATAGTACCGAGAACGTTTCATACCCAGTGAGTCCGAACTGTTTTATAAGCTCGTTTAATGAGCTTTTAATAACGTGAATATCTTGAAAATCGTAATTTTTTATCTTGTCGTCCGTGTCTTATATTTTATCGCGGATTTGTTTGCTAGATCCGTTTTTGTAATTTAGTCATTTAGCAAACTTCGTTAGACGCTTATTGTTTTGTTAAATTACCTCTTCAAAAAAAATGTTATTTGTAGAGTTTGATGGCGCTATTGGTGCCGTAGATGTAATTAACGTCTGTGACCCATTCGTAATTTCAAGAATTTTTAATACTCTTTCTTTGTCCAATTCGCTGGTTAAATCATCGAGTAAAAGAATTGGTTGATCTTTAAAATCATCTAATAAAATCTCATAACACGAAAGAATTAGAGAAATTGCTATACTTCGTTGTTCTCCTCTTGACGCCATACTTCTTGCGTCTCTGTTTTCTATGGTAATTTTTAAATCATCTCTATGGGGACCAACCGTGGTCATCCCTTTTTTAATGTCTTCTTGCTGCGCCTTTAGTAGTGCATCCGAATATGGCAACTTGGCACTTAGTTCATAGTCAAGATTCACCCTATCGTTTGTTGCGCTGATTGTTTTATAAAGGCTACAAACTTTTTCATTTAACTTATTAATTAAAGCTATACGCTCGTGAATAATGAGCTCTCCAGATGGAGCAAGTCTGTCATTCCACACGGTAAGTGTTGACTTATCATCTTCTTTTAACCTACCCCCAATCTGTTTTAGCAAAATATTTCTTTGCCTCAAGGCTTTATTGAAATAATTAAGGTGATAATTTAAAGTTGGTTTAAGGGATAGTAAACTTTTATCTAGAAACTCTCTTCTTTTTTCGGCTGGTCCTGAAACGAGGAGTGAGTCTCTTGTTGTAAATAATACGGTTTTAATTAGATCGTCTTTTAAGCCATCTCGTTCCAAAAGTATTCTTGGTTCTCTATTAAATGCCATTTTCTCTTTTACAATTTTAACTTTTCCATTAAAAGTTGTGTCTTTATAGCGGGCTTCACCAATAACTAGGGCTTCGTTTTCGTCTGACATTAAGAGAGCACCCCTAGGAGTACCTGGGAACGTCTCACCCTTTAGTAAAAGTTCAATTGCTTCAAGAACCGTTGTTTTACCTATACCATTTTTCCCGTAAATAACTGTTGGGGTGCTGCTAGGAAATTGGAGTTTTAATGATTTTATGGAGCGTAGGTTTTTAATTACAATAAACTCAATATTCATTAAGTTTGTTTTCTACACCCTTACTGGCATCAATAAGTATTTGTAATCCTCATTTTGGGTTGAGTGAATTAATGTAGGCTGGCCTTTTCCTGCAATTCTAATCAAAACTTCGTCACCTTCTGCCGCTTCTACTCCTTCAATGAAGTAATTAGGGTTAAATGACAATTGGGTACTTTCGCCTGTTACTGATGCATCAATTTGCTCTTTTGCATTTCCTATTTCTGGCGTTACAACAGATAGTTCTACCATTCCATCGTCAGCTAGTAGTCTAACCGAAGACATGGTGTCTTTAACTAGAAGGCGCATCCGTTTGAACGCTTCAATTAATGAACTCTTTTTAACGGTAATTTCTTGTAAATAATCTTTTGGGATTAACTGCTCATACCTCGGGAATTTGTCATTTATTAGTTGGGTTGTTAGTGTTGTTTCACCAATACGAAAACTTGCATTTCCTTCTGTTAGGCGCACATATATCGTATCTATATTACTCCCGAGTGAATCATTAATTACTTTAACTTCTTCTAGCGCTCTTGCTGGAACTAGAACTGAGTTTGCTTCACTGAATGACTTTGATTCTGCAACGTCTCTAATGGAAAGACGGTATGAGTCGGTTGCAACTAATCGGAGTCTGTCGTTGTGGTTGGTTACATATACTCCGGTTAACACTGGTCTAATTTCGTCATTTGACGCAGCTTTTGTTACTTGAGAAACAGCTGAAGAAAATTCATTCGCGGGAAGTGATAATTCTTCTCCTTCTAGTGGTGTTATTGGTGGATAAGCTTCAACTGGGTAAGTTGGGGTTTCAAATCTTGCTCTTCCCCCCTCAATTACGCCTAACTCATCTTCTACGGTAACAGTTACTTTTCCTTCAGGCATTGATTTAAAAATATCTACGAATAATCGCGCCGGAATTACAGATGTTCCATCTTTTATCCCAGATACTTCGATATTAGTTTCAATTGTTGTATCAATATCTGTTGCAGAAATGTTTAGTGAATTACCAAGAAGAATCATTCTTATCATAGTTCTTGATAGTGGGCCAGAGCTTTTTGACGGTATTGCTCTTGCAACAATACTAAAACTCTTTGCTAAGTATTCTTTTTCAGATGAAAAACGCACAGCGGTTATCCTCTCTATAAATTTTTATTTAAATTCTTTATCAGTAATAATAAAGCATGTGGATTGTGGATATCTTTGTATATCACGAGGTAGAATCAGAATTCTACTACCCTTAGATATAATTGTTTTACACAATGGTGTGTAAAACAAAACAAGTTTAAAAAATTTGTTTGCGGTTATCCACAATTGTTAGTTTTTATCAACAAACTGTCCCTTACCAATTACTAACCGTTATTACTCTTAATTTTTACTACCAAAGCGGTCACCTGGTCGTAAATTGACCTCTTTTCACCCATTTTGTTTGCTATTTTGTCTACGGCATATATGACAGTTGTATGATCTCTATTCCCAAACTCTTTTCCAATTGATGGATAGCTATAGTTAGTAAGTTCGCGGAATACATACATTCCAATTTGTCTAGCATGAACTAATGGTTTTCTCCGACTTGGGCCTTTAATTTCTTCAATAGGAAACCCAAATGCTTCCGAAACGGCATCAAGGATCATTTTGGGAGTAATCTGCTTAGGTTCTGAGTTCGACAATATATCCACTAAAACAGACGCAGCTAAATCAGATGATACAACAAGATTGTTTAATGAGGCGTATGCACTGACCCGAATTAACGCACCTTCTAACTCTCTTATGTTTTCTTTGACGTTTGAGGCGATAAACTCAAGAACGTCGTCAGGAACCTGAAGTTTCGCCTTCTCTGCTTTAGATCGTAAGATTGCTAAGCGGGTTTCTAGCTCGGGTGGTTGAATATCCGTAATTAAACCTGACAGGAATCTACTTTTAAGCCGGTCTTCAATAGTAGCGAGGGCTTTAGGTGGACGATCCGACGTTATAACCACTTGTTTTGAAGCCCCGTAAAGAGAGTTAAACGTGTGAAAAAACTCTTCTTGTAACTGTTCTTTTCTTTCCATAAACTGCACATCGTCAACTAGTAGGACATCACATTCGCGGTAACGGCGTTTGAAAGCGGTTGGTGTGTTAGATCTTAAAGAATCAACGAACTCATTCATAAAAGTTTCCGTCGAGACATAACGAACGAGTAATGCCGGAAAATGTTCAAGAATATAGTTTCCTATAGCGTGAAGCAAGTGAGTCTTTCCTAATCCAGCATCACCGTGAATAAAGAGAGGGTTGTATGATTTTCCTGGAGATTCAGCTACAGACATAGCGGCAGCATGAGCGAACCGGTTGGATGGACCAATGACAAAAGAATCAAAAATGTATTGACGATTAACAAGCTTTGTAGCATTTTGTGTAGAAGAATCAGTAGATTTTGGCATTTCAGAAATTGAATTTTCCGGAAAAATTTCTTTTATAAAAATGGTTTCTCGAATTACCAATTGAACCTTTAGTGGTTTTTGATTACATTCAGCGACAGTTTCTTCGATTATTCCTAGGTATCTGGTTTCAACTCTATCTTTTACAAGTGAAGATGGCACTGAAAGCTGAAGGAGTTCGCCGTCTATGTTTTTTGGTTCAATTCCAGAAAGCCACGTGTTCCAAGTAGCTTCAGAAACTTGACTTTTTATTAATTCACTACATTCATTCCACAGACTAATATGTCTTTCCACGTGCACTTTCTCCAAATTTCATCTATATAATCCACAGGATTGTCCACAACTGTGGATTGAGATCCTGTCTTTAGCTCACCAAATTATTTGACCGATAAAAAATAATCATAATTTATAGGGCCTTGATTAAAACCTACACCGTTTCAAAGGGTTTCGCTAGGGGCAAATTGGTGCTAAATTTGTGTAAAGGAAATTTGCCGACGTGTGGCAATTGGCACATTTGTGAGTCAAATGGCTTAAATTGCTGGGTATTTGCTAAAAATCAGCTAATTCGCCTGCAAAGATAATTACCAATAAGGAAATTTATGAAGAGAACGTTTCAACCAAATAACAGAAAAAGAGCTAAAAAACACGGGTTTAGACATAGAATGTCTACTAGAGCGGGAAGAATTATTTTAAAGACCAGGAGAAACAAAGGGCGGCAAAGATTGTCGGCCTGAAAGGCTCAAGAAAGCAAATTCCCAACAAAGAGGCTTTTTTTAGGTTTAAAAAGTCGAAATATACTGCAAAAGTAGGATCAGTGAGAGTAGTCTATGTTGATTGTGCTAATGAAGTAAGAGTTGGTTTTGCGGTCGGAAAGAAAATCGGCGGAGCTGTGAAGAGAAACCGATTAAAAAGGCGTTTGCGAGAAATTATCAGACAAGTTAGCTCTGATGAAAAAAATGGAAATTACCTAATAATTCCATCAAAAAAGAGCATAGATACTATTTTTAGTGAGCTAAAAAGTGAGGTTTATAAAGCTATGAATTTAGCCCATGAATCTTATAACAATGATAAGAACAATTGCGACACACGAGATACGAAGCGATGAAAACAATTTTAAAAGGATTAATAAGGATATACCAACTGGTGGCCGCATACAAACCGTCGCCGTGTAGATTTAGTCCGTCGTGTTCAAACTATGCACTCGAAGCAATTGAAAGGCACGGCAGCATAAAAGGAGTCAACCTTACTGTTCGTCGCCTTATAAAGTGCAGACCTTTTGGTTCTTACGGAAGTGATCCGGTACCAGAGTAGTGTCAGCTTTAACCCAACTCCTTGGACCACTGTATACAATTATTGGGTACGTTTTAGCATTAATATACAAATTAATACCTAATTATACGGTTTCAATAGCTTTAATAACGGTCGTATTCTTGGTCCCATTTACACCGCTGGTGGCAAAAACAGTTAAATCTCAAGCCAAGATGCAGAAAATTCAGCCAGAGCTAAAACGTTTAAATGAGATGTATAAAACAGATCCTCAAAAACGTAATGAAGCAACAATGGAACTGTTTAAAAGAGAGGGTGTAAACCCAGCTGGAGGGTGTCTTCCAATGCTGCCCCAGATGGTGGTCTTAATTGTTTTCTACTCTGTAATACGTGGACTAACCCACTTTACAGGCGGCAAGAACTCAGTACCGAGACCGCTTTACATTCCTACTAACTCAACCCTTTTTGAAAATATCAAAAAAGGTAGCGGACACCTTTACTCATTTGGGATGGATCTATCTACGAAGATTACTGCTCATCATGGAGGTTTTGGAAGCTCGTTACCCTATTGGGCTATTTTAATTTTGGGCGGAGTCTTACAGTACTTACAGGTTCAAAGGATGACAGGAAGGATGCCCCAAACAGCTCAGTTAAATGCTCAAGCACAGTTTGTGACACAGAAAATACTACCTCTAGCGTTTTTAATTTTCTACTTAGTGCTTCCTACTGGTGTATGTATCTATTATTTAACTTCAACAATAATTAGAATATTTCAATATGAGTGGATTTATTTTCGGCACCCAGGACTCCTCGTTGGTGATGTAGATGCACCCCCAAGGCCAATATTTGGTGCGGTCGTGATTAAATCAAATAAAGAAGACGGTGACCTTTTAAAGTCAGATGAAAGCGACGAAGATAAGAGCGTTTCTAAAAATCACCCAAGATCTAAGCAAAAAAAACAACGAAAGCGACGTTAAATGGATTGGATAGAAGCAACTGGTAAAACAGTAGAAGAGGCAATTGAGAAAGCCTCTGAAATTTTAAACATAACAAGAGATGACATTGAAACAACTGTCATCGAAGAGCCAAAAGTTGGTCTTTTTGGAAGAATTAAAACCGAGGCAGTAATAAGAGCTCGTGTGAGGCCAAAAGAACGGATAGCCAGAAACACAGGTGTGAAAAGGCAGCGAACAAGACAGGAGAGGCCACCACACGATCGTAAAGTTAAAGCTTCTGGACAGGGTGCAACTAGAGCCGTTAAGGTCAAACCAAGCACCAAGGAAGTAAAACCCAAGCAAGAAAGACAAAAAACTCCTAAAATGGCAGAAGAGCGAAAAGAGAGAACAATGGAACAACAACAACAAGATGAACTAGCAGTTAAAGGGTTTCTTGAAGGTCTAATAACTGCATTAGCAGTTGAAGCTGAGATAAGTATTTCAAGTGATGAGGAATCCACACTTGCAGAAATAGATGGAGAGGGTCTTGGGTTTCTTGTAGGACGAAAAGGTACTACCCTTCAAGCTATACAAGAGTTAGTGAGGCTAGCCGTAAGAAAACAAGGTATTTCTGGCGGCTCTCGCGTCGATGTGGATATTGCTGGCTATAAGAAGAAGAGAGAAATCGCATTAGCCGAGTTTACGCGAACGCTTGCCGAAGAAGTTAAGAATACTGGAGTAGCAAAAGCTCTTGAACCAATGAATCCTGCAGATCGCAAGACGGTGCACAACGCTGCAAGTGAGATAGAAGGAGTTATTACCGTCTCGTCCGGGCATGACCCCAGAAGGTATGTAATAATACAGCCTGCTTCATGAGTGTGGATCACGAAGGTGAATATGATGATGAGCGACTTGTTAGGTATTTAAAAGCAGCCCAAACAAGGGGCTTTGTCGGGAAAGCTAATTTAGAAAATCACCTGCGTCACTCAAAGGCATTTAATGAAGCAATAGATGCATTGTTCCAAGGACCAATTTTGAGAATTGGAGACATTGGGAGTGGCGGAGGAATTCCAGGTATTATGATTGCACAATACCGACAAAATGTCGAGGTAACGCTTATCGAGTCATCAAGACGGCGAGCTAATTTTCTTTTGGAATCAGGTAAAATCCTTGATCTTGCTGTAGTTGTCGTTCATTCCTCGGCAGAGTCTCTTGGCGTAAATTCAAAGTACCGTGAATCATTTGACATAGTAACATCAAGGCTATTTGGTCCTCTATCAGTTACCCTTGAGTGTTCATCCCCTCTGGTTAAAGTTGGTGGAATGATAGTAGTATCCTCGAAATCAACACACGAAGGACTGCAAAATGAGTATTGGCTGGGGGAACTCGGTCTAGCGATACCAAAAAGGATTAGCATTGAAAGTAATTTCTTTGATGGATATCTAAAGGTTACAAAATGTAAGCAGGAATACCCAAGAGATTCCTCGATAACCCGCAAGAAACTACTATTTGATGTTTCACGTGAAACATTTTCTTAATTTTACTTGAGGCCAATTTAAATAAAAAGATTGATCAATCCGAAAGCAAACACTTGAAGAAGTCCATGTTTATCAGAAAAAGATCAAGTTATGATAACGAATCTGTATGTTATCTCAACCAATCCGCCAAAATCAATAAACCGGTTGGGTAGTTAAAAATAGCGCAATTTAGAATATGTCAAGTCCATACGCACTTTAAGATATGTTGTCCCAATCCCGTAATAAACGAAGAAAAAGGGTCAAAATACAGGCAAAATCCTTAGGGTTTAGCAGGTAAATAGAGAATCAATACTTTTGTTTATAGGACATACTCTGCTATTCGAAATAGTTAATTATTGGGACCTGGTAAAGGATCTCACTAAGTGTGGACTTAAGTATAATGGTTTGATTAGATCAGGCTAGCTTCAGATGGGCTGACTTGATAATTGTAATCTTCCTAAAAAACCATAAATGTTGATTAAATGCAAAGTAAGGCAATATTCGGGTTTTTGAATTACCACACGATCCATGTAGTTTTTTCACGACACTACCATTAAATCGGTGCGTTAACAACCTAAGTTGATGTTAAGTATTTTGACGCATGAAGTGGACAGAGTCTAGTTTATTGACAAATTCTGGTTGTAAAAGTAGTGGCCACTAAAAACTGTATTTGAAAGCCAGAATTTCAATTTAGCAACGCTAATGTGTTGAAACCACCTCTCTTGGAGATTAGACTGCATTAAGTTGTATCCACAGAGCTAAAAGTTTTGCCTTGACGATAGTTTGTATTTCCGCTTTATGCCCATGTTAGTTAATGTGCTCAAATTGGAAACCGAAGCTCACTTTAAATTTCAAAATAAAATGAAGAAAATATCAATTAAATTGAGCCAAATGTTTCACGTGAAACAATTATGTGTGTACAATGAAACTAGTGAAAGGTAGACAATCTCGAAAATTATTTACCGTTGGCAGTGGGCCTTGATCATATTTTCGGAAACCAAAGAAAGTGTTGAGGGTTTGTATTGACAGATACAAGTGCAGGCGTAGGCGATCTCAAGCAGTCGCCTCGAATAATAGCAATCGCTAATCAAAAAGGAGGGGTGGGAAAAACTACTACGACAGTTAACCTGGGTGCAGGATTGGCAGAACTTGATAGAAGAGTATTGATAATAGATTTAGACCCACAAGGCAATGCTACGACAGGATTAGGAGTGGAAGCAAGGAACTTTGAAAAGTCGATGTACGACGTTTTAATGCAGGATACTGAACTTGATGACGCAATTGAGCCTACAAATGTTAAGAATCTTTTTATCGCTCCTGCAACAATTGATCTGGCGGGAGCCGACATCGAACTTGTGTCTGCTTTTAGCAGGGAACTTAAACTAAAAAGGGCAATTGAGCAGGTAGTTAATGATTTCGATTTTATTCTAATAGACTGCCCACCATCTCTAGGCCTTATAACAGTAAATGGACTTGCAGCAGCATCTGAGGTTCTTGTTCCTATCCAGTGTGAGTACTACGCTCTAGAAGGATTAGGTCAGCTGCTGAGAAATGTCCAGCTAGTTAAATCAAATCTTAATCCAAACTTAGAAGTTTCTACCATTGTAATGACTATGTACGATGCAAGAACAAAACTTTCAGACCAGGTGGTAGAGGAAGTCAGAAGTCATTTCGGCGATAAAGTGTGTAGGACAGTAATCCCGCGAACTGTGAGGATTTCCGAAGCACCTTCTTTCGGTCAACCCATTACGATATTTGATCCCTCGTCGAGGGGAGCGATTGCATACAGATCATTAGCCCAGGAGGTAAATAAGTGAAAAAGACAGGTTTAGGAAAGGGACTCGGAGCCCTAATTCCACCGGAGGTTAGCAATTCACAAAACGATACGAAACTTAGGGAGATTCTAACCAGTGACGTTGTTCCTAATCCAAGACAACCGCGTAAGTATTTTGATGAAGAAAGTATTGCATCTCTTGCAGCTTCCATAAATGAGCTAGGGCTGTTACAACCTATATTAGTTAGGGAAATTGCTGGCAAATTCGAATTAATCGCAGGTGAGAGAAGGTGGAAAGCAGCGCGTAGAGTCGGTCTTCAAACTATACCAGCTCTGGTTAATGAAAGCGATGACATTAGTTCGTTGGAGCAAGCTTTGGTTGAAAATCTCCACCGCCAAGATTTAGATCCTCTTGAGGAAGCATCCGCTTACCTCCAATTAATAGAAGAATTTTCAATGACACATGAAAAAGTCGCGCAAAGAGTCGGGAAAAGCCGAGCCACTGTATCTAATACATTAAGGCTTTTGCAACTCCCACCTGGAGTTCAAAAAGCAGTACAATTGAAAACTCTCTCAGTTGGGCATGCTAGAGCGTTGCTTGGTACTCCAGACCGTTCTTTTCAAGAACAGCTTGCATTAAGAACCGTTGCTGAGGGGTTGACGGTAAGAGATGTAGAGGAACTAATCCGACTCCATGTTGGAGGTGAAGACGCAGAGCAATTAATTCAAAAAGTGCCAGAGAGTAAAAATGCTGGTTCTCAGCAAGAGAGAGATATTCAGCCAGCCCGACACCACCTCAGACCTCCTGGGTTTTTTGAACTTGAGGAACTGTTAGCCGAAAAGCTAAATACTCGAGTTAAGGTTGAAATGTCCAATAAAAAGGGTAAACTAATAATTGAATTTGCAACCTTAGAGGACCTCGAACGCATCTACAAAGAGATGTTTGCAGAGTAAAAAAGTCCGACGTACTTCGGGCGGTTAAAACCGACGCATTTTTGGCGAGTTAAATGTGATATCTCTGTCCACAAGCGATGGTCTCGCAGCGCCAGAGTATCAGACCCCATTACCGCCGCAGTTTAGCTAAAACAAGAGGCTTACCATTCGCTTTGGAGCAAGGAGCGATGCCAACACATCGTGCCCCTTCATCATACCGGCTGAGTACGTCAAGCCAATCATTCCCTGAGTAGCCCTTGACCCACGACCAAAGTCTCGGTTTGCGATTCGGTTTTGGTTAAATTACCCAAATCAAGTAATTAGTCTAAATGTAGATAATCCACAACCTAATTAACAGGTTGTGGAGAACTAATCTTCTGTTAAGATTTAGTCCAGTCAACCATAACTTTATATATAGATTGAGATATCAGGTCAATTGATTTTAACATTTTTGAAGTCGGCCCAAGTTTTAAAAAAATTGATGGCATTTTTGTTTCTCTGAGTATAGGCAATGCCATTCCGTTCAAAATAATATTCTCAAATTGATTTTCTAAATTTGTTTGGAACAGCATCGCAAGTCGTTTTGCTGGCTCAGATATATATTGGTATCCGTGGTAGTAAAGTATAGAATTGCTTTCATGTGGTGACACAAGTTGAAATACCATACAAATATCTACATCTAATAGGTTCGCTTCAGATGCTTGAGAACTTTGATCAATATTTGTTAATGTTTCGCACTTAATTCCTAATGCAATAAGCTTGCGTGACAATGAGGACAAGAAAGAAGGTGAGCTGCCGCAATCACCCAAACCAATCCGAAGGTTCTCCATCAGAGTATGGTTATTTAATTCCATCACCTTTTCTTTGACATCAATTATAAGATCTTTAACCTCATGTCTTGGAAGAACGTTATTAAGATTTTGAAAGGTTCTATGCCCAAAGATACCGTCAGGATTTAGACCAACGTTCATTTGAAATTCTCTAAGTGCAGTTACGGTATTGTTGCCGAATATTCCATCTAACCTGCCAGCATTAAAACCAAGAGTGTTAAGCTTTCTTTGAAGTTCAGCTACGTCGTCACCCCTTAACATGGGATGTCTTAGATAAAGTGGTCTACTCCCAAGTACCCAACTTGCCTCCACAATTGCTGCCCAAGTTTCTGGACCGCAAATTCCGTCTGGAACTACTCCTCTTTCCGTCTGGAACTTAATTAGGGCATCGTGAGTATCAAGACTAAAAGTTTTGTTCAAATGAGACGTGTCTAGGTAGCCCAGACTGACAAGTCTTGAATTTAAATCAGTTACTTCAGAACCTTCACTCCCAATCTTTAAAAGCAAGGCCATGTGTCACTATAAATGCTCATCAATTAATTCTAGTAGCTGAGATTTTCCTTTTGCTCCTACAATACGAAGTACTGGTTCTGAGTCTTTAAATAAAATTAAGGTTGGAATACTTAGAACTTCAAAACGTCTCGTTACATCTAGATTCTCATCAACATTTAGTTTGGCAATTCTTAAAGCCCCAGTTTTTTCCAGAGCAATTTCATCTAAGATAGGAGAAATTGTTTTGCAGGGCCCACACCATTCCGCCCAAAAGTCCACTAAAACTGGACTAATGTCTTCTAACAACACCTCATCAAAGGTTTTATCTGTAAGTTCTATCATGTTCTGTGACATCATGTCTCCACTAAATTCTCAATATATTTTTGTACATCTAATGCTGCCATACATCCGCTTCCGGCAGCGGTTATTGCTTGCTTATATGTGTGGTCTTGTACGTCACCACAGGCAAAGACTCCCTCTATGTTAGTCTGTGTCCCAACGCCGGTTTCAATATAACCATTTTCATCCATATCGATAATGCCCTTAAATACCTCAGTGCTTGGCGAATGACCAATTGCAATAAATACTCCGTCTAATTCAAGTTCAGTTGTTTCGTTCGTTTCAGTATTTAGTAGACTCAGTGATTTAACTGTTGACGCACCATTAACTGAGGTGACTTTTGTATTCCAAATTGGTACTATCTTTACATTTGACCTGGCTCTTTCTTGCATAATTGGAGAAGCTCTCCACTCATTTCTTCTATGAATAAGGTAAACTTTATTTGCAAAACGAGTTA
The DNA here is from genome assembly GCA_021790815.1 of Actinomycetes bacterium. Classification (GTDB taxonomy): domain Bacteria; phylum Actinomycetota; class Acidimicrobiia; order Acidimicrobiales; family JABEUL01; genus JAJYFT01. The sequence continues at coordinate 18,888 of JAJYFT010000014.1, forward strand.
AAAATAGAGCTTCTTCTAAAGCAGAATCACCACCCCCTATGACTGCGATAGTTTTGTCCCGAAAAAAGAATCCATCACATGTTGCACAGGTCGATACACCGTGCCCAACTAGTTCTTGTTCGCCAGGGATATCAAGCATCAAGGACTTTGCTCCAGTAGCAATTATGACAGAATTAGCATAAATAATGTCGGTTTCATCCAAAGATGTCCAGATTTTGTATGGCTTTTGGTCAAAAGAAACCCTGAAAGCCTTTTTTTGTTCTACTGACGCACCAAATTTAATGGCTTGATTTCGCATTCTATCCATAAGCTCAGGACCTTGAACACCTTCAGGAAAACCAGGAAAATTTTCAACTTCAGTAGTTAGCATTAGTTGACCACCAGGTTGATCGCTTGCGCTCGATGGCTCACCTTCGAGTACCAGTGGGCTTAAATTGGCTCGGCCAGTATAAATTGCTGCAGTTAAACCTGCTGGTCCAGATCCTAGAATTACAACTTCATAGGTTTTTGGCAACGTTTTTCCTTTCAATCGAAGTTTACTTGCGTTTTGCTAGGAAAATTATGCCTAAAACAATGAAAATAACTCCAATTAAACCCTCACTGATCCAAGTATGACTAGCAAACGCATAAGTATCTAACACCCTTATCACTCCAATAATGCCCAAAATCAGAATTATTGGTGCTAAAAACATAATTCCGATTGATGCAAGCACAATTCCAGCTATCTTTCCGATTGGCTTAAGAGCAACATTTCTTATTACTGTTGTTAATTGGTCAACCAGTCTGACTACTTTGCTTGGCAAGTCAGCAGTTTGGTCCTCTAAGACACTGCTTTGGTTAGGGTTGTCGAGTGCGTTTTCCATAAATTACCTAATTAAGAATTGTAGTTCACAATTCTACTCGCTAAATTTAGTTACTTCTTTACAGTTTGGTAAGCAAACCCGACAGCACCCTGACCAACATGAGTTCCAATAATTGGACCGATATCTGCGTAAATAATATTTTGGCGATCTTTGATTGCTAACACTTTATTTTTAAAAACTTCAAAGTCTTGTGCTTCCCCATTTAAAAGAGCGAAACGCTCAACCTCATCAGGAATTGCAGCTTTCTCTGCAACATAGTCAAGCGATTTTCCTCTAGTTCTATGCTTAGATTCTCCAGCGACTTTACCGTCTCTAACTTCAACGATTGGTTTTATTGATAGCAAAGATCCTACTAAAGCAGCGCCAGATCCAATCCGACCACCTCTCTTTAAGTACTCGAGAGTATCTAGAGTTCCCATCAATACAGTTCTGCCAATCAATTCGTTAGCTAATTGAGCAACTTCTGACACATCCTTACCATCCCTAGCTGCCTCAGCTGCTCCCACTGCTATCAGACCTTGTCCTATGGAAACAAATTGGGAATCAACTACCTCAACGGATATTTCATCTTTGACTAACTCTTTCGCCTGAAGAGCTGATTGAAAAGTGGAAGACACTCCCGACGAAAGAGTAACACATACGATTCCATCGTAGCCATCCTCTTTTGATTTCAAGAATGCTTCTTGAAAAGAACCAGGGGAGGGAGCAGCTGTCTCAGGAAGAGAGGATTGGGGCGAGTTCTTACACTTTTCCCAGAACTCACGCGGAGAAAGAGTCACTGTGTCGACAAATTCATCAGAACCAAACCTGACGGATAGCGACACAACTACAATTGAAAGCTCATCGACTTTTGATTTTGGTAAGTCGCTGCCACTGTCTGTTATTACTCGAACTTTTGCCATATGGCTCCTTAATTTTAAACTTTGGTATCCATCTTAACTGCACTACCGTTAGGTTTTGCAAGTATTCCAGCAAGTCCACCGTAAGTTACTATTCCAGCAACTACTCCTAGGATGACATCTGCAAGGTTTCCGATGGTGGTCGAAGTAGAAAAAACGGATGAAGCTGTAGCTGCTACTAATCCAGTAATAAGGGTTAAAATTAAGACTCGTAACGTTAATCGAAAGAGCCGTTTCAGCCCAAGTCCACCGAGCCTATTTCGCATTAGTACAATACTCAAAAATGCTGAAAGCGTGTAGGCAATGGATATTGACAAAGCAATTCCTCTAATACCCAAAGGGACTACAAGCACTATTGCGAGTACCACATTAAGGCTATTCTCAACGACGTATATCCAAAAAACTGTTTTTGCGTTTTGCATGGAGAAAAAGGCGCGTGTTGTTAGCATAAAAATACAAAATCCGGGTAAACCAAGAGCTAAAAACCGAAGAGCCTGTGCAGTAAGAACGATTCCGGCAGTTGAAGCTGCACCATGATTTAAAATCAATGAAACTATTGACGTTGAAAGTACTAAATATCCAACAGCAGCCGGAAAGATCAAAGCATTTATAGATGAAATTCCACGACTTAAGCGTTTCTTAAAAGACTCTTTATCGTCTAACGTCCAAAGTTTAGATAGTTCAGGAGCTAATGTTACCGACACCGAAACAGCAAACATCCAGTACGGAAGCTGAAAGAAAGTATATGCATAAGTATAAGCGGTCACTGTTCCCTTCGCACTCCTTGCTGCAAGAGATAGAATCACAAAAAGAGCAATTTGATTTATAGCCACAAATCCAAAAGTCCAGCCTGAGAGACGCCGAATCTCGCTAACTGCCTCATGCTTAGGGTTCCAATTCCATTTTAAATGCAGATTCGACTTTCGTAAACTTGGAATCAAAGCTAAAAACTGCGCTGCCACTCCAGCAGAAGTTCCCAATCCGATTAGCCAAATGTAGCGACTATTTGAAAGAAGCAGGCTTGGGGATGGATGGTGTTCTAGAATTCCAAACTCAATTAGGATAAAAATAACCATCACGTTGTTAAAAATTGGCGCTAATGTAACCGGAGTGAATTTATTAGATGAATTTAGAAGTGCTGAAGCAATACTTATAAAACCATAAAGAAGCAGTTGTGGAACGAATAGCCGCAAGAAATCAACTGCCAATGTGTGACTTTGACCGCTTAAATTAGAAGATGAACCAATAGTGTAGGCAGAAACAATGATGGGAGCAGCAAGTTCAAATATGAAAGTTGCAACGATAAGAACCACAGCTGAAAGCGTTACTACAGCGCTTATTCCTTCCCAAGCTTCATCTAGTGGCAGCGAGGTAAGTCGTTTTGTAAAAACAGGTACAAATGTAGCGGCAAGGACACCTCCTAGAACTAGATCATGGATTATGTTTGGAGTTGTATTAGCCAAGTTGTAGGCATCAGAAGTACCAGAAATTCCGAGAGCGTAACCTAAAGCAAAAATTCTAACTAAGCCTAGTATGCGCGAAATCATAGTTCCAGTAGCCATTTTTCTGAGCAGTGTAGTAAAATTTTGTGGTCTGTTGAGATTAGTAATTTCTTTTGATGAAGTGGTCAATTTTGCACTTCTTTAAACTCGCTTTTTTTCACGCTATGCTTACCTTTTGAGAAGTTCTTCTTGCGAAAGTTCTTTATCCACCACCATAGTAAAAGAAGAGCAGCTCCAAGTGATAACACAACTCCGATCCAAGAAATTGCTGACGAGTTGACATAATAACGTATTGTAAAAAGTTTGAGGTTTCCATCGCTCGAATATATGGTAACCGTTAAAGGCACCGTTCCATGACTCCGCGCTGAAACAGTGAAATAAGTGGTATTTAGATTCTTGTTTAGAGTTAAGTATTGAGTATTTCCATTAATAAAGCGGAGTCCACTGCTATTAAGTATCAGCTTTACCTTAATTGGAACGGAAGAGTTTGAATACAAAATACTCAAGGGAATTTTTCCGCTTTGGGAAGTTAGTGTAATTGTTTGGGACTTAGGCATAGATATTGATGAAGCATAATTTTTAATAGAGTTTAAAATAGTTTGCGCTACAGAACTATAGAATGATTCTGAACGACTAATGTTAGACTCTAAGACAAAAATTGCGTCTCTAATAGTTAGATTTGATTTTGAAATATAAGCATTATTGATACCCATGGATGACAAAGAGTCGAGGTCTTGGAGAAACGAGTCTATTTGTTTAGCGTTAAGGGTCGAGGATTTAGAAGTTTGGTTGAAGGCCCTTTTTGAGGGATTACTTAGTATTCCAATAGGTGCATCGAATGCTTTCGACAAGGTAACGGTTGAAATTATCGGCGACGCGTTGAGTGCTGACAGTATATCTCCTAAAGTTGAACCAGCTACGTTGTTGAAAGTTGGTATAGCAACAACCAAACTTCTTAGGCTAGCTTCATTTGGATCGTCAAAAAAGACTTGAGACACTTCACCAACGAAAGTTTCTGCGGCGAGCATTTGATCGGTGCCATCTAAATCGTTTAGAAGAGCCGCGTCATCGGTTATTCCTAACGAAGAGTTGGCTAGCCCATCCAATTGAAAGGGTTGTGTAGCAGTATATCGAAGGGTCGAGGGTTTCACAGCATTTGGATCTAAAATAAATTTGTTAAATCCCAGAGTGCTTAGATATCCTAATGATTGAGATGTATCAAAAGAGTTAGCTACGTAAGTTTTAGATAGAGCGTTCAAGTTTAAGCTGTGTTTTAGTTCAAGGTCACCGTAACTAATCTGATTCAGTATTTCCTCCCCAAGGCCTGCGCTCATTAGCGATTGAGATGAAATATCCGAGTATGTATTTGAAAGTGTTTCAATATTTGTTCTATGTGTAATTACCTTTAGGCTGCTTAGTAGAGATTGTCCTCGAGGTGTACTTGCTAAAAGAGACAGACCGTATGGCGAGATTTGGAGAGTCAGATTTGCAGATGGATTTGAAATAATGACATTTTCAATATTTGATACTTGATTAATAAAATTAGTGGTTGTTGGTCCAAGAGGCGAAACTAATGTTGAACTTGTTGGGTAAGCGACTGGAACTGTGAGACCGAGTTGCAGTTTTGTGGCAGGAGGAGCATTTGGGACAATTACAACATGAGTAATTAGTGTTGATAAAACTTGTTCAGTGTTTGGTGGAATTAGTTGAACTTCCATAGGGTAGACGCCAGAGCATGATCCAGTAGAGCAGCCAAGATTCAGACTTTTAAAACCTGGTTGCGTTGATGCAGTTCCAAACTCTAAAAGAGATAGTGAGATTGAGACTTTATTTGAGGTTTCAATAGAGCTTGTAACCGAAAATGATCCAGTCGAGGCGAGTGGAAGTTGAGGGTTATTTATACTTTGGTCATATGCAGATCGACTTGAAAGTCGATGAAAAATAATGACGTTAAGGTTATTGCCAATCAATGACAGGCCATTTGAAAGCTGAAAAGAGATATTGAATGTTTCTCCTGGCGACAAAAAGGAAGTTTGTGAGTCGAGTAGTAGTGATTCTGAGGATGAAGCGTACACCTTTCTATTGAATACAGTTAATAGGCTTGCAAAACACATCGCAACTATGATGGTGTTTGATATGTATTTTCGTAAGTTTGTATTTTTATTAGGTTTCATAAAGTTTTTGCATAATTTTTCATCAGAGGCGCTAAATTTACGTCAAAAATGAAATAGTTGAACATAAACACTATAAAATAGAAATTCTTCCATCACATGATTTCAGATAGATTTAAGTCAATTTTAGGCACTGCAAGTAAGATAGCCGATAAGTTTAAAGAACATAACAAGGATCTTTACTTAGTGGGCGGTAGTGTTCGCGACATTTTAAACGATTCTGAGCAACCGCTTTACGACCTAGATTACACAACAAATGCCCGACCAAATGAGATAAGCAAGATTTTAAGTGAGCTAACCTGTTCTCTTTGGAAACAAGGAATTGAGTTTGGGACCGTTGGGTGTCTTTTTGAGGGAATTCGGCATGAAATTACTACATTCAGGCAAGAAACATATATCCCGGAATCGCGAAAACCTGCTGTAATCTTTGGGGAGAGTCTAGAAGTTGATCTATCTAGGCGTGACTTCACAATAAATACGATTGCTATGGATCTTTCAAATATGGAAATCATTGATCCATATAACGGACGTTATGATTTAGAAAGAGCCGTCTTAAAGACCCCTCTATCACCTGAAATATCATTTAGTGATGATCCATTGCGAATGCTTCGAGCAGCACGATTTATATCCTCTCACAACTTGGCACCTGTGGAGGAATTGGTTAGTGCAGTTCAAATGCTTAATGATCGCATAAATGTTGTGTCAAAAGAGAGAATTCGAGATGAACTCGATAAACTTCTTACAACAAATGATCCTTCAAATGGGCTGTGGTTTATGGTAGATAATGGCCTTACGGCGCATTTCTTGCCTGAACTTGACGCACTAAAGCTTGAGCAGGACCCCATTCATAAACACAAAGATGTGCTAGCGCACACTATCGCGGTCGTTAGCAAGACGTCACCTAATAAAATAACACGCCTATCTGCACTTTTTCATGATATCGGCAAGCCAAAAACAAGGTCTTACTCTCCTCAAGGTGTAAGTTTTCACCACCATGACGTGGTTGGAGCAAAAATGACCAGAAAACGTATGGCCGAGCTCCACTATTCAAGGGAGGATACTGAAAAAGTTTCAAAACTTGTTTTTTTGCATTTAAGATTTCATACTTACAGCTTTGGATGGACAGACAAGGCTGTTAGAAGGTATGCCAAAGATGCTGGGGACCTACTTTTAGAGTTGAATGAACTTACTAGGTGTGACTGTACTACCCAAAATGAGAAAAAGGCTAGAGAGTTAGCAGAAAGAATGGATGAACTTGAGCGACGGATAGATGAACTTGCAGAGAAAGAAGAACTTAGCAAATTAAGACCTGAAATTGACGGTCAAGAAGTAATGGAGATATTAGATCTCAAACCGTCTAAACAAGTTGGCATAGCTTTAGATTGGTTAATGGAGCTTAGATTAGATGAGGGTCTTCTTGGTTCAGATGAAGTTAAGCATCGATTAGTTGAATGGTGGAGTAAGGAGCAGCACTCTTAGAGTGCAAACTCCTCTATCATCTTTCTGGCCACATCGTCAGTAAATTGAACTGGTGGAGATTTCATGAAATAGGCACTGGGACCTTCAAGAGGACCAGATAACCCTCTATCGAGCCCAATTCTTGCGCATCTTAATGCATCGATGATTACGCCCGCTGAATTTGGTGAGTCCCAAACTTCAAGTTTAAGCTCAAGATTTAGTGGAACGTCTCCAAAGTTCCTACCTTCCATCCGTATGTAAGCCCATTTTCTGTCTTCAAGCCATGGAATATGATCCGAAGGTCCAATATGAACCGAATCTTCTGGAAGTGGGTTTGTGAGTTGACTTGTGACTGCTTGGGTCTTCGAGATCTTTTTTGACTCAAGACGGTCTCTCTCAAGCATGTTTTTAAAGTCCATGTTGCCGCCGACATTTAGTTGATAAGTGCGATCTACCACTAATCCCCTATCTTCAAATAGGCGTGTAAGAACCCTGTGAACAATTGTGGACCCTACCTGGCTTTTTATGTCATCGCCAATAATTGGGACTCCAGCATCCTTGAATCTTTGGGCAAATTCGGGATCGGAAGCTATAAATACTGGAATTGCATTGATAAAAGCGACACCGGCTTCAAGACAAGCTTCGGCATAGTGACGCTGAGCCATCTCTGAACCTACTGGGAGGTAAGAAACCAATACTTGAGCCTCAGTTTCTTTTAGTACTTTAACCACGTCAACTGGTTCTTCAGGGGATTCCTCTATTGTGGCCCGGTAGTACTTTCCTAACCCGTCTAGAGTTGGTCCTCGCATCACCGTAACACCAGTGGCTGGTATGTCTGAAAATTTAATTGTATTGTTTTGGCCTGAAAATGCTGCCTTGGAAAGGTCTGTACCCACTTTTGTTGCGTCTACGTCAAATGCTGCAACTGGTACCAAATCGTTGATGTGGTATTGACCCAGTTTAACGTGCATCAAACCCGGAATCTCGAGATCAGGATCTGCATCTTTGTAGTAGTTCAATCCTTGAAGAAGTGAGCTAGCACAGTTACCAACTCCTGCAATCGCAAATTTTATTTTATCAGTCATCCATTCCTCCGTTCATGAATGTTAATCAGTTGCTACAGCAGAGTTGAGAGGCTCAATCTGCTCATTTGTTTGCTCACCATTGTTTTTTTCCTCGTTATTAATGAGGTTTTCTAGCCATGTAAGCTCGGCTGTAATGATTGCAAGAGACCTATCAATTAAGGTACTTTTGCAAACAGATTCTTTAGAATTTTGTTCGCTTTGAATTTGTTCCAACTTAGATTTGAGGCTGTACCTATGCATATTAAGCAGTGCAAGTCGAGCCGAAGACGGTAGGAATTTAGAAAATGCCAATTTTACTAGAAACATCTTTGAATCACTGTGATTGTCATTTATAGGTTCGTTCAACATCTGAAGGAGAAGATTTTCACCAAATGGGGTAATTCTATATACCTTTTTGCTCCTTGACCGTTTAATTTCTTGGCTTTCTACATCTTTTCTTTTGTAAACGGCTTTTTCGCCAGAAAGAGAGCCGGGAGAAAAAGTAAGTTTTTCTTTCGGTGATGGTGAAATCTCTTCAACTGCACCAGTTTGAGATAGGTGCTTTAAGGTTGGATACAAAGAACCGTAGGACGCGGTTAAGATGCCTCCGAGTTCTTCTCGAACCTTGCGTCTTATCTCGTAGCCATGAAGATCAGAATCTTTTAGTAATGCTAAAACTGCTATTTCAATCAAGTTTTATAAACACGCTTTCATTGTTGCTCAAACTAATAAACATAATTATATCGCTAAAATATATCGTTAAGTTATATCGTCTCGATATATCATATCACAAAATTATATATGTCTGTGCACTAAATTTTTTAGGTATTCTATTAAAGTGCAAATATCGCCAGATTTACGAACCGCAGGGAGTGTTTCCGGCGGAACTCTTGAGTTCAGTTTAAAGAAATCTCTATTATTAAATGACTATCGTTCAGGGAAGATACTTAAGAGTGATATTTGCGATGCCCACCCCGAGCTTCTTCGAGCAGCTAAAAATGTTGGTCGGATTACAGAGGATGCATGTCCTATCTGCGAATCGGGAATACTTATTCACGTTTTCTTTGCTTTTGGCAAAAGACTACCTTCTGGTGGTCGTTGCGTAACTTCTACGCATGAATTGGAGCAAATTGTCTCAAAAGATTCTTCTATATCGTGCTACGTCGTTGAGGTATGTGCAGAATGTGGATGGAACTACCTGCTTAGTTTACTGATGATGGGTAATAACAAGATTTAGAATAATAAAAAGGTTCTTCCAGTAAAAAGAAACTTTTAGACTTGATCTGCTTCGACAAGCACGAAAGGATAGTTTGAAGTGCAAGAATTACACCACTCTTCAATTTCATCCATCACCGTCTCTGAGCCAACACTATCCCAGCTTTCCGGGACAATGTACACTCGCCTTACAAGTGTTAGTGTGACTTCACTTGAACCACAATTCTCACAAGTACCTATCAACAATTTCACCTCAATATTTGCCAGTAAGCCAAATTGATCCTACATATATTTCTTTGGATTTAAGTCTATATCCTTATTCTGTAAGGTTCCGTTGCCGTATAGGATGTTTTTCATGCATTTATGCGTGTACTTTCTAAATATCCATACTGTTTATGTAAAAATTTAAAATTACTTTAGTGGCTTATTGTTGAAATGTATTACCTGTATTGGTTTTATTGGAGATTCCTAACTTAATACGGATTGAGTGTTGATAAATAAAAATACATCATAAAAGAGATACTCACAAGAACTGAAGGACGGAGAAGTTTGGATGATTTTACTTATATTAAAAACAGCGGAGCATAGAGCACTGTGGAAATAAGAAAAAGTTAGTTTTTAATAAAACCAATAGTTAACATTGTGGTGTATTAAGTTTTCTTTTAGGCTTCACCAACTAAGACCTTTCCCATAATCCGAACTTAAGTAGTTCCCCTGTCTTTAGTTTCTATAAAAACATATCTATTTATCATAAATTAGGCCACCAAAGGTAACCAAGAGTATTTAGTTGTAAAGTCTAAAGCTTCTAGTTAAGAATGCGAAAAAGATTTATTAAACAAAAAAATTGGAGTTTTTTTGGGAGAAGTACGGAAGTCCGGACTAGCATTTTCTATTATGTCGACTACACCTGCAGAAACAAACAACTCCCAATTAAAAGGAAGTAGGCAAGATGCTGAGACATTTGAGAGGGGAGTACAGGCAGTGAGGGCGGGAAGTGATGCGAAAGCTGAGGCAGATAAGTTATATGAAAGTCTCACCGAGAGTGAAAAACTAAGCCTTCTTGATGGTGATACTCCTTTTTGGTTAGGACTCAGATCGATGGTCGTGGAAGGCTACAACACAAAGCCCTATATTCATGGAGAGGTTGCTCGACTTGGAATCCCAGGAACCCGATTTGTCGATGGACCTCGTGGATGTGTATCTGGACATGGTACTGCATTTCCAGTTTCTATGGCACGTGGTGCTACATGGGATGTTGCACTTGAAGAGGAAATAGGTGAGGCAATTGGTCGTGAGATCCGAGCCCAAGGAGGGAACTTTTTTGGAGGCGTATGTATCAACCTTCCTCGTCACCCTGCCTGGGGTAGAGTGCAGGAAACCTACGGTGACGACCCAATTCACCTAGGTGAGTTTGGGGCGGCACTCACTCGCGGGGCTGAGCGTTACACAATGGCTTGTGTTAAACATTTTGCTCTTAACAGTATGGAAAATGCCCGTTTTAAAGTTAATGTGATGATTGATTACGAAACTCTTCATGATGTCTACCTTCCTCATTTCAAACGTTCACTCGGTGAAGGAGCCAGCGCCATCATGACTTCTTACAACTCGGTTAACGGCGAATGGATGGGCCAAAATAAATACTTACTGACAGAAGTACTGCGTGACCTTTGGGGCTGGGGTGGCATTACCGTCACCGATTTTATCTGGGGGATTAGAGACGGTACTATTTCACTTGAAGCTGGGATGGATATAGAAGAACCATTTGCGCAGCAACGGACAGTACATTTAAGAAGTCAACTTGAAGCTGGAAAGGTATCCTGGTCGACTGTCAAGCATTCAGGTGTAAGAATCTTGGAGACCCAATTACGAAGTTATGCAACCCGCAAACCTATTGATCCAGATAAAAATGTCATGGCATGTGAGTCTCATAGGTCACTGGCCAGATTGGCAGCTGCAGAGTCGATGGTACTGCTTAAAAATAGCCAGGTAGACGGATCTCCCGTGCTTCCAATTAGTGAAAAGGTCAGATCAATTGCCGTTATTGGTCGGTTGGCAACCCAAGCAAACCTTGGTGACCACGGTTCGTCAAATGTGCGCCCACCAAGTTTTATAAGCCCAATTGATGGAATCCGTTCAGCTTTCAAAAATGTCACCATTACACTTGTTGCTGATGATAACGTAAAAGCATGTGCGAAGGCTGCTTCCGAAGCGGATGTCGCTTTAGTAGTTGTCGGCTACACCGCTGAGGATGAGGGCGAGTATATTGGGGCAGATACAATGTCGCAACCTGAACTCGTGGGACTTTTCCCGCCATTGCCAGAGGGTTTCGATTTTTTGGACACAAAGGATTTAGAGCCAAATGAGTCTATTCCTCCCGTTATGTCTGGAGGCCAAGGAGGTGATCGAACTTCACTTCGTCTCCGCCCAATCGACTCAGAAATAATTGCTAGTGTGAGTGCAGCAAATTATCGGACGGTGGTGGCAATTGTTGCTGCGGGAGCGGTGATCACAGAAGAGTGGCGCCACAAGGTGCCTGCCATTTTGATTATGTGGTACGCGGGGATGGAAGGTGGTCATGCATTGGCTGATGTACTGAGTGGCAGGCAAAATCCAAGTGGAAGACTGCCGTTTTCAATCCCGACTTCAGAAGATCACTTACCTACCTTTGACCCAAATGCTACGTCAATTACTTACGACAGATTTCATGGCCAACGCCTGCTAGATCGACTAGGTGTAAAAGCAGCGTTTCCACACGGTTTTGGACTTTCTTACACTACGTTTTCAATCCAATATGCAACTGTGACAGAGATTAAAGGCACCCGTGCTCGACTTCACCTAACCGTCCAAAACACAGGCGACCGAGATGGACGTCACGTTGTACAAGTTTATGGAAGGCGGCGGAGTGGCCGATATAGAGATGAGCTCATGCTGACTGGGTTTGGCACAATAAATATCAAAAGTGGTCAGACTGCCGAGTTAAACGTAGACATCTCTCTCATGGCACTTGCTGAGTGGGACCAAGAAAGCAAAACGAGAATAGCTCCCAATCCATCCGATGTCGTACTTGAAGTTAGTTCCTACGCCCATGATCCAGAAGCAATACAAATCGAGGTAGTTTTACCTACACCATGAGATGACCATTTGTCTTGGATGATGTCAATATAATCTAGTCGAGAAGGAACCTTGATGTGACTTTAGTTTTAAAAATCCAGCGGTAGTTCTTTAGAAATTTTAAGGCACAACGTTTAAGGAACCAAATTAAAGTCGTACTTTCAGATCCATGAGACAGTTATATTCGAAGGGGAAAACTGGTCAATGTTTTTGGTTCAGTTAGTCAAGTCATTCCGGCCTATAATCAATTACCGGAATTGTATCCTTAATTCAACTACGAAACTTGGCGCGTCTATTGAAAAGGCCGACCAGCTCACTTTAATATCAACTTAAAGGTTTCACTTCGATTTTAAAACCAAAATATATTTAGAATCTGAAATACTCGAATAATCCTAAAGAGACTGGATTTCTGTGTCTAGGCTACTCAAAGCTTGAAAGACAATTTCAAATAATTTCAGTTAAATTGCGCCATAATTTCGCCATCGTCAAATTATTCATGATATACCGATATTTCTTATTGATCCTCTGTTTGTACTAATGTATGGAGCGAGCGACGAGAATTGAACTCGGTTGTCAACTTGGAACGCTAAAAGTAACGACTTAGGCTGAACGATGTCGAACCGTAATGGCAGCGTAGTTTGTATATGTGAACTTCAGTTATTCACTGCCATCATCACAATTGCGCAATAAATGCGCGATGGAAAGACTTTCGCTTTGAAATTGAGATGTACGTTAGATTGGGAAATGAAAGCGTGGGACCCAGCAACCTGCTGCGTCAACTTTAATGACGTTGAGAAGGGTCAGTCATGTGAATTTCTCTAAAATCTTTTCGATTTATGTGCGCAGTGTTTCTAAGTTGTTTTCTATCACTCCCCATACGAGGGAAAGGTTGACAGTGGGGTATCCATGAATCCAGAACTCCTGACCCACAGTTATATATCCTCAGGTCAAGTAGTTGGTCAGAGAATCGTCTCTGAGATATTCAATGCAGAGGCGAGCCAGCTGTT
>JAJYFT010000096.1 GCA_021790815.1 Actinomycetes bacterium
TTTGGACTTAAAGGTTCAGAACATGGTCCGCTCAGCCATGGGCACTATCGACAATTCTGGCAAGAACGTCCGACAGAAGGTGGGACTTAACCGCTCAGTCTCATCCCAAGGTTGGGCGTTGTTCTATCAACACCTCACCGACAAAGCTACCAACTCCATCTCTCAGGTTTACTGGTGGTCGTCAACCCTGCCTACACGAGCCAACGTTGCTCGGAGTGCGCGTACACAGCACAAGAGAACAGCAAGATTCAAGAGGTCTTCCTATGCCAGGCCTGTAGATACTCTGCCAACCCTAACTAAACGCAGCCAAAAAATATACTTACTGCTGGATTGGCGGTCACAGAACGTAAAGAAATACCACACGTGATACTAGAAATGGCCGACCACAGTGGCCGAATGAAGTGTCAACTACCTTGTCTGAAAGCGGCTTGAGCCGTCCCTCTGGGCTTGAAATCCCAATCTGTTAGGGCGGGAGGATGTCACTAAAGAAATTGATCCAAAATAAGGGGTCACAGTAAAATATATCGAGCGGCTGCGCTGACTTTAACCAGTAGAAATATCTAGTCAATCGCGCAAGTTATCTTTCAGGGGTCTAAGTAGATAACTTTAGCAGTGCTTTCTTAGAGCGTGGCGTTTCCAGCTGCTCGGTTGCCATGACCCGAATGGAGTAATTATTACATAGGCGAGCGACAAACTTACAACAATCAAGCGATGAAAGTTTGGTCTAGCCTGACTTTCGTACGCTTATCAGTTAAGTCTCTCATTTTGCACCCGCTGTTTAGTAGTTCAATTAGCTTCAATACGATTAGGTGTATACACATACGTTTGTATGATTCCTGTAGCAGTTGCAGCTTCAAAGAGTTTCGAAATGTCTGGAATGCATTTTTCGAGTTGCTTAGTTATCTTCGGTCTGCCAGGTTTACCAGTGTATTCTATCACTCCCACATCACCTACCGCCTTCAAGCATTGAAGCATGTGTTCGATGGAAGTTACTTCTATATTCTGACTCTTGATCTTCCTGTAAAGGAGTTGCGACATGAACAAGCCTGTCAAGCAGATGAACGCATGGACTTTGACCATGTGAGCCGTATAATGAAATTGGGGTCTGATCCCGTGGTGGAGTGGGTGTTTGGAGAATCTGTACATTGTTTCGACTTTGCTCTGGCCCTGGTAGGCTCTGATGATCTCGGCTGTATCCCAGTCGGACCTGTTGGTGAAAAGCAGTCTTTAGTCTAGGTAAATTTCAAGCATAAATTGGTACTTTTCTTCGTCAAAGTTAAATTCGAATGTGACCTTATCCTAGTTACTTTCAATTTTGGTCTTAAACAGGTTAAGTCCTGAGACGGTGTGAGTCTTCTTTTCGACCATCTTCTCAATGTCTTGGGTGCTGTAGCGATGTTTTTGGGATTAACCCAGAGTTTAAGTTCTACCAACTCATCTTTCATCATCGCTATCTCTTTGTCCCAACCTCTCTTTTGCTCGTTTTTTAAGTTGTCGGATACGAAGAGCACGATATTGCTTTGCCCGCCCCGGACATCTTTAACGAACCTCAAGACAGGATAGTCCCTACTGTTGGCTTGATTTACTTAATACTGAAAGAGTGGTATTTCTACGAGGTCCTTGTGATATGCAGGAGATAGTGCGCCTACGTATCTCACGTCGATCCTGTCGAGTTCGGCGAAGTTTGCTTTTGAATTGTGTCATCGATCAAAGACCAGGGTGAAATCGGAGACCTCTTTGGTAAATGTTTCAAGAAATGTCCTCAAAGTGGTTATCACATGGGAAACCTTTTGGTGTTCGCACCATTCCTTTTGTAGAGCTTGGAAAATACTGGAAGGAGAATGTCCTAGCTAACAACTTGGCTCAGCCCCCATTGTCTCAGGTTGTTTCTGTGTTGTTTGTTGTGTCCTCTGTCGGCAACCTTGGAGCATCGTTTGTGAAGGAGATAAAGGAATAAAGCCAAGTCTTACTACTTGGAGCTCATTAAAGTTCAAAACAATTTCAAGGGAATTACTCCGGCGCCTGGGCAGGGAATAACTTTGGTGTTTTCATTTTTCACTTTTTCGTCTTTCCGTAAATAATCGCGGCTAATGGTTATGGTGTGATACCCCTTTTAACCAAACGCTTTTCAATACTGTTTACGTAAGTAGGACTGCAAAATAAGCACACATAGGTTAATGTGGCTGGAGAAGCACTAGCAATTGATGTCGAACTATTTTGAACAATTGTTTGACCTTCCATTCTTGCACCTGCAAATTCACTCCCTTGGGTATTTGCAGGGTAGATTGATAAAGCGTAGATGACCATAATTAGTCCTACGACAACACTCAAACTCACTTTTAGTCTTCGCCCTGGCAATGTGGATTTTTGGAAGTTTGCAAGAACAATTAAATAACTACCAATTAACCCTTCAAGGCCAAATAACGTGTAGCGTGACGTAAGGGCAAAATTTGTTCCTAACTCCGAACGGGCAAAAGAAGCAGTTAATTGAGACAGAACTGTAACAAGAATTAAGCTGATTCCTAATAGTATGATTTTTTGTTGAGGAGTGTTATCCCAATTATGAATCAAGTATCTTGTTGAGGAAAACAGTAGCCCTAACTCTGCCATGAATAGTACTGCGCCAACGATATAAACCAGAACGTTAACGGACGTGTAACTATTACCAAGAGCGACATTCCCGCTTAGAACTAATAGAAAACCGATTGCATTGAATATGTGGTGAACAGAAAAAGAAAGAAGTGAAGCTGATACATGAGAGTTAGATACACCAAGCTCCTCGAATTTATCTACCGATGTCCAAACCCAGTAGCCAGTAGCAGCAACTACTGTTGACAAAATCGATACGATCAGTCTTTTCTTAGGCATTCGCGATACGAGTACAATAATGATGGCGATTGGCCAATATAAAAATCCGGTAAAAGCACTAAGACTTGCTAACACTCCGACGATCCAACTAGCTAGAAATAGATATTTGCTATGTGAAATCGACATTATCAATAGACAAAGAGCGATAATCACTAATGTGTAGTCCAAATACCATGCCATCTGAAAAGCCCAAATGGTATTTTGCCATTGAGACAGATCGAAAATTAACATTGCGATTGGGACCATCTGCCAAAGATTAGTATTTGTCTTATTTGTAGACAACAAAAAACGATATATTGCAACAAGCGAAAGAGTTAAGATTGCACAGGAGAGGTACATAATATATTTTTGGTTAAAGCTAAGTTGCCATATAAATATTGAGTTTATTACTCTTGGAATTGGCATAATGTTCTCGTAATGCACTGAAAATAAACCTAAGAATCCTGAGATTGGATTATTGACAAAATTTAATTCAGGTACGATATCCCAGCTGTCATTGAATACAGTATTAACGCCGTAGTTAACTATAAAAACTACGTAATTCCCGAATAAAGCGATGATTAGAAAAAGTGCTATAAAAGTACTACGTATGCTTTTTGCAATCTGGTTAATGCCAAACCTTGCTGCCAAATTACAGACTCTCTCTATTTTGCCGCATCCAAGAAATTACTTGATCCAACACCTCATCGAGCGAAGCAGTCGCTTCAAAACCTAGCAAGCGCCGAGCTTTCTCTACTGACGGTATTCTTTTCTCGACATCGTAAGGGTAAGGTTCATCACAAATAAATTCAAACTGCTGGTTGTCACCGTTGATTTTATGCCAAATAGTTGTCGCTAAATCTAAAATACAAGTTGATTCCGTACTCGAAATATTAAGCGTCTCGTTTTCGCAGGCGTCATTGTTAAGTGACATTACCACGGCTCTTGCAATGTCTCCGCCAAAAGTAAAATGTCTTATTTGCTTTCCATCCCCAAGGATGTGAAGTTTCCTTTGTCCAGAAAGTACCTTTTCGATTAGATCAGGAACGACGTGGCTGGATGCAACTGCTTCATTAATTTTAAGATTTCTTGCTAGATCTTTTGAACTTCCTTCACCTAATCCGACACAGTTAAAAGGTCTTAAAATAGTGTATGGAAGGTTATATTGGGTGTAGGCAGCTTTGGCAAAGTACTCTACCGCTAGTTTTTGGAAACCATAGATGGTTTTTGGAGGTGGGATGACTGCTTCGTCGCCTTCAACTGAAGGCCATCGACTAGTTGTTTCATACACCATAGATGATGAAATATAAGTAACTTTTCGTAGAGGCCCACCTCGACGCCTGATTTCAATTGCTGCATCACAGCTAGCAGCCGTAATTCGTTCATTCGTGGCAAGTAAGTCGTAGGGGAGCTCATTGAAATATCCAATTCCTCCCACCATAGCGGCTCCAGCTATAAAGTGATCACACCCATCTAGGAGTTCAATTAATAAACTTGCATCTCTCGCATCTCCGTTGATAAATTCATAGTTAGGGTTTGTGTCGAAGGACCTAGAAACCGGCCCATACTTAGATAAATTATCGAGCCCGACAACTCTATAGCCTTTCCCGAGTAATTCTTCAACGATGTATCCACCAATGAATCCTGAAGAACCAGTAATTAGTACTTTTTGCATGCTTAAGGTCCAGCCAGCGAGTTTTTACGTCGAAAACCAAATATCGCGTATAAATACCATTTTAAGTAATGTGGCAGCCATCTAATGAGTTTATAGTTTGATTTGCCTTCACTACGTTCGTGCCAAACCGTTGGAATTTCATTTACCATGTAGTGTCGATGTCGAGCCTTAGCAACAAGTTCAACTGCCATTTCGAATCCGTTTGTCGATTCGATACCAACTTCTTTA
The DNA here is from genome assembly GCA_021790815.1 of Actinomycetes bacterium. Taxonomy (GTDB): domain Bacteria; phylum Actinomycetota; class Acidimicrobiia; order Acidimicrobiales; family JABEUL01; genus JAJYFT01. The sequence continues at coordinate 4,751 of JAJYFT010000096.1, forward strand.
ATAAACGATTTGGAGTAACCTTTAAATGCATTGGTAGAATCATGAACTTGTACTCTCCCTAGATGGTACAAAGTCAAGTTTGCCCATTTGGACAATGTAGATTTTAGTATTGATCCTCCAACTCTTTCCCCACCATCCATATACCTTGAAGGGGCGACAATTACAGCTTCAGTTTCGTTTAACATTTTTGCCATCACCTCAATAGCAGAAAGATCATCGCTAGAGTCACCCATAAGTATAATCACATTATTTGAAACGGCACAGTAAATTCCAAATTTAATAGCCAATGCAGGACCTCTTCCATATTCATTTAATGTTGGCCTTAATGCAGGATACTGTTTTTGGTATTCCAGCAAATAAGGTAGTGTCGAATCTGAATTGCTATCAAAGACAACTATAACTTCATGGTTTGAAGTTAGAGCTTGCGCTAACTTTTCTAGTAAGGAAACAATAGCTTCACCTTCGTTGAAAACGGGAATTACTACCGAGTAAGCTAAATTTAGTTTTTGAGTTTCATGTAAAGATCTATCAGTTGTCATATCAAGTCTATTAAATCTTATCTGTTATTTTCAAATCTATCAATTTTACTTACTTGTATCGGGAAGTTACAAGATTTAAGGAAGTAGGTTATTTGTGTCATTTAACGAGTTTGATTGGTAATGTTTGTTGCAATTGCAATTTAATTGTCAGAATTTTTTCTTTGTATGGCAAACTTCATGAGAAAAGGTGTAATAAATAATTTTGAGAAGAGCGCTAAACGTTCGCAAAAATCTTTCGCTGCCATTTGCATGTTTTGTTTATCAACTTAGTTCGTCTGAAGCTTCCCCCAAACATCTATAACTGGTTGATGAAATGAGATATCGTCATAGACACTGTGTGGGGAACCAATAATAATAAGGTCTGCTCTTTCAAGTACTTCACTTAACTCAACGAGTGATTTGTCCGACGTGACATAAGGATCATGACACAAAATTTCCTTTGATTTGAACCGAAGTATCTTTTTTAGCTTATAACTTAAGCTATATCTAATATCGTCCGATTCTGATTTAAATGCCATTCCAAGTATCCCTATGACCATGTTGTGCAAGTCAAACGATTCCAGCATAGTTGAGACCAAGAAAAGTGGCAATCCTTCATTAATAGACACAGCAGCTTGTCCCAGAGGAAAATCATTGTTGTTATATGCAGCTAATTGCAGCGTATCTTTAAGAAGACAAGGTCCTGCGACAAATCCAGCTGTAGGTATATCTTGTGCTCTAGGGTAATCTTCTCTAATTGCGTTTAAAACGCGGTAGTAGTCAATTGAATACTTTGTAGCTATTATGAAAAGTTGATTAGCTATGGCAAACCTTATGTATCTCCAAGAGTTAGTGAATAGCTTTGCTAGCTCGGCTTCCTCAGGTGTCAATTCAATCGTAGTTGCTAACGTTTCAAAAAGATTCTTAGCCCTTTGAATGCTGCAAGCATCAACACCAGATATTATATGCGGAAGAGTCGTTAGTTCACTAAGTGCCTTGCCTTCCGCTATTCTTTCTGGACAAAACGCCAGATCTATTTTTTTCGCTGATTCAACTAACAGGTTTTGTACGAGTCGGGTAGATCCTGGAAAAATAGTTGACCTAAGCACCAAAAGCTGTCCGTCTTTCATATATGGAAGGATTTCTTCGACGGTTGATGGCACTGCAACCATGTCTGGATTGTTCAATTCATCAACCGGAGTTCCAATCACAATTAGCACAATTTCACTGCGACCAATGTATTCAATATTGGTTGTGGCAATCAACCGGTTGTCTATAAGTCGTTTTAAGAATTCATCAGCATCCTCTTCCTTGAACGGCATGGATCCTGACGAGACAGTTTCAACCGCTTTCTCATCGACATCGTATAGGCACACCGAAAGACCTTTGTCGGCAAATGCCAGACCGAGTGGAAGACCTATTCGTCCACATCCTCCAACAATGATAATGTCGTAATCGAACATCATCGTATTTTACCAGCAAAATTCGGTATTACATTTTATAAAATAGCAAAATCAATTGTATTAGTTTTGATTAAGGATACCAAAATGGCAATCTAAAAGTGCAACTTAGCGCCGACGAGCAGCGACACAAAATGCAGGTCCATTCGCGTGGTCGGGGTGATCAAATTCTATTCCCAGTACATCAAAATTGAAAAACTCCAGACATGCCAGGATGTCATCTCGAGTCATCCATGAACTCCAGCTTGCCAGACCGCCGCAGAAGCCTGACCACCCAAGAGCCGAACCATATTCGTAACGGTAGAGAGTATGATTAAAACCTGCGGTCGTTTTAGTTTCAGACGAAGGGAATTTAGCTTGAAGATCAGATCTGAGTCTTACTATATTCTGATCGTAGTAGTGAGTCCAAAGAAGTATGCGGTCACTTGTCTTCGTAATCAACTCAAGTAGTGATACGGGATCCTCCTGATGGTAGAGGACACCAACCGCTAAGCATAAGTCCCATCGCTCTGAACAGTGCTCAACAGCACTCTTAAGGTACTCAGCAAAATCACCACAAAGGAAGTGAGAGCTGGGAATCCCGAGTATCTCTTTCACTACTAGACATCGAAGGAATGCTTGTTTATTTGCTTCAATCGAAACCACATCGAGAGCTCCAAGACGATCGAGCATATAAGTGTGTCCTCCTTCAAGTGGACCTAATTCGACAACTCTCATGCCAGTAATCCCATCGAAGATTTTGTTGGCCCATTTGAGTCGCCCATCGTCAAAAAGATCGGCACTCCCTCCAGTTAGCGTTTGATGCGGTGGAGGTAAACTTGAACTCCACATACCTCTAAAGATGTCGACGGCCGTCTCGGGGCTAGGCAGTTCTCTGCAGAAAGTGTCTTCGGTGATAACACTACTGGTGCGTAACTTACGAAAAGAACTTAGATGTTGACGGACATTCATTACGCTTTTTACGACGTCATTCAATGGTTATAACCTCCAAATCAATGTGGGACTCAAATTAGCTAACGAAACTCCATGTAGGCAGGTTTAACTGACCAATGCAATACCCACATTATTGTAGCACTCAGGACAGTCCTTCCACGTTTTTGTGTCATCAGCTGGAGGTTACAAAGAGAAAGTTGCAGGGGAGATCTTTTCGCATAATTAGCCGTCTTAGTTTTTCTCAATTCCAATTAATTGCGAGTTAGGACCTTTAGTCTTCAGATGTAGGGACATCTATTGAGCTATTTTACTTGGGTATAACAAATAAAATTGTGGGTATCCAATGTTTTGGATGCTGGTATGATAAAAATGTGTTGCGTTTCACGATTTATTAGGTTGTCATAGTGGATAATTATCAGTGTCTACTTTAAGGATTAGGTGAATCCACGATGACATTTAATCGAGCAGTATCACAACGGTTGCCAAAACCTCGATTTCCAATCTTACCTACATTTGTTCTTTTAATAAGTTTTCATTCCTATGCTAAATGGTCATCTTATTGTGTATCTATAAAGTGATAATTGTTTATAATTCTCAAAACCAAGAAAAGTCATATTCGATGGCTTAAATGCACTCATCAGCACCATGATCAGTGCCAGCACCTTCGATTACATGGATTTTTGATCCTACGTTATTTCCATACTGAGGATATGAAGTTGGCGTGAAGGAGTTTGTCCCATTTGGGTCAATATAAGCAACCCATTGAACTGTATAGCTGTAAGTATCATATATTGGGTCATTGCTTATCGTAGCTTGAATAGTTTCCATTAAAGCACATGACCGCTTTGATGTCGAATATTGGCTAGGGCCTAATGATATCGTATTTGACCACTTTCCACTATTGCAACCGTAAACCGAATCAACTCGTTTGCAATCAAGAAGTGCGTAGGATACCCAAACCCACTGCGTGCTAAAATTCTTGAATACGAACCCGCTGTTGCTTGTTGAAACTCTTACTTTATTTGTTAGGGTTATCGCGGGACCGCTGTTAGCCCCTGAGTTGGAAGTGATCGCAGAAGTAGGAGTACTACTTGGCGATGGCGAACAGCTAATGAGTAAGATCGATAGCGTCGTTAAGAGTACAAAACGGAACACTGAAAGTCTATTCTTCACGAAAGAATAAGCACCACGTTTGTAATTAGGCAACGATGTTATTCTAGCTATTTTACCACCTTTGATTTTAGGTAAGCTAGCTTCCATTTTGCTAATTACACGTTTCGTAGTTAGATCAATTGGTCGCATAAACCTTCTTCATTTATAATCTTACATTAGCATTTATTCTATAAATTTGCTGTAATCTAGTTATAATTATCCCGACTTTGACAGTCGCCTAGTTCACTAATTGCTCAAACTGCCTAATAGGAGTTGTTTTTAAGTTGTCAAGTATTTGATAGTAATACTGGCGGATGATAGCGGAGTAGGTTATAATGCATAG
>JAJYFT010000015.1 GCA_021790815.1 Actinomycetes bacterium
CGAAGCAAGTAATGCTTGAGGTGCTTCTAGGACAACGTTATTATGAAGGTCGCTAACTATGATGTCTCCACCTGATGTTAGTGCTACTCCTCCTGGGAAGTTTATTCCGATATCAGACACATCACCGCCAGAAGGACCATTTAGCGAACCATTACCTATTACAGTTGAGATAATTCCATTAGAGACCATTCTGACTCTGTGATTACAGCTATCAGCAATTATCATCCGACCTTCTGTATTTTGATTTGCTGGTGCACCTGATGGATATCCCTGCAATGGATCAATTGCTATATCAGATGGGAAACACATTGTAGCATTAGCAGCTAAGCCACCGTCACCACTAAATGAATGATTGCCTACCGTTCCAGCAAATACACTTAGAGACCCACTTGAGTTAATTTGCCAAACTACAGCGTCTGCTGGATCGGCAACGTATAAGTTATCAGTTTGATTTAAACCTACTGCCATTCCAGCCACTGATTTAACACTGCTGCTAAGAGCTGTTCCCGTAAGGTTTAAACTACCACAAACTCCCGTACCCAAGATAGTATAAATACTACCTGCATTCATTGTAATTCCATAGTAAGTTCCAGATTGATTAGGAATTTCATATACCGCTCCAAATGTTTCGTTCAAGGCACAACTCTCTGTGACTGCCACAAAAATATCTCCTTGATTATCTACAAATACTTCATCTGCTGTACCAATCGCAGTGGTATTTGCTGTAGCACCATTAACGGGTAGTGTTGAAGAACATACTGGTCCTCCTGAGCCTCCACCATCATCTCCAACAACGGTTTTAATATTATAGGAAGGTGGTTGTGTTGAGGTATTAGAAGTCAGTTCTCGGACTAAACAGTTGTTACTATCAGCTATAAATATGTCACCATTACTGTCAGTTACAATTCCTCTAGGATCATTTAGCTCAGCTGAGGTTGCTGCTATATTGTCTCCATTAAAACCAGCTGTCCCAGTTCCGGCAATTACAGTAGTTAAACCTGCATAATCAACTCTTACAATTGTGTTACTAGCTGAATCTGCAATATAGGTATAACCAAATGAGTCAGTGGCTACTCCCATTGGTGAGTTTAAATTGGAATTAACTGCTAGTTGACCGTCAGGTATTGGTGTTCCGTTTCCGTAAATCCCTGTTCCTGCTAGATCTATAACTGATTTGGTTGATCCTATGAAATAACCATAAACATCTACTACCAGTTGAACTGGTGATTGGTCTTGATTGTTTAAAACAGCATCAAATTCAAGCGATGAGTTCGATGCAAGTGTAGATAGTAAAGGTGTAGCGACAGCGTTAGAGCCTGCAATTAATGTTGAACTACTTGCAACTGGCGGAGACGACGAGGAATAAGTTGCCAAGTAACCTGGATTTGTGCTCGAAGTATCAATTGCTGTTACAGTTGCAGCTACTGCCTCCACGCTAGTAGTCGGTAATGAACCTGGAGTTGAGCTACCTGGACATGAAATATAACTTGTCGATCCACCAAATTTTAGAGTAGCTGGCTGGCCAAATGAGGGTGAATAGAAACTAGAAGGACAACTACTTCTGCTGTCAGCAATACGCTCAGGTATAACTGGGACAAAAGCATCACCAGTAATGGTTCCAGTTGAATAGTAACCCTGTAGGTCAACCATCAACTCTAATGGACTTGCAGAACTATTTTCAAATACAATAGATCCAGAGTTTGGCACAGTAACTACTGCGAGATTAGATACTATTTGATTTGAAGAAAAGTTTAGACTTGACGTAGCCTGAGCTAAAGTCAACTGGGATGAGGTCAGATTAGCAGGATAGACACTAAGCCATCCTCCGGTACTCCCGGCAATAACCGTTATATTTATAGCTACTGCAACAAGTGAAGTTCCAGGAAGTCCATCTAACTGGTTACTGCAGGATTTAGTGGAATCTAAGTTTAAGGACTCTGGTACTGATGAGGCTATAGGGACCATGCGGCAAGGAGTTCTGGAATCCACAATTCTTATTGGATTTAACGGCGTATATGGATCACCTGAAGTTGTATTGGTGCCGTAGTAACCCACAACATCAACTAAAACATTAACTGTTCCTGAAGGCAAACCTGCATAAATGTCTACAGAACCAGCAGAAGATAGCTCAACTGTTATTTCAGCCGCAACTGCTGAAACTCCAGATTGAAAGTTCAAGGTTGAAGTTGGAGGCGGAGACGAGCTAATAGTTGGCGCAACTGTTAAATAACCTGATGTGGAAGGAGATACAGCAGTTATATTAAGTGCTACAGCACTTACACCAGAAGTTGGAACACCGCTAGGAGTTGGAACACTGGTACAACTTGAATAAGCTGGAGCATTATCTACTTGAAGAGTCTCAATTGAGTTATTAGAAAATGGACCAGAGAGGCCATAAGGGGTACTACATGATGAATTTGCTATCCTAGCTGGATTTACTAGTGGGAAATAGTAACTACCCTGTGTCACAGGTGGTGAAATTGAAGAAGAAATGAAGTATCCAGTTACGTCAACTATTAGGTTTATTGAAAGATTGGTTAGAGAAGTTCCTGAAACAAGAGGACTAACAACTAGATTAATTTGGCCGCCAGTTGGCACAGTAACATAACTCTCACTCTGCTCTATTGAACTTCCAGGAGCAACATCAGAGACACTGCCCTCATTAGTTTGTCCTGCCTGGGGCAAAATAGCTAATAATGTCGAAACTGAAGAGGTATTATCTGTAGCTACTTGAGTAACAAGTGATGTAACTGTTCCTGAGTTAGGAATTACTCCTGGAAGTTGGCTACATCCATTAAAAGTTGGTGCGTTTTGTATGGTTAAGTCTTCGTTGGGTAACGATGCACTTGTTGGAAGAGAACTAAAACCAGATGGCACGTTGGGGGAGCAATTTATGGAGTTTGCTATCCTTGATGGAGTTGCTAGTGGAACAAAAACTGAGTCCGTACTTTGAGTAGAGTAGTATCCAATTAAATCAACTTGCATTGTGATGCTGTTAGTTGTTGCAGCTACGCCATATGCAGATTGTGCTTGTATTGTAATGCCTCCAGTTCCTAATTTTGCAGTCACGGTATTTGAAGTTGTTTCACCTGGCGAAAGATTTAAAAAGGAAGTACTTGATCCATTTACTGAAAGAAAGGCTGAACTTGACCCTGCGCTATCTTCCGCTGTTACAGAAAGCACTACCGCATCAGCTGTACTTCCACTACTTGGGATCGGAGCTGTTCCATTACTACAGGTAGATCCTAAATCTAACAATGACGAAGCACCTACTAAATTAAGTGAAGCACTATCAGAGCTAGATGTTGGAATGGAGGAAAACTGGTTATATCCGCTTCCAGCACATGGAGAAAATAAGGAGTCCTCCATAACTGCAGGTGTTGAAAGCGGCACATAAGTGTCACCTTGTGAATAGTTTGAAAGGCTTGAAGAAGAGTACCACCCCTCTACATCTATTAAAACATCAACCTCTGTTTCATCACCACCTGCCAGCGTATTTAAAAAACTAATAACTCCAGTTGGTGAGATCCCTACTGTAACTTGACTTGCCTTTACCTCTGACGGTGCATAGTCAATACTAGACGTCATCGGTGCAACTGCAGATAAGTCATCAGGTGATAGAGATAAGTAACCACTTGAAGTAGAAGAGTTATTAATTACTGTTACATTTAGAACAACTGCTGATACACCGTGCGAAGGAATCCCAGTTGATTCCTCTACTGGATTAGATGACGAATTAGGGCAAACATCGGAAGAAGAACTTGAAGAAGATCCAAGTGGCTCATATGCTAAAGCAGCTAAAACATTAAGTCTTTGCGCTACGCCTGAAAGAAGAGGTGAAAGGCCTAGACTACATCTAGTATCTACAATCCGAGCTGGTGTTATTGGATAGTATTGTCCACCAACTTGAGGGACACTTCCTTGTGCAAGTGCCTTATGGCTATGAATGTGAATAACGGAAAAGAGTGAAGATAAACCAAGTAGAACTAACAAAAGAGTTCTAAGGAAGAATCTACGAAGATACCCCCCCCCGAATAATTTCATATTCATTACCATATAGTTAATCTATTCTGAATTTTGTAAGAAATCAAGTGAAAGTTACAAATTGGTCCACACTTGGTTTTTTGGACACCCAATTTCTTTATTCTTAACCAAATGTTCTTTTCATTTGACCGACGTAACTCATTTCAAACAACTTTTCCAATTTTACATGAATTAGTGTTGAATTAGTGTTGAGATGATCTTTACACCTCTCGTTTTATTCTTTCTTTACATTTCTTGTCAAATTACTAGGGTGGTATCACATGCATAGATAGTGACTGTGCTATACCTTTAATAGTAACCATTCAGGTACCCTGATACTGCGCTGTTTGTCATTGATTGCGGTATGCCTGCAAGAGTCATTTTGGTGCTCTGAACAGGAATTCGCTTGGATCGCGCGAATATCCACCACTGATCGAGGTTATGTATACTGGCTGGATGGCGTCGGAGCCGACTTATGAAGAAGTGGTAGCAGAGAACATCGCACTTCGAGAATAGGTATTGACTCTCACGAATGAGTTGTCAGTACTTAAAACCGGTAGTAACTGTTCAGGTCTCCCTGGGCAACCAGACCTGATCTTTGAATAATCGGTTGAGACGAGACCATTTAGTACGTTGTAGTCGTGCTTTTTCATGGTGGAGATGTAGCTACGAATTGCTAAGAAGTTATCAGCCCCTCTCTTTGTCCTCCATGATCCTGATATTTTCTTTTGAAGTTTAGCGGATCATACGCATATGATGGTTCTAGCAATATGTTTTGGGAACTCGGAACAGGAAGAACTTCTTGTCTCTGACTCCTCTTAAGCAAGGCTAACCAGAGATTTCAATTTGTGCGTACTATATTGTCCTTCAGCAACACGTACTCCCTGGTTGCTAGTTTCTTTTACACTAACGAGCCTGACTATCTTATGGTGCCGCTAAGAATGACAATAGCTAAGGCAGCGTATTGACTTAAAGCTCAATAATTCTAATTATACAAGACCCTATTTTGTGTTTGATCAAAAGTAGACTCTAATATCTGTGTGAAATTCTGAGGTGCTCACCTAAAAATTGACCTTTGAAACCTACTATTATTTAAATTCCAAATAGCCACTTTTAATTTTGTTAAGTAGGTTAATTAATTTTGTGATACTATTCAAGTATTCGATTGAATAGCAGAAAAGAAGGTTTGAATGGAAGGTCGGGAGTTCAAGGATGCAATTTTTGAGCAGTTTGCTAGAGCAGCAACTGCATTTGGCTCTCCAAAGCGGGTCGAGATAGTCGATTTGCTCTCTCAGGGTGAGCGAACAGTTGAGTCGATCGCTCAATTAACTGGCATGGAGGTAGCCAACACCTCAAGGCACCTCCAGATTCTTAAAAGTGCTGGAATGTTGTCTGCTCGTAGGGACGGTTTTCACATTTTTTACCGGATTGCCGACGATTCAGTCGCAGCAGGTTATCTGGCACTTCGCAGCTTGGCAGAGTCTCGCATAAGTGAGGTGCGTACTCTGGCGGAGGCGTTTTTCCATCGCATAGATGGAACGAAGGCAGTTGATGTAAAAGAGTTGATCGAACTCTCAGAAGCTGGTGAGGTGGTTGTTGTTGACGTGCGTCCTCAGCTGGAGTTTGAGGCTGGCCATTTATCAGGAGCAATTAATATACCGCTTGATCAACTTCCTGAAAGGATTCCTGACTTAAATCAGAATGCCTCTGTCGTCGCCTACTGCCGGGGACCCTACTGCGTATTGGCTGCACAAGCAGTAGCTCTCTTTCGTGCTGCCGGATTTCAGGCAGAACGTCTTAGCCAAGGTCCTCTGGAATGGAAGCTAGCTGGCATACCGATCACTCGTGGAGCCACTTGGGAACTTCCACAACGTAAACAAGTACAAAAATACAAAACGAAAGTGAAAGGAAAAGTCAAATGAAACAACATTCGCTAAGTTATCATAAGTATGAAACCGTACTGGTGTCTCAGAAAGTTAAAAGGCATCAGGCATGATGTGGGGGTATGGTAACTGGAGCCAAAGTACATGGATTCCAATGATGATTCTTATGTTGGCATTCCTTTTGATCATTATTTTTACAGTCGTGATGCTTACTCGTTACGTTACGCCTCGATCTATATTTCAGGATCAACCTGAATACAGAAACGGCCCTAAACAGATATTAAGGGAGCGTTTTGCTAGAGGCGAAATTGACGAGGATGAGTACCTAAAGCGCAAGGCAGTTCTTGAAAAAGACAAGTGATCTGCGGATCCAAAAAGTTAACAAATCAAATAAAAAAGAAGGAAAGTAATGAAGATAGTAATGATTTTGAACGACCCACCCTATGGAACGGAGCGCGTATACAACGGTCTTCGGTTGGCTACTAACCTGCTGGTTAAGCATGACCAAGTTGAAATATCAATCTTTCTAATGGGCGACTCGGCAAGTGCAGCAAAGTCAGGGCAGAAAACACCTAATGGCTACTACAACATAGAACTGATGCTCACAAACGTAATTCACAAGGGTGCAACGGTTAAGGTTTGTGGCACATGCATGGATGCACGAGGTCTAATGAGTACTGAGTTGCTAGGCGGTGCAGATCGCTCTACCTTGGACGAACTAACTGAGCTAACCTTTAATGCCGACAAAGTGCTTGTATTCTAATGGCCAATAGCAAACAGGTTTCCAGTCAGAGCGTTGTAGTCCTAGGGGGTGGAATTGGAGGAGTTGCTGCTGCCAATAGGTTGCGTAAGCGTTTAGATCAACGACACCGTGTAATACTAGTTAACCGATATCCGGATTTCACCTTTGCTGCATCCTACCTCTGGGTTATGTCGGGTAAACGTAAGGCAAGCCAGGTGACCCGACCTCTAAAGGCGCTTGAACGCAGAGGCATTGAGGTGGTTTTAGGAAATATTGAAAATATTGATGGTGCAGATCGCACTGTCAGTGTTGATGGGAAAAGACTAAACGCAGACAACATTATTATTTCACTTGGAGCAGAGTATGCAACAGACACAATTCCTGGTTTGAAGGAAACTGGAGAGACATTCGCTACATTAGCTGGAGCTCAACGCCTTGCACCTGCTATAAACTCTCTTACTAAGGGAAGAGTTCTTATAGTAACTGCTGCGCCAATGTATCGATGCCCTGCTGCACCTTATGAGGCAGCATTCCTAATTGATGCAATCGCAAGGAATAATAAAGTTAGGGGAAATATAGATATCGAAATACATTCGGCTGAACCTGGGCCGATGGCTGTAGCGGGTGCAAACGTTTCAGCTGCAGTTATCTCGCTTTTAGAAGAACGAAACATCGCTTATCACCCGGCGCATCAAATCACTGCCGCTTCACCAGGCCGTATCGATTTTGTCGATAGCAAATCCGAACCGTTTGATATGTTGGTCTACATGCCACCTATCCGGCCACCACAAGCAATTGTGTCAACACCGTTTGTCGGGCCATCTGGATGGATAGAAGCTGATCGCAATAGTTTAACTACATCCTTTCCTGGGGTGTATGCGATTGGCGATAATACTCAGCTTTCATTAAGCATTGGAAAGCCTCTTCCTCGTGCAGGGGTATTTGCCCATGCCCAAGCTCTAGTTGTAGCTGACAGTATAGTTGCAACTATTGAAGGGCGAGAGGTTTCATCAAGTTTTAATGGCCATGGTGGCTGTTTCATTGAAACTGGCTTTGGGAAGGCGGGGTATGGAACAGGTAACTTTTTTGCAGAGCCTTCACCAGCTGTGAATATTAAACAACCGTCAAGTCGCTTTCATCTCTCCAAAATTATATTCGAGCACAACGTTATGAAAAGGTGGTTATAGTTGATATCTCAACATCAGGAGATATCGAGGAAGAGTAGTTGGCTTTAGGCTAGTTGCTCCTTAATTTCTTACTTTGACACTCACTTTTTGTTCCAAGAGAGCATATTCAAGACAGATCCAAGTGACTACTTAAAAATCACCCAATATAAAGTAAATTGTGTATTCTTCGCTATTGCCCATCGCTTCGATTCGGTCTATTGCAAAATGGTTCTTAATTAAGCGCGGGTTCCTCGTATATATCTAACAGATGTTGGCTAGGTGTATTGGAATCAAGTTAAGATTTAAAATCGAAAGAAGTAAGTCGAGTTTCAGTAAATTGGAGTTGTCACTTTTAAAACCTGACTTAGAATACCTTTAACAACCATGGTTACACTTTGTCCGATTAAGTTTTTAGCAAAGATATTTTAAAAAAGTTCTCGTGATCTGTATTTATCTGCTATCTAAATTCCAATTCATATTGTCGATGTTAAAGCGTCTAAAATGAAAAACCAAAGATTTACGTATAGTTCGTTCGTCACCGTTAGATCCAGTCCAGGCTGTCCTGATAGGATAAAGTTATTAAAATTGCCTATGTGACTGGAGTATTTCAGATTTAATGGAAACTATTAATTTAAGGCGTAGGTTATCTTGATCGCCGATAAGGATTTCAATTCATCTGAAAGTCATATTGAACACCTCTCGGGAGGCTCAAGTTCCGTACTTGAATTGAGGGGTTTAGCTCGACGTTATGGGTCCATCAAAGCGCTTGATAATCTCACGTTCTCAGTTCCTGCAGGTCAAGTCGTTGGTTTCTTAGGTGCGAATGGGGCAGGAAAGACAACAACTATGCGGGCTATTTTTGGTTTGACCGATCTGGATACTGGAGAAGTTAGATGGAATGGGGAACTGGTAGATCAAGAGAAACGTCGCAGGTTCGGATACATGCCTGAAGAACGTGGCCTTTATCCCGGCATGCTTGTAGGTGAGCAAATTGAGTATTTTGGTCGACTACACGGACTCAGTGCATTTGACGCAACGGCAGCCATGAAGGTCTGGCTAGATCGACTTGGAGTTGCCGACAGGATGAATAGTAAGGTAGACACCCTTTCACATGGCAACCAGCAACGGGTTCAACTAGCAGCTGCTTTGATCCACCGTCCAGAATTGATTGTGCTTGACGAACCACTTTCTGGCTTAGATCCAAACGGGATCGATGACATAAGTGCGGTACTTACAGAACAAGCAAGAGAGGGTTGCTGCGTGATATTTTCAAGCCACCAACTCGACCTAGTCGAAGATCTCTGTGAATCAGTATCTATCATTGACCATGGGCGCCTCGTTGTTACTGGTCGTGTGGATGTGTTAGCAACGAGTGGATCACGACGGCTTGTAGTGCGAGTCGAAGGTGATCGAGAGGCAATGTGGGCTCGCAATATTGATGGCGTTAGTGTGTCTGAAACTACAGGTGGGGCAGCAAGGCTTGTGCTTGAAAAATCAGTCGACAGTGATACCATCTTAAATGCAGCTATCGCAGCAGGCAAGGTGACACAGTTTAGCTTCGAGCGAAGAAGACTTTCAGAGGTTTTCAGAGAGGCTCTGACATGAAAGTCATAATAGTAGTTATCGTTATTGTTATCGGCGTATCAATGAGAGTGTGGATCTGGAGACACCGCCGTCAACCCAAAATCGACCTAAATATCCGTGCCGTCCCAAGACGCTCTTTTTTGGAGTTAATGTTCGGCAATATTGGGTTAGTTGCAAGAAGAGAGGTTCGTGAGCGTATCAGAGGGAAGACGTTTCAGGTAGGTACGCTTTTAATTTTACTGGCGGTGGCTGCGGCAATTGTCATCCCTGTTCTTACCAAGTCAAATTCTCACCCAACACGAATAGGAGTAGTCGGAGTGATGTCGACACCTCTTGAAAAGACACTTAATGCAACTGCTGCAAGTACTGGAACGACAATTACTATCTTGTCTGAGCCAAATAAGCAAATTGCTGATAAACAGTTGCGATCTGGGAATTTAGATGTAGTACTCCTTCAGACGCAAGAGCTAATAGTAAACAAACCAATTTCTAATACCGATTTTTCGTCGCCAGCACAGTTCGTGCGGTATACATCAGCGGTACTCGGTGTCGAACGAGCATACATCGAGGCAGGTTTGTCTGCGAATCAAACGCGGATTGTATCACGAGCAAAGCCTTTAGAGATAACAAGTCTACAACCTGCTTCAACCAAAGGGCCAGTTCACACCACTTCACTCATATTGTTGATCCTTACGTTTGTCATGCTATCGCAGTATAATACGTGGACTCTAATTGGAGTAATGGAGGAAAAGTCCAGCCGAGTTGTCGAAGTAATTTTAGCAGTAGTTAGACCCCGACAACTTTTGTCGGGCAAGGTGCTTGGTATTGGTCTAGTTGCGTTTTTTCAAGCGGCACTCACCTTGGCATTCGCTTTGGGCCTAACACATCTTGTCGGTTCTGACCTGCTTCGAGGTACTAATATGCAGGCGTTTTTAAGTTCACTCCTGTGGCTCATATTAGGTTACTCTTTCTACTCTTGGGTATATGCTGCGGCTGGTTCGATGGCAAAACGGCAAGAGCAGGTTCAGACCCTTGCGCTTCCGCTTACTTTGCCACTAATACTTGGCTATGTTACTTCTTTATTTGCAGCAACGAGCGGAGATGCCAGCATGTTCTTTAAAATTCTCGCCTATCTTCCTCCGACAGCACCTTTCGCAATGCCTGTTCTGGTGGGGATCGGGAAGGCGGCATGGTGGCAGTTCACTCTGTCAGGAGTTATAGCAATTTTAAGTACGGTGCTAGTTGCCAAAATGGCTACCGAGATTTACAGACGATCCATCTTGAATATTTAACGTCGGAGTCGTTCTCGAAATTTTAAGTTAGCAAAGCATGTAAAACGGCAGTCAAATGGTCACGACTTCTTTTTCAAGAAGTGAAATCGTGATTTAGATACAGTTCTAATTAAAAATAGAACAGGTACATGCGTTATTCACTAAGTGAGCTAGTTGCTTAGCCTTTACTACCTCAAACATAGAGAAGCAAATAGAGAAGCAAATAGAGACTAATGAAATCAAAACTTCTTGGTTGGCTATCATTTGAGAATGTACTCTGCCCAAAACCTGATAATACATCTTTCCATCCTATACATCTAATTTGCAGGTTACTATTTTCGAAGATAGTCTGAAAATACAGATCATTTATCAGAGCCTAAAGGTTTTCGTGCCGTTCCCTTTTGAAAATCCGCAGCCGAGTCGATATGCCCACAACAAACAAATTAGTTGAGATTTTCAGTCAAAAAGTAAGGATTGTCAGTCACAAAATTGCTAGATATAAAGGAAAGTACGTAACTATTAAAGATAGCATGCCACTAAATCACACTTAAGAAAACAAGCTGGAAAGCTCAGTACTTACTTAAATCAGCTGAAAATTCCAGAGAGTACTGTCAAAAACTCCTAACCGCGCGGTATCGTGAAAAGAAAGTACGTTAAAGAGCAGGCTTTAAACCATGTCAGGAAGTACTGTCATTTCCCAAGACTTATGGGAACGACAGAGTTGGGAAAACCTGTAAAAAGAAAATAGTGGTACCAAAAGGCTTTTTACTCGTATCAGTAGAGCAAAACTAAGAAATAATGCGACCACTGAAGATATCACTCCGGCTCAAAGAGAAGTTTCGGTAAAGCACTTATAATAAACCTTAAGTCACCTTTCCTGATACTGAGGGCATCGCATTTTACAAACTATCCTACAACTCCGACTTGGATTCCCTCCGACTTGGATTTCTCGTACTCGGTACAAAAAAAGCAACTGATCCGCTCATTCATGCCCTTACAGATCCAAGGAGGGTACTATGGAGTGAAAGAATTTTATAGGTACCGCTGAAACAATAGTACCCTACTATAATTATCGAAGCAATGATTGACATTTGGCAAATGCTGCATGGGTAGGGTCAATGCTTTAGGTAAACTTAACTCTAACGAACATAAAAAGTGCGAAAGTACACTCTTACAAAGCGTTGTGTTACATCATTTCAAAATAGTCAGCGATGACATAAGCCCAACGTCTTGCCCACGTACATTTTGAATATGATAACGCTTTACACGATTTCCAACTCGAATAATCTTCATTAATTGATATCCATTTCTCCATTGGCAAACCGAATCCAGTTTTCCCCCTACTAACGACAGTATCCGGCACGGATGGACTTGGGATTTGAGCCAAAACATTTTTCTTTGTTTCTGGAGCCCAATGATGAATAAGCCTTGTTAGAAGGGTCGGCAAGAGAAAAGAGTCCACAAAAGGAACTCTAATCTCTAGTGAATTCCCCATGCCCGCCCAATCAGCATCCCGTAAAAGTTGATTTCTCATATAAAGGCCTCCTTCTAATGCCGATATTTTACCTATTTCAGTTTTAAGATTTGATGGAGAGGCCGCATTAAGAATTGTTTCAATATTAAGTTGCTTAAGTGCCTCATCCGTTCGCTCCTTCCCCAAAACATTAGCCAATTCCCACGGGGCCATAACGCATCTGTTGAGCAACCACATTTTCTCTAAACTATCGCCATATTCAAGAATCCCTGCAACCTTCGGTTTATTTTTCTTAAAAAGAGGGGCTGACAGCCTTCTAAACACTTCACCATTTTTAAATATTTTGCTCGCTAAATTAATCTTTCGTAGCATGGATGGAACATTAACAAAAGTGGAGTAGCCTCCGAAAAACTCATCGCCGCCAATTCCAGATAATGCTACCTTTAAATCCAACTCAGCTGCAGCATTTGCAACCAACCACGTATTTACTCCATCTACTGACGGCTGATCCATGTCAGATAAGATAAGGGGTAAATTTTTTATAAAATCATTGCCTGTAATTCTGCTAACTATATGTTGAGAACCATAAAGTTTTGAAACTTGATTCGCGATTGGCACTTCATCTGATTGTAACCCCTCAAATTCTTTAAATCCTAAAGTTATTGAATTCAAATTGGGAGATAGATTAGATGCCATTCCTAATATCGCACTTGAATCGATTCCGGATGATAGAAAAATCCCAACTTCTACATCGCTAACCATATGAGCTTTAATATCCTGAAGCAATTCCTTCTTAAATAAATCTAAACTAAATTCATTGTTAATTAGATTTTCGGCGTTTTCGATTTCACTAGCAAGGGAATAATATTTCTCCATTTGTTTTTCCCCATTGGAGTCAAGTATTAATACGGCTCCAGCCGGAAGAGCTTTAATTTCCTGCCATGCCGTCAAAGGTTCGGGTATATTACCAAAAATAAACAAACCTGCAAGTGCTCCATCGTTTGTTCTTTTTGAAACACGTTTACTTTTTAACAGAGCTTTTGCTTGAGATGCAACGGTTAAAATGCCGTTTTCGTCGTGATAGTAAAGGGGCTTAATTCCAAGAGGATCCCTCACCAACAAGGTTAGCGATCTAGAATTATCAACTAGTATGAATGCAAACATGCCTCGCAATTTCATTTGAAATCCTTGACCAAACTCTTCATAAAGGTGAAGAATTACCTCGGTGTCGGTACTACTTTTAAACCTATGTCCCAAGGATTGAAGTTCGGCCCGCAATTCTTTATAATTATAAATTTCCCCGTTATAGGTAATTACCAATTGCCCACATTCTCTTGAACAACCATTCTCGAGTATCATTGGCTGAATACCCTGTTCTCCAAGACCAATTATCTCTAAGCGTCGGTGAGCTAACGCAACTCTGTTGTCATTTGACACCCACAGTCCCTCACCGTCCGGTCCACGTTTTTCCATAGAATCTCTAATCAATAAGAGTTCCTCTACATCAATATTTGTCGACTGGGGTTTATATTTTATAATACCAACTATTCCACACATCTTAAACCTACAAACTTTCTAGCACTTTTATGCAAATAACCTAAACGCCGGCAAAAAACTTACACATCTCCATTCAGGTACCAACCAGTCTTTAAGGCATGGGAATGATCCTCTTTCACCTTAAGCATAAAACCTTTAAGAACCTTAAATAAGTCATAGCTCTCTTTCCCTCCATCTTCTTCCTTTCTGGAGTTTACGAAAAGTCCTGCCATCTCAAAAGTATATTTAGCGTAATCGAGTCCGAAAACACATCTGGTTACCTTTCTCATGGGAATCTCCTATTCTTGCCACTGTGAACTTGCCCATGTTCAGCAAATTATCGATTTGGCCACGCAATTCAAATCTATACATGAGTAATCCTTCCATTCATATGCCAGAGCTATACATAGTATATGTGAATGGAGAAAGATATAAAGTAGGATAAGAATAGTAAGATTATGAAAGCGTCAGCTAACCTGTTTTTATTTTCGTAATTGAAAAGAGGTTTGAGCGAAAAGATACAGTTCTCAATGTCTCTAAATACTTACATTTAGAAGTTAAACTTAAGCTTTTATCATCTGCTTTTTGTGTACTACAAAAAGAACTGACAGTATTAAGAGTAGAATAACTAAGACCACTACCAATATTATGAATTTTCTTTGGGTGCTTTGGGATTTACTTTGAGGCGTAAGTGTAACAAGTTCAACTCCGTCTTCATTAAGAAGTATGTTTAACCGTGGGTTGGCAGAGTTAAGTATTGCACTTGATTGAACTATCTTGCCTGAACTTGTAGATTGAATCGTTTGAAAACCAGCGTTATATGTTCCGCTTTTAAGTCCAGAAAATGAGAGAGCGATACTTGCCTTGAAGTTATTTGATGTGTGGCTTCCAAAATTTCCGGTTGGATCATATGGAATAAAATTATAAATTAAAACGTGAACTATACCATCGGGAGTTTTTGCAGAGAAAGACCCTACCCCACCCTGGGTCCCAAAAGGATTATTTTGAACCGATGCATAGTAAGAGATGCTCTGACTAAGCATTGATCCAGCTAATTCGTGGTAAAGGTAGAAAGAATTGTATGAAGGCTTTTTTGAGAAGTTATAGTCTAAAAGTCCGAACGCTGCTAATGGGTCGTTGTTAGAGTCCAACACGTTATACCAACTCATTCGCCCAATTCCATTTGAAGTTGCGGAATCAATGGCAGAGAGTATGAAAGCAGCAGCAAAAGATGTGTTATCGCGTGCATCGAATTCTCCATTTATATTCCATTCGTCTATCCATAAAACTGGTTGAAGATTTGGGAATGGTTTCAAAGCTACCTTCGCCTGTTGGACTTCGTCTCCGTAAACTGCAGTATTTAGTTGCTGAGTGTAATAGCAGGGGATATTTGGAGGGTTTTTGGTTTTTGAGAAGCAAAATGACGGGAGATTTGAACTTGGCCCTGCATTTGGATCTTCGGCGTAAGTGTGCCATGAAAGAAAGTTAAGCGGGAGGTGATTTGTATTCACGTATTGCAAAAAAGAATCTAACCATATTGTATCCATTGTTCCACCGACATTTGCGAGTGCTGGCCCTCCTACGGCTACAGTTACATGACTTGCTTGACTAGCTTTTTCAAGAGCCAGAGCGGTATCTTTGTAAAGTTGCAAGTAACCCGTAAGTCCTCCACTCCAAAAAACCCAGTCAGGTTCATTCCAAACTTCAAAAGTTGTAACGTGGTGCGCAATTGCCCACATTCCAACTTTAAATATTAATGCTGTCCATTTTGATTGTGTTGATGGGCTATCAGGCGGAGAGTACTGAGGGTTTGAAGTAGGAGTTTCAGCTAAACAAGTTGGAGAGTAGTCGATAATTAACTCGGAATTTGCCGATATGTTTTGTGCAGCAGCTACTCTTGGAGCAACAATTGCTGGGTTCCAATTTCCATTTAAACAGTTGTAAACTGGCACGCCATTAATGCTCCCTTCAAGAGAAGCGTCGATTCTTACCCATTTAACACCTATCGATTTCATTAGAGTTAGCGCTTTATTTGAAGTTGGCAGTTGATTTACGCCTATTACATTTTCATTTTGTTGGACCAGTTTTGAGTTCACGTTGACTGAAATGTCTACCGCGTCACTCGATGCCATTGATGCTGAATTTTGAGTAATCGCAGTTAAAATTGAAACGAAAATTAAAGAGAATGACATAACTAAAGTCATAATGATGCGAGTGTTGAAATTAAAGAACGAACTCTTAATATTTCCCTGCATTTTGTAAAACTAGCACAGGAGAGCAAAAAATGCGAATTTTACACTAACGTACGGAGCCTTTCATAGGCTCACGAAAAATTGGCCCAAGCTATAAAGTTGTAGAACTTGAGTAGAATTCAAGTCTTTTACCTCTTGCTTCACTTAGAAACATGCACTTATGCTAATAATCTCTTTGCACTGAGTAGCTTGAATCTATAATTTCCCCGCTAGTAATACTTCTCTTAATCTAGAGTCACCTATTTCCTTTAGCACGACGACGATAAATCGAATACTGCCGAAAAGAATACGGACTCCAGTGGACACTGGTTCTCGTTATTCAAATCCTCTAATCCCGTTGATCCCCTTCATGGCTAGCAACAATTCACACAGCGGGAAGTCTTGTTCAAAGATTAATTTGGAGAAACTTATAAGCTAGAGTGAAACTCTATAACAAGAAATAAAATCTAATTAAACAGTACTGTTTTGCCCGACAGTCCAAGAAAAGAAAATTATTGATTGAGTCAATCATGCAAAGTTCGCCTTGACTTAAATGTCAAAACTGTGGGCCCGGCAGGATTCGAACCTGCGACCAAGGGATTATGAGTCCCCTGCTCTAACCACTGAGCTACGAGCCCTTTGCTCCGGGGGAGAGACTCGAACTCTCAACCTAGCGGTTAACAGCCGCTTGCTCTGCCAATTGAGCTACCCCGGATAGATTAAACGCGGTAAATAAAAACTTATATATTTCTTTTAAATATCAAGTCATATCTTATAAGGTTTTCGAATACTTGTTTTCAACTTTTGGTAAATTGCATGAAGACACGTCCGGTGCTGAAATTGTTCTACTTAAAGATCTAATTTGATAAATCTAAAGTTAGAAAGTTGTCAATATTTTCATACTGGAACAGCAGTATTAATGGGATGAATTAACAAATTTTAACTCAAAGAAGATTTAATTTTAATTTTCGAAAATATTTTAGAGAAAGGTCAAATTAAAGTCCAAGGCCTTTAATCACGACAGATTTTGACGGCGAAACCAGTCTGTTTTGCATTATTAAGGCCTGAAAGATGGAGATCTTAAAAAGTAGCTGACTTGACGACTATTTACTCCTATGAACTACGAAATGTGATATTTCAAATGCGCAAAGTGCCAAAGAAGAATACTTTTTAATTTGCGCAGTCCTGCCAAAGGTGCACGTAGAGATGGGTGAACGTGTCATAGTTTGAGAAGATTTGAAAAAAAATGTCAAGAAAAAATTGAAAGTAAGTATTATTCTGCTTATAATGTGTAAGGTGACACCTAACAGTGATTCCATATCCAGAGCATCTTCGAGAGACGAGAAGAAGAAAGCACGAAGCATGAGGGCCGAACGCCCAAGTAACTACCTCTCAATTAAGCAGGTTATGGAACTTACAAATGTCACTCGCGCGACAGTCCACCATTATTTAGAGTTTGGAATAATCCCTAAGCCCATAAAGACGTCACATAACATGGCGTACTACTCCCCTAAAACAGCTGAGATCATTGCGATTACTAAAGAACTCAGAAAGAGGTTTATCCCACTTTCTAAGGTGAAAGAAGTTCTTGACTTGAGTGGCATTTTGGGGATTAAAGATCTCTTGAGGAAGACTTCTGAACTTGGTGAAGTTATGGATGAAGTTGTTAGGCCTGACGGGCCTGGCATGTCCAAAGACGATATTTTAAAGAACTTTTCAATAACGAGTGAAGACATCGAAGTATTAGAAAACTTAGAACTGTGTATTGAAGGTGAGGATGGCGTTTATGACCAACTCTCGGTAGAAATAATCTCAGTCTTAAGCCGTCTAATTGAAGCAGGAGTTTCCGAAGGTGCAGGTTTTAAACTTGCCGATTTACATTTCTATAAAGATGCAATCTCAGAACTAATCAGCAAAGAGGCAAGCTATCTTTCAGAGAAATTGATCAGTATGGAGCCTAAAGATGACGTATTTTCCTTGCTTAAAACCGTACTTCGAAGTAGCGAAGATGTCTTAATCCTTTTGAGAAGAAGGATGATACTTAAGGGCTACTCAAGTATAGAGTTGCTTGCAAAACAATCGTAGGTGTTAAATGAGTAATTTGTTACAAACTATTAGTAATGAGTGCTTTTGTGAGCGGACCACAAAGTATTTGGAACTTAGCGTAGTTTTTAAATTTAACGTTAACTCAACCAATTTGAAAGAGGTAAATTAGTATGGTCTCAACTGGACTATTAAGAAAAAGAATTGATGACGACCAAGTGAATGCGCCGATTCTTTTGGGATATAAAAGAGATATTGCGCTTGCAGTATTATGCATAAGTTTGCTCATGTCTTCACTTGACAACACTATTTTAAATATTGCACTGCCTACACTCGTCAGAGATCTAAAAGCTACAAACACCCAGCTGGAGTGGATTGTAGATGCGTACGCACTTGTTTCAGCTGGACTTCTAATTTTTGCTGGTTCTTTAGGGGATCGAATTGGACGAAAGAAACTTTTGATTTCAGGCCTATTTATTTTTATCCTTGGCTCAAGTGGATCTGCTTTTTCAAAAAGTGTTGGGATGTTAATTTTTTCAAGAGCCGTAATGGGTATTGGGGTTGCATTTATAATGCCAGCCACACTTGCAATAATTACCACACTTTTTCGACGACAAAGTGAGAGAGCCCTGGCAATTGGAATATGGTCGGGAACAGAAGGTTTTGGCATTGCGCTTGGCCCCATAGCTGGTGGCTGGCTGCTGTCGCATTTTTGGTGGGGATCGGTATTCCTAATTAACGTGCCTATTGGAATCATAGGAATTGTTGGTGCTGCTATATTAATACCCGAATCCAAGGCATACTTATCTAGCAAACAAGACATAAAGGGAGTCCTTCTGTCTATCTCTGGAATGTCGCTTCTTTTATGGGGAATAATAGAAGCGCCGATTGGTGGTTGGACCTCAGTATCAGTTTTGCTGCCTACTTTACTTGGAGGTTTATTTTTAATTGGCTTTATTCTCCACGAAAGATCGTCATCAAAGCCAATGCTAGACATGGAGGCATTTAAGAACCCACGCTTCACGGTAGCGATGGCAAGCGTGGCACTAATTATATTTGTTCTCCTTGGGGTTCTGTTTCTAATGACTCAATATATTCAGTTTTCTTTGGGCTACTCTCCCCTTGCAGCAGGCATTAGAATACTCCCAGTTGCCGCAGTTTTAGGAATTTCAGCGCCAATATCGATATTTATAGATAAAGTTATAGGGACTAAAGTCGTCGTTGCAGCTGCAATGTTTTTAGTCGCCTTTGGTCTTTTCGATCTATCTAGAATAACTATTTATGGTACGTATTCAAATTCTTTAATTGGCATGGTGATAATCGGAGTTGGAGCTGGACTTGCGTTTCCTCCCGCCACCGAATCGATAATGGGGTCATTATCTAAGGATCGTACTGGGGTTGGAGCTGCAACAAACTCTGCAGGCTTAAATCTCGGGGGTGCATTAGGGGTGGCAGTTATTGGGTCCGTGCTTGCAACCAGATATCAATCCATTATGACAACTCTACTAAGCGGACACAAAATTCCATCAGCAGCACTTAGTGCGATAAAAGGATCGCTGGGTGGCGCACTTCAAGTCTCAAATATCGTTGGCGGCAAAACAGGCTTACTTCTAAGTGAGGCTGCGAGAGGTGCATTTATTTCGGGAATGGACAGCGGACTAAAAGTTGGAGCTTTTGTTGCACTATTAAGTGGTGTAATCGCCTTGATGTTTCTGCCAGCGCGAGGTAAAAAACCAATTGAAAACGAGGGTAAAAGCTTCGATAAAAGAGCAGACGACAAAAAAGCAGCATAATTTGATTGATGTTCACTCACATCTGACGGCTAATTTTGGGTTAACTTTTCAGGCAATCACACAACTTATGAGGTAATTTATGTACCAGAATTTGTTTTCATCAAACGCCTAGGAATTGTAATAGAAATTAAAAAGTAACTGTTAAGCTTCTTCGAAGTACTCTCTGAGTGGTCTTGAATGATCAGGATGCCTTAACTTTGCGATTGTTTTAGACTCAATTTGCCTGACTCGTTCTCTTGTCACACCAAAGCGAGCGCCGACATCTTCTAAGGTATGCATCTCTCCGTCTTCAATTCCAAATCGGAGAGCGACTACACCTCGTTCTCTCTCGGGTAGTTCGGAAAGCACTTGTCTAACAGCATCGGCTAGCAGTGATCTAGCCATTGCTTCTTGAGGAGTTATTGTGCTTCGATCTTCAATCGTATCTGAAAGGTTAAAATCATTTTCATCTCCGACAGGTTGTTCTAATGAGATTGTATTGACGTCGAGACTTTGAAGTTCAATAATTCTCTCAGTTGACAGGCCGACCGCTTTTGACATTTCTGCAGGTGTTGGCTCTCGACCTAATTCTTGATGGAGCTGGCGTTGTATCTTTGAGATTCTATTCATTGTTTCCACCATGTGAACAGGGATCCTAATAGTTCTAGCCTGATCTGCGATTGCTCTTGCAATAGCTTGACGAATCCACCAGGTTGCATACGTCGAGAATTTAAAACCTTTAGTATAGTCAAATTTCTCTACAGCTTTCATTAGACCAATATTCCCTTCTTGAATAAGGTCTAGAAACCCAAGCCCACTTGACCTATAGTGCTTAGCTATTGAAACAACTAACCTCAAATTAGCAACTATCAACATATCTTTTGCACTTTGACCTTCGGCCACAGCTTTTTCTAATTCGATTCGAGTTTTTGATTTCCGTCCAGCCTTTTGAACTGGCATACTCTCAAGTTGCTTTGAAGCTTCTACACCTACTTCAATTCGTCTTGCAAGCAAAACTTCAAGTGAACCTGTTAGAAGAGGAACCTTTCCAATTTCCTTCAAGTAAGACTTAACTGGATCTTCATCTCGCTCTGAGCCAATTAGCCCTAAACCTGTAAAGCTGTAGCGACCTTTACGTGCAAGCTCGCGTTGGAATTCTAAGAAAAGAAGCTCTGCGTCTTCATCGTTTATTGACTCTATTACTTCGATGATCATAGGCTCATCGAGTATGATTCCGGATGAAGAGACAGTTTCTACGACTGCATCGATTAGTTCATGACTGAGTTCAACTGGCTCTAGAACATTAATAATTTCTTCATGGCTGAGAATTCCCTCTGCCTTGCCTTTTTTAATGAGCATGTCAAAGGCGCGTTTGGGAACTCCTTCTGGGATAGGTTTATTTTGTTCTATTATATTCTCCGTCATTTCCCAAATTCCAAACTTTCCTGTACAAGAAAGGCTAACAATTCTTTAGCTGCTTTGCCAGATGAGACAGGATTTCTTAAGTCTTCCACTGCTCTTCTTAAAGCGATAGCTTCGTCTAGTAAGATAATAGCGTCTTGTTGGCTCTTAAATTTTGCATCTTGTTCAAGACGCATTAGTGCTCTACGTGCAGCTCCTTCAATTAGTCTAGACGCTGCATCAAGCGGCAATGCATCGGTTTCCTCTACGCTAAGTCGATGAATAAGATTAGCCCCATACTCTCCTGCAAGCTCAATTGCTTCGTTCAAGTTCGACGATGACATTAAACAGTCAAAAACGTGTTTGTAAATTGGAGTTGTAAAAAGCACTATATCTACGTAATCGGCTATTTCTGCCGGATTTTGAATGCATTGTCGAAGAACCTCTCTTTCGGCGTTATAAAGTTGGTTTTCCTTAGTTGTCTGACCGTTGGATTGTCGAGATTTGTTTGGCCGAGATCTATTTGGCTGGCTATCGTCAGTGTTTGGATTAGGTGAAGAAGAAGTAGACGCAATTTTACGTAGTTGTTCTGGCTCAAGGTGGCACCTACCTGCAATTTCTACAAAATATTGGTCTTTCACGAGTTCATCAGGGTGCTCGTTAACTATTGAAACTGCTAACGCAGCAGCCTTTGCTCTTCCTTCTGCTGTTGAAAGATTTGCACGAGAAAATAATTTGTCGAGGCGAAAGGACAGATATGGCTTGGATTTGCTTACTGCCTCTTTTAAAAGAGTTGGTTGAGATTTTAATAGATCTCCTGGATCTTTCCCATTTGGTAGTTGAGCGACCGATATATCGAGTTCAAACTTTTTTTCCCATTCGTATACTTTTTCTGCGGCGTTTTGACCAGCTCCATCAGCATCAAAGGCCAGCACTAATTTTCTGGTAAAAGACGAAAGAATTGTTAAGTGTTCTTCGCCAAATGCTGTTCCGCAAGTTGCTACCGAATTGAATACTCCCGAGGCGTCGAAAGCTATCACGTCTGTGTACCCTTCGCAAATGACAGTGAACTCAGACTGCACAATTTGTCTTTTTGCCTGGTGAAGGTTGTAGAGGGTTCTTCTTTTTGAGTAGAGTGTAGTTTCTTTAGAATTCTTGTATTTTGGTTCATTTAATTGGGCAGAGTTGGAACTTTCTTTATTGGTTGGAAGTATTCTTCCCCCAAAAGCGATGACATGGCCACTTGAATCACAAATTGGAAACATTATCCTTCCTCTAAAAGAGTCTTGGAGAGAACCTCTTTTGTTGATAAATCCAAGCCCGCTCGCTTGCGCAAGGCCATTTGTCAGCTTTAACTGAGTTACGAGGTCATTCCACCTGTCTTTCGCAAAACCTAATCTAAACTTTCTTACAAGATCACCGTCGTATCCACGCGATCTAAGGTACTCCCTAGCTTTTCCTGCCTCTTTTTCATTTAAGAGAGTTTCATGGTAGTAGCTGGCAGCATCTTCAAGGGTTTTGAGAAGTTGAGTTCTTTCTTTTGAAGACCTGTTGCTTTCTGTCGAAGTTTGAACCAGTGACGTACCTGCTTTTGAGGCAAGGTATTCAAGTGCTTCAACAAAATCAAGCCCTTCGATATTTCGCACAAATGTGATTGCATCTCCAGATGCTTGACACCCGAAACAGTAGTAAAGTCCTTCCTCCACGTTTACGGAAAAGGAAGGTGTTTTTTCTGCATGAAAAGGACATTTGCCCGCCAAACGGCGACCCGATCGCTTTAAAGTAGTGTGTTCAGAAATAAGTGACGCAATATCGGTTAACGATCTGATGCGAGAGACTTCTTCTTCACTTACAGACATCTATTCACGATGCCTTAAAACTTCTAACGTTCTGAAGAAAGAATGGCCTGTGCAGTTGCCAATCTTGCTATTGGGACTCGGTATGGTGAGCAGCTCACGTAGTCTAACTCTGCGTCAACAAATAGTTTGATTGATTCTGGATCGCCACCATGTTCACCACAGACACCAACTTTTAGGCCGGGTTTTGTCCTTCGTCCACGTTCAACTCCAATGCGGACTAACTCTCCAACACCTTCAGCATCAATTACTTCAAAAGGATTATTTTTTAAGAGACCTTTTTCTAAGTAAGCACCCATCATTCTTCCTTCAACGTCATCTCTTGAAAAGCCAAATGTCATTTGAGTTAAGTCATTGGTTCCAAATGAGAAAAAGTCAGCAGCATCAGCTATGTCCCCAGCTCTAAGTGCAGCTCGCGGAGTCTCAATCATAGTCCCAATAGTAATTTGTGGCATAACTGATTTCTTGTTCTGTTTTGATTTGACAGTTTTTGATATTTCGTTTATTGCATTTTCAACCCATGATCGTGCAAGAGCGAGCTCTTCTTTTGTTACGGTAAGTGGAATCATAATTTCGACAATCGGCTTTCCACCTGCAGATATGCGATCAAGTGCGGCTTCCATGAGTGCTTTTACTTGCATCTCGTAGAGTCCTGGTTTGATAACACCTAATCTTACTCCTCGAGTTCCAAGCATTGGATTGAACTCTTTCCACTGGTTAGCTGCCTCAAAGAGAGCCTCTTCTTCTTTGTTTAAACCAACCGTTTGTTTCTTTATTGCCAGTTCAGAGACATCAGGAAGGAATTCATGAAGCGGTGGGTCTAACAACCGAACCGTCACAGGTAGAGAATCCATAGCCTCAAGGATGGAAAGAAAGTCAATCTTTTGAGCTTTTTTAAGTTCTTCAAGAGCTGCACTTTCTTCCTCAGGTGTTGAAGCTAATATCATTCTCCTAACAATTGGGAGTCTATCTTCAGCTAAAAACATGTGTTCAGTTCTACAAAGACCGATTCCACTAGCTCCGAGGTCACGCGCTACTTTTGCATCTTCACCAGTATCTGCATTTGCTCTAACAGATATTCTTTTTCCTCTGAGTCCATCAGCCCACTTTAAAATTGTATCCATTTCTATCGGCGATTTTGATGCGGTTAATTCAACTTCTCCAAGGACAACGCTTCCAGTTGTACCGTCTATTGATAGTAGGTCACCTTCATTTACCGTAGTGTTTCCTATCTTGCAAAAGTGCTGTCCAATTTTAATTGCTTCAGCCCCAACTACAGCTGGTTTACCCCATCCTCTTGCTACTACTGCCGCGTGACTTACTAAGCCTCCTCTGGCAGTGAGCACGCCTTGAGAAGCGAGCATTCCATGAACATCTTCGGGTGAAGTCTCACTCCTAACTAATATAACTCTCTCACCTTTCTGAGCTGCAGCTGCAGCATCATCAGCCGTGAAGTATGCGTGCCCAACTGCAGCACCTGGCGAAGCTCCAAGTCCTTTTGTTATGGCTTTGAAATTTGAATGAGCAAATTGAGGATGAAGGACTTGATCTAGGTGCTCAGCTGTTACTCTCATAACTGCTTCTTCTTTTGTAAGTTTTATATGGCGATCTTTAGTCATCTCAACAGCCATCTTTAAGGCTGCAATGCCTGTGCGCTTGCCAACTCTTGTTTGAAGCATCCAAAGTTTTCCTTGTTCAATGGTAAATTCAGTGTCACACATGTCGCGGTAGTGGGTTTCAAGCTTAAGAAAAATATCCATTAGCTCGTCATAAATATGAGGAAACCGCTTTTTGAGTGCGCTTAACTCTTCAGTATTTCTTATTCCTGCCACGACATCTTCACCTTGAGCATTTACCAAAAAGTCTCCATATACTCCAGCATTTCCTGATGCTGGGTCACGAGTGAATCCGACTCCAGTCCCTGATTTGTTGTCTCTATTCCCAAACACCATCGATTGAACGTTTACTGCCGTTCCAAGATCGTGAGGGATTTTTTCTTTTACGCGGTAAGCTATAGCTCTTGCGCCATTCCACGACCTAAAAACTGCTTCAATTGCGCCTTTTAGCTGTGCATCTGGATCTTGTGGGAATGGGTGTTTTGTTAGCTGAAAAACGATCTCCTTGTACGAGCTAACGAGGTACTTGAGAAGCTCAACGGGTACATTTGCGTCGTTTTTAGTGTTCGCAAGTTCCTTTGCGGCATCAAATAGCTTATCAAATTCGTCCCCAGGTAACCCAAGAACTATTCGAGCATACATAGCGATGAATCGTCTATATGAGTCGTAAGCAAATCTTTCATCGTTAGTCTGTTTCGCCAGACCAACGACTGATTTATCGTTAAGCCCAAGGTTTAGAACAGTATCCATCATTCCCGGCATAGAGAACTTTGCTCCAGATCTAACACTTACCAAAAGTGGATCGTTGGGATCTCCAATAATTTTCCCTCGTTCTTTTTCCAGTTTCTTCTTAGCGAGTGCAATTTCCTTGTCAAGTCCTTCTGGCCAGCCCATTTCCATATAAGCCCTGCAAGCATCTGTAGTGATTGTGAAGCCAGGTGGCACAGGGAGACCTAACACGGATGTCATTTCAGCTAAATTGGCCCCTTTACCTCCCAAAAGGTCCTTCATATTCATTGGTGGTCGTCTATGTTTATGCTCAAAAGAGTAAATAAATGGCATTCGCTAACTCCTAAAATCTGCGTTTATCAAGCTTACATATAGCTTACCGATATTTTGACAGGGTAAAAAAACGTCTTAGGGGTTGGAAGAGGCTCACACATTCGCAAATTTGACATGGCTTGCGTTCAAAATAGCAATTTAGGCATTCGTAATACTGTAGCCATTAGCGAGTTTGAGTTGTGATGTTGAAATTTTTAACAATGTGCACCAATTTTCTCAATTACTTTGGAATATGTATTTCAAATCAGAAGTTGGTGAATTTTGTGGCAGTAATTATCCAAAAAGAGTCCAAAGCCTTTTCCCAGACAAGTACCCATGAAGATGCAGTCGAATTAAGTAGTTACACAACGAGAAGCGGCTGTCTTTCAAAACTCCAAAAATCAATGATTTGTTTTATGTGAATACTATTTTTAGCCTAAAAGTACGCATTTACATTTAAAACAACAAAGAATTTTTGGGAGAAATGTTACGAATCAAAACACAGTCAAAGTAACGGTCTTATTCATGCAAATGAAACATTTCTCAAGAAATATTCGATTCAAGTTTGTAAATAATTTCACAAGTGAATAAAGTTTGCTATATAAATGTAATAAACGGTGCCTAAAAGCTAATCGAGCTTCAGTGTCAGTATTGTATGCTTCCTAGGTGGAAGAAATTGTGCTAGAAGATTTTCAATTAGCAAAAGGCGTGAAACAAAAGAGAAAATATGTCTAAAAGTAAGGGTTTGCCCACACTTCTGAAAAGAGTCGGAGGACTTTCGTTAGCCTCTGCAGTTATTGTTTCTATTATAAGTAGAGAGTCAGAAAAGAAATGGAACTTTAACTTTGATCCAACCTTCAACCACCCCTTGGAATTTAATTTTCCAAATAACGATTCTCAAAAAGTTGAAAGGCTAGTAGTTGACAACAAAGACGGAGCTAAATTAGCTGTAACTGTAGTTGAGGGAGTTTCCCCAACAGTCGTTTTTTCACACGGTTGGACTGAGAATCAAAATGTCTGGGCACCAGTTGTGAATTCTTTAGTAGAAAAGGGCCAAAGAATTGTTGTCTATGACCATCAAGGTCATGGGCAGTCAACTATAGGAAATTCCCCACTAGATGTTAATCGTCTTGCGCTCGATTTAAAAGAAATCTATGAAACGCTACAAATTGATGAGTCGGTCCTTGTTGGACATTCCATGGGTGGCATGACTGCCCAAACGTTCATAGTCAATTATCCAGAAATGAGGAGCAAAGTAAAGGGCCTCGTTTTGGTTGCCACGACATCACGGGCTGCATTTGGCCCTGAATGGTTCTATGATCTGTCTGAATTAGTCTGTGGAAGTACAGTATTCACTAACTTGATGAGAGACAAGAAAATGGGTCCTCGTTTGGTTAGATTTGCGGTTGGCAGAGACCCTGCAATTTCTCATCTAAAAGCTACATCGAAGATGGCTTCGGAAGCGTCGCCGAAAGCAAGAGGTGAGCTTGCTAAAAGGATGCGAGATCTAGATTTGACTAAGGCTTTAAATGAGATTGACCTCCCTGCTTCAGTTATGGTTGGGACGATGGACCGTTTGACGCCAATAAGGTGTGCCAAAGAGATAAATAAGAATTTAAAAAATTCAACACTAGTTGTGCTCCAGGATAAAGGACATATGCTTCCATTCGAAGCGCCTAAAGAGATTTTTGGTCAAATTGAGGACTTGCTCTAAATCCGATTGGACAAACCGCTCCTTTAGAATCTAAATTTCTATAGAGAGTAAATTCGTTGAAAGGAAGATAAAGATGTTTGAATGGTCAGAGGAGCAACTTATGATCAAAGAAGCAGTTGCGAAGTTTGTAGAGTCCGAAATCCAGCCGAAAAGAGATGAGTTGGAGCACGGTGACTTGCCTCCTTACGACGTAATCAGAACACTCGCAAGAACTTTCGGAATTGATGCACTTGGTCGAGAATCATTTAAGAGAAGGATAGAACGAGAAAAGAAAAAAGAAGATGTAGCAGGTGAAAGTGAGGGTGACCCATTCTTGGGATCACCGAAAGAGGGTGGCGATGGCGGAGCAGCTGCAATGACGCTTATCCCAATAATCGAACTTTCTAAAGTTTGTCCTGGTATCGTAACT
This sequence comes from Actinomycetes bacterium, assembly GCA_021790815.1. GTDB lineage: Bacteria > Actinomycetota > Acidimicrobiia > Acidimicrobiales > JABEUL01 > JAJYFT01. The sequence goes on from JAJYFT010000015.1 coordinate 27,763, forward strand.
GCGATGGGAGTTAGTGTAGGGCTTGCTGCCGGCACAATCATGTCGAAAGGAACTATTGCGCAAAAAGAGAGATGGGGCCTTGACTTGCTAACTTTTGACAAAATTGGTGCATGGGCAATAACTGAGCCCAACTCAGGTTCGGACGCTCTTGGCGGGATGAATTCAACCGCCAAAAGAGACGGTGACGAGTATATTCTAAATGGAAATAAGACTTTTATTACAAATGGGCCGTACGCTGACACTATCGTTTTTTATGCCAAGTTAGATGATGGAAGCGGGACAAACCCGAGGAATAGAAAAGTGCTTACTTTTATCCTTGACAAAGGCATGGAAGGTCTTGTTCAGTCCAAACCGTTTAGAAAAATGGGACTACATTCTTCTCCAACTGGAGAACTGTTTTTAAGCGATGTTCGAGTTGGCAAAGATAGATTGTTAGGTGAAACGGAGGATGAAACCGGAGGAACTGGACGAGACAGTGCGAAAGACAACTTTGTAACTGAACGCGCTGGAGTTGCCGCAATGTCACTCGGGGTGATAGAAGAGTGTTTAAGGCTGTCAGTTGAGTACGCAAAATCAAGGCTTCTTTGGGAAAAACCAATTGGTGATTTTCAACTAATCCAGTTAAAACTTGCAAAAATGGAAGTAGCGCGTCTTAACGTCCAGAACCTAGTATTCCGCCATATTGAAATGCAAAAAGCTGGAAGAAGGTTAACCCTTGCTGAAGCAAGTGCGATGAAACTATATTCAGCACAAGCTGCCAGTGAAGTTGCAATGGAGGCGGTTCAGCTTTTCGGTGGGAACGGTTACATGTCTGAATATAGGGTAGAACAACTTGCAAGGGATGCCAAAGTTTTCCAAATTTATGCTGGTACGGATGAGATTCAAGTTACACATATTGCCCGAGATCTTTTAAAAGAGTAATTTTTTTGCATAGGATATGTAAATGATCTAAAGTTCGATATGTGACAAAATTTCCATACGAAGATAGATTTAATATAAACCGATCGTTGCCAGAAAATGGACGAGATCCACAAGAAGTTCTTGAAGAATTGCAGCTAATAGCAAAGGAAGAAGATGCTTTTTGGGAAACAGGTAAGTGTTCAGGAACTATGTACTGTGGCGATCATGAGCATTACAATTTCTTAAATCAAGCTTTTGGATTGTTCGCTCATGTGAATGCATTACAGAGGGATATGTGTCCGAGTGTTACAAAATTTGAGTCAGAAATAATCTCAATGACTCTAGATATTTTTAACGCGGGTGAAGTTGAAGATGCAAAACCTGTTGGTTTAGTAACCTCAGGCGGAACAGGTTCAATTATGCATGCGATGCTTAGCTACCGTGAACTTTATGCAAAAGAAAGAGGGATTAAGCACCCTAAGGTAATCAAACCTGAAACGGCGCATCCAGCTTTTGATAAAGCATGCCATCTATTTGGCATTGAAGTAGTTCTTGCTCCAGTTGACCCAGTTACAATGCAAGTCGATATTAACTTCGTTGAAAACAGTATTGACGAAAATACGGTTGCGATAATTGGTTCAGCGTGTAATTACGGCTACGGAACGATTGATCCAATCGAAGAACTATCTGATTTGGCAGTTAGAAAAGGAGTTGGATTACACGTAGACTGCTGCCTTGGTGGATTTATACTTCCATTTCTTTCAAAACTTGGGCGCGATATCCCTATTTTTGATTTTAGGCTTAAAGGGGTTACCACCATATCTGCTGATACCCACAAGTACGGGTACGCGTTCAAGGGAACTTCTGTGGTTATGTTTAGAGATAAGAGCTTGAGAAACTCACAGTACTTTTATTTGACGGACTGGAGCGGCGGGAAGTACTGTTCACCTGGAATGGATGGATCACGTTCAGCAGGTCTAATTGCTGCAACTTGGGCTTCGATGGTTAAGACTGGGATGAGTGGCTATTTGAAATACAGTAAGGAGATTATCGAGGCTGCCGGTGAAATGATTGAACACGTGAGGTCGCATAAGGAGCTTAAGATTCTCGGTAATCCAACTTTTCTTTTTAGTTTTACTTCGGACGAGTTTGATATTTACCACATAAATGACTTTATGAGACTTAGAGGATGGCGATTTAATGGTCAGCAGTATCCAAACGCATTGCACATGGCTGTGACTAGGCCACAAACCCAAAAAGGAGTAGTTGAAACTTTTAAGAAGGATCTAGATGAAGCTATCGAATATGCAAAAGAGCAAACTTCCGAACCAGCGTCAGGCGCCATCTACGGAGGAGTCCAAGGCGGTCTAACGAGTGAAGTAGATGGTTTCATTAAGATGCTTATGGGGCAGATGATGGATGAGTTTCAGGAGATTCCAGAGTAATTGAGAAATTTAATAACAAATTTGTTCTTAAAGTTACCGCCACGCAAAACAAGTTTGAAACAGTTCGACAGTGTGTGAGATTGCCACGAATAAAAGGAAGATTTCAAGACGAAAGTTCGCTGGCTTTGGTGCTCTTGGCGTTTTAGCTCTTGGAGGAATTGGTGGTTTCGAACTAGTAGATCAAAATATTATTCCTGGTAAGCAACTACTTAATCAGTTAGATGGAGCGTGTAATGTCAATGTTCCTGATTTGTCATTCTTTCCAGTGGGACGTAGCTATGTCGGTAACTTTTATTCTCGGTATCGTAATACTAAAGTAGGTTATGAAATAGGTTACCCCCCAAACTATAAAAAGGGAGATGCTATTCCGCTCGTTGTCATGCTGCACGGTTATGGTGGTAATCATACGAATGCGTTATCGTCAATGACTCCTGCTCAGGCAGTGGCGCTAAAGGTAGATAACTCACCGTTGACACCAATGGCCCTGGTGACAGTCGACGGCGGCGGCGGCTACTGGAACCCTCACCCAAAAGACGATCCTATGTCTATGGTGCTCCACGAATTGATGCCAATATGTAACGATCTAGGTTTGGGAGTTCCCCCGAGAAGTGTTGCCGTGATGGGCATTTCAATGGGAGGTTATGGTGCCCTAATGTTTGCCGAGCAGTTCCCAGAAATCTTCGGTGCTTCAGCTGCTATCAGTCCTGCAATATGGCTTAGCTACAGTGAAGCACGTAGTGCCAATGCTGGAGCATTTTTCAACTCAAACGCATTTGATAAGTACAACCTATTTAATAGTTTAGACTCCTTATCAAAAGTTTCCGTCCGAATAGGTGCTGGAGTTTCAGACCCTTTTTACCCTAACGTTGAAGTATTCGCCAAGCGACTGCCAGCGTCTGCAGTCATTGATTTTTCCAAAGGATGCCACACAGGCCCATTTTTTGTCTCACAAGAGCCCGCATCTTTGCTATTTCTTTCTAAATATTTTGAATACCTGAACGCTTGAATCAAATAAGAATGCAATCGGGTTCCCGAGTTTTAGTCGAACGATAATTACTTGGGCTAGATAATTATTGCTGACCAAAACGTGATATAAGGCTAATGTCTTTTCTTGTGGGTCATGGTTCGTCCTTAATGATGTCGTAGTCCTAACATCATTTTTCTTACTACATCTCGAAGGCAAAGTACTGCAATACTAACGTAACTCTCCACCGACAAAACTAGATATCAAGCCAAGTACCTCATTGTCTTTTACTCTGAATACAGAAAGTTATAAAGCATCGAATTGCGATATTGTTCGGTGAAGCTTTTGCTGAAGTGTGAAAGCGCTACAGGGCAACCTTCATGGCACCAATTTGCAAGACATTCATACCTATTATAAAGGAGAATCAAATTCCATAACAGATCGCAAACTTTATATTTGTTTCAGAATAGGGTGAAACCTTAAATGATTATGTAAAGATTCCAGAACTCCTGACATAGTGGCAAAAATAGTGCAAAGTCAATTCTTTTCTTTGCTCACCGTTTTGTATAAAGTAGCTAGTTATCAAGGTGAGTAAGTCTGAAACAGCTGGCTCGCCTCTGC
>JAJYFT010000097.1 GCA_021790815.1 Actinomycetes bacterium
TAGCTCGATAACTTGTGTTTCGACGACTTTTTGTGAAGCAAATGGACAAAATTCAAGTGCAAATTCAGTTGCACTTAACTTTAATGGTTCGACTTGGCAAGAGCAGACTCTTCCAACTGGAGATAGCATTGGGACAATTACATGTGTCACAACTTCATTTTGTGAGGCAAGTGCGATCAACTCAAGCGGTGATAGAGTGCTTAACTTTAATGGTTTGACTTGGCAAGAGCAGACCCTTCCAAATGGAGATAGTCTTAACTTTAACAGTTCAATATTTTGTCTTTCAACTAATTTTTGTGTGACAACTGGATATCAGTTTCTTGGGAATAGTGCTCCTTTCCTATTTAATGGTTTGACTTGGCAAGAGCAGACCCTTCCAAATGGAGATAGCGTAAACTCAATAACCTGTGTCACAACTTCATTTTGCGAGGCAAGCGGACAGAGTTCAAACGGACAGGGATTTGCACTTAACTTTAATGGCTTGACTTGGCAAGAGCAGACCCTTCCAACTGGAGATAGCATCAATTCGATAACTTGTGTCACAACTTCATTTTGTGAGGCAAGCGGACAGAGTTCGATTGGACAGGGACTTGCACTTAACTTTAATGGTTCGACTTGGCAAGAACAGACCCTTCCAACTGGAGATAGCGTAAACTCAATAACTTGTGTCACAACTTCATTTTGCGAGGCAAGCGGACAAAATTCAAGTGCAAATTCAGTTGCACTTAACTTTAATGGGTTAGCTTGGCAAGAACAGACCCTTCCAACTGGAGATAGCGTAAACTCAATAATTTGTGTTTCGACGACTTTTTGTGAAGGAAGTGGACAGAACGCATCGGGGAACTCAGTTGCACTTAACTTTAATGGTTTGACTTGGCAAGAGCAGACCCTTCCAACTTCTCTAATCTATTTCAACTTGAGTAACTGTATATCTAATTCATTCTGCGAAGCCACTGGTCAAGATAATTCAGGCAATTCAGTTGCACTTAACTTTAATGGTTTAACTTGGCAAGAGCAGACTCTTCCAAATGGAGATAGCGTAAACTCAATAACTTGTGTCACAACTTCATTTTGCGAGGCAAGTGGACAAAATTCAAGCGCAAATTCAGTTGCACTTAACTTTAATGGGTTAGCTTGGCAAGAGCAGACTCTTCCAACTGGAGATAGCGTAAACTCAATAACTTGTGTTTCGACGACTTTTTGTGAAGCAAATGGACAAAATTCAAGCGCAAATTCAGTTGCACTTAACTTTAATGGTTTGACTTGGCAAGAGCAGACCCTTCCAACTGGAGATAGCGTAAACTCAATAACTTGTGTCACAACTTCATTTTGCGAGGCAAGTGGACAAAATTCAAGTGCAAATTCAGTTGCACTTAACTTTAATGGGTTAGCTTGGCAAGAACAGACTCTTCCACCTGGCGATAGCATCAACTCAATAACTTGTGTTACATTAACCTTTTGTGCTGCTACGAGTAGCTCACAGTCAAATTCTCTCATTTTGATTTACTCTATATCTCCACCAATTGTTTCTTCACTTTCTCCATCAACGATTACAGGAAATGGACCCACTTCAGTAGATATAATCGGAAAAAACTTTTCAGGAGTAACTTCAGTTCAGTTTGGCTCAAATCCGCTTCAAACGTACACTATTGTCTCAGATACATTAATAGTATTGAACGCTTCTCAAGAATTTGGAAGTAACTATATAACATTAACTTCGCCAAGTGGCACGAGTCTTCCAAATCCAGGTTCTCTTCTTGTCTTCCCACCCAGCAAAGAGCCGTTTAATGCAATTAATCCAACCCGAATATGTGACACGAGACCCGTTCAGCCTGGGGTCGCTTCAAACCAATGCAACCTACATCAAACTGGAGTCTTACAGACTAATGTCCCTATCGAAGTTAACGTCCTAGGTAGTTACGGAGTTCCACTATCCGCAACAGCTGTAGTAATAACGCTAACTGCTACCGATACAATTTTAAACGGATACTTAAGCGTTTCGAGCACAAGTCAAAACTTTCCAAATACGTCTAGTCTCAATTTTGAAAACGGTCAAAATGCTTCAAATACAATTACCGTTGCCACGGTAAACCTTAACGGCTTTTTTATTACTGCTGAAAATGGTGAAACTGCAGTAGTTGTTGACCTTTTGGGATATTATGGACCAAACACGAACTCTTCAGGTTACTTTGTCCCCACTAGTCCTGCCCGAATTTGCGATACAAGACCCCTTCAACTTGGAGTATCTGCTAATCAGTGTAATAATTTGGCAAGTGGACCCATCAGGCAGGGTGCCACGTTAACATTGAAAGTTGATGGCAATGGAGGCATTCCTTCAACTGGAGTCGAAGCAGTCGTTCTAAATGTTACGGCTATTAACCCAACATCGTCAGGATATCTAACACTTTATCCAGCTAATGTCTCTCAACCTGCAACTTCTAATCTTAATTTTACACAGGGCGAAATCATACCTAGCTCTGTTATAGTTGACGTCCCTTCCAATGGAGATATAACCATCTTCAATTACTTAGACGCCCCAAACTCTAGCACTTCAGAAACTAACATTGCGGTGGATACAGAAGGGTACTTTACAGACGGATCATCGATACCTACAAATGGGGGTTTATACACTCCTGTTACTTTTGACCGAATATGTGACACGAGACCCGTTCAAAATCAAGTTGTTGTAAATCAGTGCAACAATAACGGCGCTGGTGGCACGCTTTCACCAAATACTAATATTTCGATTGCAACTCCTCCATACTCTTCCCAACCTATAATTGCAATACTTGCTAATGTAACAGCTGTTAATGCAACAACTTCAAGCTATGTCACTGTATTTTCAGGTTCATCATTGCCAACAACCTCAAACCTGAACTTTGTACAAAATGACGTCGTGGCGAACTCAACTTACACAATGCTCAGCCCTACAAACAGTTTTAATATTTATAACTATGCTGGGAATGTTGACATTGTAGTTGACGTTGAAGGATGTTACTCATGAGAAAAGAATTTTAAACTTCGTTGTATTGCATTCATTCGGTCGATCAATGAGGAGACTTATTTCTGCTTGAAGCTAACAACTAATTCTCAAATTTGCCCTCTAAGCTGTAGGTTTAGGTTTAGTGCTTTTTGGTTGTAATCTGAAATAGTGGACTCACGCACAAGCACTATTTTTGAAGGCCATCGATTAACATTTGTAATGTCTTTTACAACTTTTACACTTCTTAGCTTATTTTCGTGGCAAAATTTATTTCAAAGCGGATTTACGAGCAGCATAGTTACTCAAAGCGGAGATCCTGGTCTGCTGATTTGGATGATTGCTTGGTTTCCCCACGCTATTGAACACGGTTTAAACCCCTTTTACTCCAACTATATTTATTCATCCACCGGGATAAACTTAATGGACAACATATCCGTATTTACCTTAGGAGCGTTGTTCTCCCCAATTACCATTCTCTTTGGCCCAATTGTTTCTTACAACCTAGCTGTCATAATGGCTCCCATTGCAAGTGGGCTCTCAATGGTTTTCTTTCTCACTAAACTCAGTAAAAATAGGTTGGCTTGTTTTTTAGGAGGACTAATATTTGCATACTCCCCCATCGCCACCGCAGAGCTAAAGTTTGGTCACTTTCAAACTGCTTTTTCAGCTTTTATCCCCCTCATTTCTGCTCAATGTTACGACATCGTTATAACAAACTCTCAAAAGTGGATTAAAAATGGTCTTATCCTTGCAGCACTTATTGCATTAGAATTCTTCATATCTCTTGAGGCACTTAGCGTTTTCATTCTTTTATCAATTATCTTTATAGCACCTAACTTGAAACGTCTGCTGAGCAGCCCGGTCATCATTAAGACATTTCTTCTATCACTTTTAGTGGACACGGTTATTTTGATCTATCCATCTTGGTTTTTCTTTTTTGGAAAGTCTCACTTTAACGGATCAATTTGGAACCATATTGGACGATTAAGTGCAACATTAAAATCTTTACTTGTTCCGCATGGGCAAGACAACATAATTAACTACATCGCTAGAGCTAATGTCGAGTACATAGGCGTGGTGTTAATTACATTTATCGCAATATTTTCAATTAAGTTTTTTAAACATTCAACCTTTAGATATATAACAATTTTCACCATCACTGCAATTTTACTTACATTAGGTTCCCACTTAACCATATCAACCTTTAGCATTCCGTTCCTATATAAATTGATTGGACAGATTCCGGGTCTTCAAGACATTATGCCTATAAGAATTGCAACTGCAACCTATTTTGGAATTGGTACTTTTATCGCATTAGTTGTGAACAAGTATTATACAGACTTTATCAACGCAAAAAATATGAGAACATCTATTTATGAAAGGCGTTTTAAGAACTACCTATTAGTTTCTATTTTTGCCCTAATATCTGTTCTTTCAGTTCTAATTTACAATCCATGGCCATATCAGGTGTCTTCAATCTCAATTCCTAGACTCCTTCATGAACCGTACACCCCATTGAACTCAACGATCGTCGAGTACCCACCTGCAACTGGTTCAAATTCAAAATCAATGATCTATCAAAGCGAACTAGGATTCAAATATAGACTATTTGATGGGTATGGAGTCATTTCAGATGTCAATGGGAAGCCAACTGAATCACCCAGAGATTCAAGTTTCTATTTTCTAATTATAGCTACTTCCCTTGGACGACTATCTAGTCTTCTTACAAACTCACAATCTCAACTACTCCATTCATCACTTAAAGAAAGTAAAATTACAGAAGTATTTGTTTTGGGTGATTCAAATACTAAGTTTCTAGTAGCTGACCTTGATCTAACGCTTGGAAAACCGAGATACACCTATGAGAACGAGTATCTCTGGTATGTAAATTAAGAGTTATCAGCAATTGTACTTAAAAACTCAGCAAATTTTTCTTGAGCTTTTAACTTCCTATCTGGTATGTACTCACTGGGAACTTCTTTTGGCTCATACTCTTTAAGAACTTGCCTGGCAACTGTTACCTTATGGACTTCATCTGGCCCATCGTATATTCTCGCTGCTCTAGCAGTTCTATACATAAACTCAAGTGGCATATCACATGAATACCCAAGTGCACCGTGGACTTGAATTGCTCTATCAACGACATTATAAAGAACTTTTGCGCCAAAATACTTAATCATCGCTATTTCAACTCTTGCTTTTGAAGGACCGACTTTATCCATTTTCCAAGCAGCATTTAATGTCATTAACCTTGCAGCAGCCATTTCGGCCATTGAGTCAGCGATAAAACTCTGGATCATCTGTTTTTCAGCAAGTGTTGAACCATGAAGATGCCGTGAAACTGCTCTTTCACACATCATTTCAAAAGCTCTTTCGCTTTGACCAATCCACCTCATAGCATGATGAATTCTTCCTGGCCCTAACCGTTTTTGAGCCAACACAAAACCATTGCCCTCTAATCCAACTAAGTTATCAAGTGGCACCCTTACATCTTCGTAGACAATTTCGGCGTGGTTTCCAAAATGACCAAAGGATTCAAACGGCTCAGCCATTGTTGCTACGTCACGTACAATATTCACTCCTTTCGCATTCGATGGCACTATTATCATCGAACAGCCAAGATACGGATGCACATCTTTGTTGGTTACAGCCATGACTATCAAAAAGTCGGCAATCGATCCATTCGTAGTAAACCATTTATGACCATTTATGACCCATTCGTCACCATCTCTATAAGCAGTCGTTGAGATCAACTTTGGATCCGCGCCGGCACCTGGCTCGGTCATTGAGAATCCACTCCGAAGTCGTGAGTCTAGTAGTGGGTTTAACCATTTTTCTCTGTGACTCTCATTGTGCGACTCTTCAATCCCAACCGCAATAAGCTCTGCGTTCCCCGAATCAGGAGCATTATTTCCAAAAACTACCGGTGCATATCCACATCTTCCTAAAATCTCATGCATTAAAGCTAGCCTTATCTGTCCAAAACCACCTCCACCGAGTTCCTTTGGCAGGTGCGCAGCGTAAAGTCCTCGACTTTTAACTTCTTCCTGTAGTGGTTTAATCACTTTAAGCACATCTTCATAACCTAGATGCAGCACTTCTAAAGGCTCGACCTCCTCTTTGACAAACGTTTTCATCCATTCAAGTTCTGACTTGAACTCCTCTTCAGTTTCAAAATCCCAGGCCATTTTTCTCCTTTATTCTAAATTGAAAATTAATACTCATATTTCACACTAGCCTTATAGTGTGGTCAATTTAAATTCGAACAGTAAAAAAACTTTGAAAGACAATCCAGCGCAAGAAGCTCATATTGGACCTGGCGTTATTAAAAATGCAGTCAACATATCAATAAATAAGGATCTGCTCCACAGGGCAGATCTCATCATTGAAAATACACGGAAAGCTTTGCTCGACGATATGCGCAAGCTAAATGATGATGAAGTGAGAGATTTGCTTTCAGTTCCAGATTCCAAGGTTTCTGAATTAATGAAACTAGCTCACAAAGTGAGAATGACATGGTGTGGTCCTACGGTTGAATTGGAGGGAATAGTGTCTGCAAAAACAGGAGCCTGCACTGAAAACTGTGGGTTTTGTAGTCAATCTTCGCAATTTGAATCAGACGTGAAAGCAACGCCATTTCTAGAAATTGATGACATCCTTCAAGCAGCATATGAAACAAAAAACTTTGGAGCTGTAGAGTTTTGCCTAGTCCTTGCTGTCAAGGGACCAGATGAAAAAATAATGAAAAAACTTGAAGAAATCGTTCCTGTTGTTATTGAAAAAACTGGGTTAAATGTTGCAGTAAGCGCAGGTATTTTAACCGAAGACCAAGTTATTCGACTTAAAGCTTGCGGAGTACACAGATATAACCATAACCTTGAAACCGCTAAGTCGTTCTTTGCAAATGTTGCTACTTCTCACACCTATGAGGAACGATGGAATACCTGTGAGCTAATTTTAAAACACAATATTGAACTTTGCTGTGGACTCCTCTTAGGTTTAGGAGAAAGTGATGAACAACGAGTTGAGGCTCTCCTACAACTCAGAGAGCTTGGTCCAATTGACGTTCCATTAAACTTTTTAAATCCACGCCCTGGCACCCCATTTGAGAACTTTCCTAAAGTGCACGCTATAGAGGCTCTTAAGTGGATTGCAATTTTTCGGTTGGGGATGCCTAATGTGATACTACGTTATGCAGGAGGAAGAGAGGTAACTTTAGGCGACCTCCAAGCCTTAGGCCTTGAGTCAGGCATTAATGCTCTAATTGTTGGAAACTACTTGACGACACTGGGGCGTGGAGCAGATGAAGACCTGAAAATGCTAGAAGAACTGTCAATGCCAGTTGGGTCACTAACTGGAGTTATCTAGTAAATGTCAGATGACGTTGGACAGACGCTTTACTGCATGTACTGCGGCAAAGAAGGGTGCAACACTTGCAAGAAAGAGCTAGATCCTCCTCGTTTTTGTGAAATGTGTGGCAAGAAGCTCAACGTCTTGATTACTCCTTCGAGTTTTAAACTTAAGTGCATCATACATGGTGAAATTACTACCTGCTGAGGGATTTTGTCGCAATTTTTTAATCTAGTAATTTACTGAACTGACAATTTAATTATCTGGTAATTTAATGAACTGGCAATTTATTGATCTTGCAAATTAATGCAATAACTACACCTATATTCGTTAGATCTAATAGTGTTGTCAACATGAATGCTTTTACTTACATACCTCATCCAAGAATTGAGAACAGAAAGGTTGAGAAACCTCCAAAGGTAAATGACGAAAGACTTGGATTTAATGGGCTTCTCGGGTCAAAAATTACAATTGGAGTTGGTACTATGTGGGCCGCATATGCTTTTTGTGCCCTAGCTTTTGTATCTCTTCCACAGGTAATATCCACACACAACGCAACGACAATTGTTTCTTGGATTGCACAGACCTTTTTGCAACTCGTTCTCCTTCCAATTATCATTGTTGGTCAGAATATACAAGGAAAAGCATCGGACAAACGAGCGATACAAACCTACGATGACGCTGAAGCAATTCTTCACGAATGCCAACAACTTCAAGCACACCTTAGCCATCAAGATGACAAGATAGGTGGGCTTATTGATAAAATTAATGACAGGTTAGAAGGATTAAAGTAGCAGCTTTCTACGGATTGTCTGTAACCTGCAGTTGCATATTTGTTTGGCTCTCTAATGCATGAGACTTAAAAAATAATCTAAGGTGCATTGAAAAACCTGCTTGACGAATATCTGGCCAGTAGATGGAGATGAATATGGAAGTAATTGGAGTTATTGACACTATGTTTGCAATCGTAAACATGGGTGAGTTTGCTCGCGAAGAACTAAAAACCTGCCCTGGGTATGGTGAAAAGTTTGAAATTGTGTCAGAAACCGTTCCCGGATTCAAAGATTTAGCAGTTGGAGCAAAAAAACTTATTGAAGAACGAAAGGCAAAAATTGTAATCGCCCTAGGGATGCCAGGAAAAGAGAGTATAGACCAAGTCTGTGCCCATGAAGCATCACAAGGAATTATGCTTGCTCAGCTCCTTACGAGCACGCATATTTTAGAGGTATTCGTTCATCAAAATGAGAGCAATGATCCTAAAGAGTTTCTTCAAATCTGTGAACAGAGAGCAAAAAAACATGCCAGAAACGCATACTGGCTTCTTTATGACAAAGATCAACTTAAAAACCGGGCTGGCATGGGTATAAGACAGGGATTCGGCGACGTCGGGCCACTTAAAGTGTGAAGAGTTGGGATTTGACTACATTTTTCTCGACCTTTTAATTCGAACAGTTTGCTCGGCTAAAATATCCAGATTAAACAAAAATCATTCTATTACTGCTAGTAACTTTTAGAAAAACGCAAATGTGGTATATAAAATAAAGCAAAAAGAAAGATTTACCAATATCGGCACATTAGGTTATTTACTTTAGCGTAAAAAAGGTGTATATTTCACTAATTCATTATATTTATCTCGACTTTGACACTTAAATAGTCGATATCCACTTATTTCTCCTGGTAAGGAGGCATGTATGCTGTATTTTACTTGATTAAAATACTCGTGGATTCGGTTTTTTTGTTGCGGCTATGATGTT
>JAJYFT010000016.1 GCA_021790815.1 Actinomycetes bacterium
TCAGGTAATCAGTAGCTCCGAGACCATTCAGTCTTTCAATATCGCTCGACATTGCACTCGCACTTATCATCACAACTGGGATAGATGTAAGCTTTTCAGCTTTTCTGATCCTACAAAGTATCTCGTCTCCTCCCAACCCGGGAAGATGTAGATCAAGTAGAACTAAATCAAAACTTGACTTTTGTAAAATAGACCACCCTAACGCACCATCTTTTGCCGTTGATAACTCAACCCCTTCAAAAGATTTAAATATTCTTTTCATCAGCTCGACATTGCTTTCATTGTCCTCAACATAAAGCACCTGCTTAGTTGAATTACCGCTAACAAGTGGCCGTTTGTCTTCGGTGCTGGGCATCGAATTATAAACAATCTCTTTGCTTTCAACTGACTTCGAAGCACCTTTTTTTAGGTCGACGTAAAACACGCTTCCTTCATTTACAACTGAAGTGAACCCAATATCTCCACCCATTGCAGTGGCTAGTTCTTTACACAGCGCTAACCCTATACCAGTGCCTTCAACTTGTGAACTTTCTTGTCCGAGGCGCTCAAATGGGGCAAATACTTTTGAAAACTGACTCTCGTCGATCCCATTTCCAGAATCTTCAACTTCTAACCTAAAATATTGATCGTTCTCAGTGACTCGTAAATTTACTAATCCCTCGTCAGTGTTATATTTAATTGCGTTTGAGACCAAATTTATCATGATCTGCTTTAATTTTTGAATGTCTGCAAAAACGGTAGCACTCTCAAGTGCTTTTGAATCAATGACATTTAAACTAATTTGGTGTTGAACAGCTAGTGGAGTCATAAGTGCTTTAACATCTAGGATCATTCCTTTAAGTTCTATTTCTTCAACCGAAACAGTTGATTTACCAGATTCAACCTTTGCTAAGTCTAATACTTCATTAATCAAATTTAAAAGATGACGACCTGCACCTAAAATTCTTGAGACGCTGTCGGCTTGAAGGTCATCAAGTTCATCCCGTTCTAATAGCTGCCCAAACCCAAGTATTGCATTTAACGGAGTCCTTAGTTCATGGCTCATGCGGGCCAAGAAGTCAGACTTTGCCTTGCTGGCACTGGCAGCCTGCTCTAGCGCTTTCCCCAGTTCGGTTTCCATTGCTACTTGATAGGAAATGTCACGAGAAACTGAGACGATTTGAGCATTCTCACCCTTTACGGCATACAAGGGTCGCAAACTTGACTCAACTGTTATGAATTTCCTACTATCAATCAAATTTTCGTTATCTGGCCAATCTTTTTTCAACAGCCTAAATCTGATTCTGGCATCCTCAATCTTTCCATGTGCTAGTTTTTTCAAAATCAAAGATAGCGGCTCTCTGTCATCACTGTGGAGCATCTCGCTCGTTAATAAATTAAAACCTTCTTCAACTTCTATGTCGCCAAATATCTCCCTGCCTACATTGCTTGCTGCTAATACGTTTCCTTCTTCATCAAACATTGCTATCATATCGGGGCTTGTGTCGAAAAGAACCTGAATAGTATGGGACCTTAAGATCTCTTCTTGTCTCGCAAGTTCAGCAGCAATCTCAGACTCTTTTGCTCTTTTTTCTGACTCCCTTGCTCGCTCCTCAGCATTTCTGAGAAGCTTTACCGCCCAACTTATAAGTTCGGCTGCAAAAACATATCCAATCATGACCATTATTGCACCATTCAAGAATTTCGAAAGCTTTATGTGAAGTGTGACTACTGGACTTAATTCATCCAGTGCAACAATTGGAAGAATGAGTAATGAGGTAAATTGAGGTTGAGTCAAACCTATAATTACGCCTATCGCAATTGGAAGAAACTGCATCTCAAGTGGACCACTTATCGGCCCATAAGCGTAACCTGAAAGAGCAAGAAAGATGCCCATCAATGTTGCAAGCAAAATTAACTGTTGCCTTGAAGTCCAACCTTTCCAAGTCATTAAAAACATAGCGAGGCCAAGGAAAACTACAACAATTGAGATGTTATACACAAGAGGAACGTTTACTCCGGCTTGACCTTCTGGTGGTGCAACTAGCGTTGGAAGCTGTGCAAGAACTAGCCCTATCCCTGTCATTCTTCCCCAGAATTTAGGTGACGTTGGAACTGCTGACTGCTCTTCACTCAAGTCGAAATAGGTTCTTAACCTTTTCAATATCCCCTTGGTTCTATTTTCACTCACTATGGCAGACATAGCCCCTCAACTCAAAAATGGACTCCAATACTTTAATGTGAGTCTTTTGCAACTTCTAGCTACAAGAATCTTAACGCAATAATTACATAACAACAAATGATTAACCAGCAAATTTTGTGGGTGATAAACTTACGTTCAGTGACTTTAGCAAGATTGGGTATAAACTTTTTAGTTCTCGTATCCTTAACCTCTTGCGCTTCTCATGTCGCTACTTCTTCCAAGATTTCAACTTCTACACCCTCAATACCAACAACGTCTACTCTAGATGCATATCCGTCATGCACAATAACTAATCCGAAGGTAAGCGATCCTACAAGTATTCACGGCCTTTTTGTCAATGCTCCGAACCTTGCCACACAACCAGATCAACAACTTATTTTAAAGTACGTATTAAGTGACCCAACTGTATGTGGTGCAAATATCGTTGTGCCCTGGAGTAGCATTGATGTCAGCACTGTTAATTCACAAAAATATGACTTTACACAGTTAGATAGCTGGATAAAACCTTGGGAAGATGCCAAAAAATTAGTTAATCTCATAGTCTGGGGAGTGGATGAAAAAACAACTCAAACCTCAACTCCTGCTACGCCTCAGTACGTATTAGATCAGGTCAATACTGTAAGTTGCACCAACACGACTCCACCTACGCCAGTTTACTGGCAAAGTCCTTACGTATCTAATTGGGAGAATTTTCTTAAAGCTTTGGTTGATCACATAAACAATGACAGTTCAATTGGATACCTACGGTTTGGAATTGGCGCAGGTGGTGAGAATTACCTTGAAAACAGCTTTAACTCCGAGTGCCAGACCAAGTGGAATCAATACAACTATAGATCAAATTTTCCCACTTTTACTACTTCAATGATTAATTTCGAGAAATCGCTTAATACTAAAAAACAGATCATGGTGGGAATCAATACTTTGGATGGATCAGATCAATTCCCTGATAGCGTAGCTAACCTAGCGGTCCAAAATGGATTTGGGTTTGGCACTCAAGGCCTATCACAATCTGCAATAAGTGACCATTCACTTTCAAAACCCTGTTATGCAAATTGGTGTGCACTTTTTGCACAGTACGCAGGAAAAGTACCGTTAGAAGTTCAAACTTATGAAAAATCAGATCCAACTGGAAATGGGCCGGTCGGTTCGCTAGTACCTCTTCTCAGCTTTGCGTTGTCACTTAAAACTCAGGTTTTTGAGCTTTATCCAGAAGAATGGCTCATTGCTGACGATCCCAACTGGCCTGGCTACTCTGATTATCACATCCAATACAAAACCGCACTTCAAAATGCTGCTCAAATAGTTGGTGAAACGTAAGGGAAATTGGGATATATGAACATAAATTTTGATAATGGAACCATCCTTACAATGGACAAATCAAGAGAAATAGCTAAGTCAATGACAGTTTCTGACGGTTTGATTAGTAGAGTTGATGCAATACATCCATCTTACGAGACGGTTGACCTTAAAGGGCGCTGTGTCATGCCAGGTTTTATTGATTCACATCACCATCTCTTCCTAACTGCTTGCGAGCGTTACGGTTGGACTCTCACTCAAAATAGCGCCTCGTCGATCAGTGAGTTGTTAGATGAACTTAGAACCTTTGACAAACTCGATAGAGGTGAGTCCTGGTTGCGAGTACACGGTTACAATCCTCTCAAATTAAGAGAACGCAGATCCCCAACTGCCATTGAGCTTGACAGTGTGTCAACTAATAGACCTATCCATTTAATCACGTCGACCTATCACGAATCGTCAGTAAATTCATTTGGGCTAGATCTACTTAAACTTAGCCAGAGCAATTTAGAAAGAATTGTAAGAAATCGAAAAGGTAATCCGACTGGCGTCATGATTGAAGATGCAAGTTTTTTTGCCGAATCTATCTCAAGAGAAGAGCCAGTAAATTTCCCAGAACATTGGAGAAAACGGGCTGTACGTCATGCGAAAGCCCTAATGGAATCTGGAATCACGCGAATCGGAGATATGGCAGTACCAGAATCTTCAGTTGAACTTTACAAGATGATCGAAAAAGAAGTTGAATTAAGTTGTCATCTCTACCTAACTGACAGTGACCGAATATCGAAACCCCTCCACCCAAGTGTTGTTCAGTCAACAGATTTGAATAACTCAAAACTTTTTGGCGTTTCTGTGGCTGGCATAAAACTACTTGCAGACGGTGGTGAAAGATGTTCAATGTGTCTCTCTAGCAAACAAATGATAGCGTCAATTGGTCTTACCTTTAAAGGCTTCTTACACGGTGGAATGAAGGCTTTTACTATTGCCAACCGAAGTGGGAAAGCACAAAAAGGCAGTGATGGAATTTTTAAACTCGGAATTAGGGTACTAAATGATGCAAGCATTTATGACATCATAAATCAATCCCATGAATCTGGGGTTCAAGTTGCTATACATGCAGTTGGCAACGAAGCAGCACATTTAGCAGCGCTTGCTTTTTCGACTTCAAAGCGGCAATCTGAACTGGCGAAACGAGTTGAACATGTAATGATTGCAGATCAAAATATTCTATGCAAGCTTGTTGAAGCAGATTCTGTTATTGTTATGCAACCTGGGTTCTTGGACACATTTGGAGATGAATTATATTTAGTTCCACCTCCTAAGCCTCTTAGCTTCATGCCAACGAATACTTTACGTAACTTAGGAGGCACAATTTCTATTAGCTCCGATTTTCCCGCTTCTACTTACAAACCCTTTTCAAATATTTACTCTGCTATCCGAAGGCGTAAAGGAGACGAAAATGAACAAGTTAGCATTAAAGAAGCACTAATGATGTACACGGCAAATGGAGCTCTTGCACTTGGTTTAAAGAGTAAGGCGGGTTCAATAGTCGAAGGTGCGGCTGCTGATTTCATCGTCCTTAGTAAAGATCCAACAAAGTGCAAACCCGAAGAACTACTTAAAATAGAAGTATTAGAAACTTGGATTAGTGGAAATAAAGTATTCTCGAAATAGAATTACGACACGAACTTTTTTGCAAAATTTATTGAGTCTTGCAATACTGTAGTTCCGTTTGCAACAGCAGGGCTTGAAAGTTCAGGGGATACTCCTCTAAAAACATAGTTCTCATATGAAGCTGCGTGCAGAGACGTATTTGGAATCCTCAGCCAAGTTATGACTCCTAGTTTCTGCAACGTAGAATAATATGTCTCAGCATTGACAGGGCTAATAAACTCTTTTAATCCATTTGCAATATATGTTGGTGGCATACTTCTGTTTGCCCGATGATTTGGATCTCCAAAGTTTTCAGTATCAGAACTTTGTGTGGTACCCATGTACTTATCAAATACCGACTGGGGGTAAGAGCCACTAAGTGATACGTCGGGGAGACCAGACCATCCTATTACAGCTGAAATCTTAAATCCTTTTATCCCGACCGATCCCACCATATAAGCACAGTGTGCACCTGAAGATGAACCAAATACAACTATACCCTTGCTTGGGTCAGCGCCATACTGACTCGTGTTGCTATTTAGAAATGATTCAATTGCTTTCATTACATCAATCTGGACTGTTGCATCTGTTGAAAGTCCCCATTGGTTAGGACCTGGGTATGTAACGCGCCCAAAAAGACCGTTTATATATCCATGGTACTCAATATTGACTACAACAAAACCTGCTTTAGCAAAATTGGCCAAAGTAGAGTTAAAGCCCAAGTAAACAGCTTTTCCATTACTGCCACAGCCAGCTGCACCTTTAAAACCAGTACCTGTTATTCCAAATAAAATTGGGTACCTTCCTTTGTTGGTTGGCCCAAGAACGTCATAGTAAAGATTGCCTGTACCATCGCATGATCCTTGACTGTATTGGTCATTCGCGTAAAATACTTGACCAAAATCTTGAATACTCAAACTTGAAGTAGTAGAGGATGAGATCCCTTGGCTTGATGGTACCGTTGATATGTTTGTTGTAGCTTTAGATTCTGAATTCCCTTTAGCACAGCTAGTAAGAAGTAGCAACAGTATACTAACTTTAAATAATGTTGCAATATTTGAATTACTCTTTACGGCCATGATCTAATAATATAAACTTGTCAGCACCATTTCAGAAACCAAAAACAAAATTTCACGTCACTATACTTGAAACTGCATATTACAAAAAGTCGCCGCAATAAAAACTATAAGTTTTCAGATAAATTTTCAAGACTTAAACGACTGAATAAATTCACCGATCTCATCAATTTTGCTTCCATTCAAAATTCTTCTTACGATTGCTGAACCTACTACGACTCCGTCGCAGTACTTTGTTATCTCTCTGGCTTGCTCAGGAAGTGAGACTCCAATTCCAACAAGAACAGGAAGGTCCCCTGGAGCGACTTTCTTTGCTCGCCTAGCAGTTTCTAAAGCACTTTGTGGTAGAGAGCTTCTTTCGCCAGTAACCCCCATAAGACCCATCGTATAGAGAAATCCTGCTGACCTCTTTGCAATTGAAGCCATTCTTAAATCTGGAGTTGATGGCGCTACCAACAAAACCTGTGAAACTCCAGCGCTCCGCGTTGCAGTGTTTAGTTCGTCAATCTCTTCTAATGGCAAATCTGGAACAATTAATCCCTTAACTTTTGAGGAAACAACTCTCTCGACAAATCGGTCAATTCCAACCCTAACTATCAGGTTGTAATAAGTCATAATATAAATCGGGCAATCAATATCAAGTGAAGCTAATCCGTCAAGAATTGAATCAGTTGTTGCTCCATTTTCTATAGCTTTCTTCGACGACTCTTGGATGGTTGGTCCGTCTATCATTGGATCCGAAAATGGTAGCCCAACCTCAATAGCATCAGCTTTCGCATTTGCCATTTGGTAAATAATATCCAACCAATCGTCTCTCATCTGGCCAGTGATATAGGGAACAACTAGTGGTTTTAAGTCTTTTTTGGTAAGATTTTCAAGCAATTTTACTCACTAAATTACAGTTCCTCGGTCGACCATTTCTTTTACTTCAGCAACATCTTTATCCCCTCGCCCAGAGAGAGTCAATAAGACATTACTCCCCTGGCTTATCTCACCTGTCCGAGAAGCCTTGATAATCCAAGCAAGGCCGTGAGCACTTTCAAGCGCTGGAATGATGCCTTCCGAACTTGAGAGAATTTTAAAAGCACTAAGTACCTCGCTGTCTGTTGCAGTTTCATAACGGACACGCTTATTTTCTTTTAGAAATGAGTGCTCTGGACCTACGCCAGGATAGTCAAGTCCTGCAGAAATTGAACTAGCTTCTAAAATTTGACCAACTTCATCTTGAAGGATATAAGACTTCATGCCATGAACAACTCCTACTGTCCCGTAGGTTAGAGCGGCTCCCCCACTTGCTTCAACACCGACTAATTCTGCATCTGTATCTACAAATCCTGAAAAGGTTCCTGCTGCATTTGACCCACCTCCTACACATGCTACGACATAATTAGGATACTTTCCTCCAAGTATTTCATATATCTGGCTTCGAGCTTCAGAACCCAATATTCGTTGGAACTCTCTTACTATCCAAGGATATGGATGAGGACCCATAACTGAACCAAGGCAGTAATGTGTATCGTCTACCTCCTTGACCCACGCCCTCATTGCCTCATTTACTGCGTCTTTTAACGTCTTAGAGCCCGACTCAACTGGAACTACTTTTGCACCTAGGAGTTCCATCCTAAACACATTTAAACCTTGACGCTTAACGTCAACTGCCCCCATGTAAACAGTTGCTTTAAGCCCGAGAAGTGCTGCCGCGGTTGCAGTTGCAACTCCATGCTGGCCTGCACCAGTTTCAGCTATGAGATTGGATTTCCCCATCCGCTTTGCAAGCAGTGCCTGCCCAATGACATTGTTAATCTTATGTGACCCGGTATGTGCCAGATCCTCTCTTTTAAGATAAAGATTTACTCCAAGATCATTAGACATATTCTTCAAAAAGGTTACAGGCGTTGGTCGTCCTCCAAAATTTTTCAGGATATCATAGTACTCACCTTTAAACTCAGGGTCACTCCAAAACTTACGAAAATTTACTTCAAGGTCCATGAGAGCTTGCATTAAAGGTTCTGGAACGAATCGTCCGCCAAAAGTTCCGAACCGACCAGTGGAATCTGGTTCATCCATAAAATCCGGCAAGTTAAATGCCTTCTTCTTGCCAGTCGAACAGTGCCTCTCGAGGAACTATGCTCTTGTACTTCGGTGTTGCAGCCTGTCTGGCAAGTTTAATAAAATTTCTTACTTTTACTGGATCTTTTTTCCCCGGAGCTGATTCAACTCCACTAGTAACATCAACGCCCCAAGGCTGAACACGTTTAACAGCAGCCTCAACATTTTCCGGGTTTAAACCTCCTGATAACATTAAAGTGCTTGGATCAATTACGTCCTCAGCTAGACTCCAATCAAATACGTTTCCAGAACCTGGTTCGGGTGAATCAAGTAGTAACACATCGGCACCGTAGTCCACAAACTGTCTCACTTCGCTTTGTCCAGCTGGAAAAGCCTTAATAACAAAAGACACCCTCTCAGCAATCCAAGCGGTATCCTCTCTAGATTCATGACCATGCAGCTGTGCCCCTTTCAACCCTAATTTGTTAACAACTTTAGCGACTCGCTCACGACGTTCATCTTTAAAAACTCCGACCGTCATAATCTCAGGCGGCAATCTCCTAATGATTGACAAAACGTCTTCAGGCCAAATCTGCCTTTTCGAAGGAGCAAATATAAAACCTACCGCATCCGCCCCCATAGAGACGGAAAAAAGTGCGTCTTCATCGTTCGTTATTCCGCATATCTTTACGTACATATATATCAAAGATTAACTTAAAATTGTGAAGTAAATTTAACTTCTAAGCTCATTGATGTCCCTTGGCCTGTCATCGACTCACCCTTGACCCATTCTTAACCCATTTTTCAAAGGTTCTTCCTCGATTTATTCGTTGCAAGTTTGTCTAAAATTGTCTAAAATAACCAGATGGTTGGTTCACCCACTATGCAATAAATCCCGTATTGCCTTGACTTTATCTGGTGACCTCATGAGATACTCTCCTATCAATACAGCGTCATAGCCAGCTTCCTTTAGTCGAAGTACGTCATCAACCCCGGTAATGCCACTTTCAGCAATTTTTAAAATCCCGTCAGGAATTGAGGGTGCAATCTCTACGGCTCTCTCTCTATTGACTTCGAAAGTGTGAAGATCTCTTTGGTTCACTCCAACTACCCTCGCTCCATTATCGAGGGCTCGTTTCAGTTCCAATTCGTCGTGAACCTCGACTAAGCACTCTAAGTCAACTGAGTCTGCTACTTCAATAAATTTATTTATCTCACTATCATTTAGTGCGGCTACAATAAGAAGAATTGCATTTGCCCCTGCAATCTTTGCATCATAAATATCTTGAATTCGTACTGTGAAGTCTTTTCTTAAGATCGGAATAGATGAGATCCTTCTCGCCTTCTTTAGATCTTCTAAGGACCCTCCAAAAAACTCTTGATCCGTCAGAATAGATATACATTCTGCACCACCTGCTTCGTATGCTAAAACTACCTCATCAATATCTGCTGCTAACAAGATGTCACCTCGAGATGGTGACCTTTTTTTAAACTCAGCAATTATTGCCATCTCAGATGGCTTGCCAACTGCCTCTTTAAAATTACCAATAAGAGTAATGTTTTTTGCCTCTTCAAACAGTAGATCCGCATCCCTAACATCTATTTTGGACCTATGAGCTGCAATAATTTTATCTAAGTACGTTGTCACACCTAAATTCTATTGAAAAACGTCCCGCTCAAAATTCATATTAAAAAAAGAGATTTAAATTAATAAATACTGATTTAAAACACACATCATTCACAAAAACGTGCAAGGCTATTAATATGGAGCAAGGAACTATTGTAATAGTTGAAGACGATCCGCATATTGCTGATCTCGTAGACCTATATCTAAGAAAAGAAGAGTTTAGAGTTCTTCAGGCAACTGACGCTACGCGGGGGCTTGAAATAATCGAGCGAGAGAGTCCAAGACTTGCAATATTGGATATAGGCCTTCCTGGGTCGATGAACGGACTTGACCTCTGCAAACTACTGAGATCTCGATCACAACTTCCTATTATTATGCTTACGGCCAGAGATGATGAAGTCGACCGAGTGCTGGGACTTGAGCTAGGTGCTGACGATTACCTTTCAAAGCCTTTTTCGCCAAGAGAGCTCGTCGCTAGGGTTAAAGCAATATTGAGACGATTAGATGCAAAAGACTCTGACACTCCAAAAGATATCGTTTTAGGTAACCTAAAAATTAATTCTCGAGCACGTGAAACCACACTTGACAATGAAAAAATCCAGTTAACTGCAAAAGAATTTGACCTCTTACTATATTTGGCTGAGCATAAAGGAATGGTTCTCTCACGTCAGCAGCTATTAGACGGAGTATGGGGAGTTGGTTGGTATGGGGATGAAAGAACGGTTGATGTCCATATACGCCAAATTAGAAAAAAACTTGGAGATGACATGCCGCTAACTACAATTTGGGGTGTCGGATACCGTTTTGGCTAGAAATGAGGATAAATGAAAAACCGTCTTATTCTTGCATTTATTATGGTTTCAATGGTGGCAATAGTCCTCTCGGGGCTAGGTGGATACACCTTAATTAAAAGATCACAAGCAAAAGCTACACGCCAAACTGCGTTGAGCGATGCGACTCAGCTTGTAAGTGAGGTTAAAGCGGTCGAAAAATCACTAGTTGGAACAATCTGCAAGATTCAACCAACATCAACAGTTTGCAGCAAACGCATCTTAAACTTTTTAAGACTCGCAGGCAAAGTTGACAATGCTACTATTATTCTACTTACACAAGGCGGACAGATTTCGCAAGGTGCACTTCCACCAGGTGTTACAATCCAAGACATAAATACATCGTATCTATTGAGCGGAGAAAGTACTTCTGGAACCAAAGGATACCTTGCATATGGTGCCGTACCAATTGGAAATTTCTCTTTACGGAGAAATGCTTCTAACTACTTTACGGCAGTCGTTGTCTTGACTAGAGCCGCTCCGACTGAACCCGGTTTTGGGCCTTATTTTTTACTTTCATCTTTGCTTTCACTTCTATTCGCTACCTTAGTTGCAATTTGGCTCGCAACTCGAATATCAAGACCCCTTATAAAGGCTGCACGTACGACGAAGCAAATTGCACAAGGTGATCTAAGTGCAAGAGTACCAATTGAAGAGCATGAGTACGCAGAACTTGCTGAGCTTTCATCTGCAATTAACGCTATGGCAGAAAGCCTAGAAGGCGCCCGAAATCTTGAACGCCAATTCTTTATGTCAGTTTCGCACGATCTAAGAACTCCATTAACATCAATTAAAGGATATGCCGAAGCAATTATCGACGGTACCGCAGACGTTCCAAAGAATGCTGCGGAAATTATAGCATCAGAGTCTAGAAGGCTTCAGAGGCTGGTCCAAGATCTCCTAGATCTGGCAAAACTTGATGCAAGACATTTCAAGCTAAACAACAATTTAGTCAGCATTGCAGAAATTACCACTTCGGTTGTGGATTCATTTAGACCAATGTTTGATGAAGCTGGTCTCAAACTTGGTGCTGACACAGACAGCTCTCTCTCTTCAACCGTTAAGGGTGATTCGGATCGTATTGCCCAGATAATCT
Source organism: Actinomycetes bacterium (assembly GCA_021790815.1). Classification (GTDB taxonomy): domain Bacteria; phylum Actinomycetota; class Acidimicrobiia; order Acidimicrobiales; family JABEUL01; genus JAJYFT01. The sequence goes on from JAJYFT010000016.1 coordinate 11,810, forward strand.
CGAACCTCGTTGACAATGCCTATAAATATGCAAAATCAAAAGTGGATGTAAAAGTTTCTACGTCCGAAGATAACATAGAAATATCTGTTAAAGATGATGGTCCTGGGATTGACAGTGCCGATCTTCCGCACGTATTTGACAGGCTATTTACTTCTAATCGTCACGTGTCTAGGATTGCAGGATCAGGGCTCGGACTTGCTATAGTCTCTGAACTTTCTCGAGCGATGGGCGCTTCTGCCTACGCGCGATCACCTCAAAACGGCGAGATCGGAACAGAAATGGTCATTAGGTTCCCATCTCGATAACGAATTTGGTAAACTTATTAAAGAATTAGTTTTCTATTTGGTTGTATAAAATTGAGGAAAAATTGAACTTTGCCTATGACAACATAGGTAAGCGGCATTTACTAACAGGTATTTGGATTGCGCTTGCAGGGCTTGGAATTGAAATTCCAATAGTAATCGATCTCACCATTATAAAGCCACACCCAATAAGAGTTGGGTTTCTCCTTGGAGATGTTGTATTCGCATCAAGCGTTGCGATTCTTCTTATAGTACAAGCACTCCTTCTTCGAAAGACGGATCGAATTATTCTTACCCCAATTGTTGTATTTGTTTCAACATGTCTAACCGCAATTGCAACTGGCTTTCTACAAGTTGCAGCCGGCGGAAGTGACCTGCTATTTATTCCAATCCTTTCATTGTGCATGTTGTACCTCACACTAGTGGGCGATACTCGTATGAGACGGTACGGTTTGGTCCTAATAGTTTTAGTAATACTTTCATCCACATGGTTGACTGGTTTAAGGTCGAGACAATTTATATCCGCAGCAATGCTTAACTCGTCAGTTGTTGTAATTGTATTCTTAATGGGTTCGTTAGGCGTGACTTCAGTTATTGAAAGTTTCTCTACTGAATCTTTATTGCGAAAAATAACAGACTTTGATGATCAATCTAAAAGTATTCTCGAAGCACTCGATTTCATTGTGCCAATAATTGCTGAACTTCCTTATGTGTACAAAGTAACGGCTCTTACGTCATCCAAACAAGGGACATCCATAATTTCAAGTTTTCCATCCATCATGCCTGAAGATACGTTGCTAATTGACAATCCAGCTCTATTCTTAGCAATAAAGTCCGTTGCACCAATTAGATCTGGTTCTAAAATCTTTATTCCAGGTGGTGTTATTGAAACTGGTGACTTAATTCTGGTTCTAGATGTTGGCAAACTTACCTTTAAGAAGCGCCTACGTTTGCAGGAGCTAGGTCAAGGACTTATGACTCCACTCATACACTTTACTGCTAGAATTCAGCATTTAAATCAATTAGAGTTAACTGCTAAAACAGATCCTCTCACCGGTTTGTCAAATCGTAGGGTCCTTTTTGAAAGGCTCGAAGTTGAACTAACTAGGGCAGAACGATCCGAAAAAGGATTAAGTATCGCTATGATGGATCTGGATTACTTCAAAGTCTATAACGATACTTTCGGACACCAAAGTGGTGACGAAGCACTAAAGGTGGTTGCATCTGTTCTTTCTATGCGACTTCGATCTCAGGATCTACTTAGTCGATATGGCGGTGAAGAGTTTTGTCTCTTGATGCCAGAAACAACTCTTAATGGAGCTCTAAAGATTTTAGAAGAGCTAAGAGTTATGATCAATGAAGCGAATTTACTAAACCAAATAACTATATCGTCTGGCGTAACTCATACTTTTGGATATGAAAACTCAGACAGAGTACTTAAACGAGCCGACGATGCTCTTTACAATTCGAAAAAAAGTGGCAGAAATAAGGTTTCATTTCTAAGCGGACCTGACATTGCAAATCTCAGCGAAAGGCCCCTTGGTTAATTAAGTCCAAAGTGGCTTTAAACCTGTGAGACATTGAGTTTTTCTCATCTGGCGTCATTTCGCCAAATGTCCTGCCATCGCCTTCATCTGGGATAAATATAGCGTCGTAACCAAAACCATTTAATCCTCGCATCTCTTCGCTAATTCTTCCTTCAATCCACCCCTGCCCTACAAATTCCGATCCGTCTGGTGTAGAAAGAACGACAGCGGTAAAGAATCTAGCTCTACGCTCCTTAACTCCACTTAAGAGATTCAGCACCTTTATTACATTGTCTTCGTCTGTTGAATCCTCTCCAGCATAGCGGGCAGACTTAACACCTGGTTCACCGTTTAAATATTCAACTTCTAGACCTGTATCATCACTAAGTGCTGGCAAACCAGTTAACTTTGCAACTACTTGAGCTTTGAGAAGAGCATTTTCCAATATCGTTTCTCCAGTCTCCTCAATCTCGCCAATGAAATCAGGTCGACTTATCACTTCAATATTTCCGATAAGGTTCCTAAGCTCTCGGACTTTATTTGGATTTTGAGTTGCAAGCACTACTTTGTCAATTGACATTAACTTCTTCGCTTTGCAGGAGTTGCAAGGAGATTATTCTGCAATAGAGTTATCTCTCGTATGCCTTTCTTGGCTAACTTAAGAAGATTCTCAAGTTCTAAATCGCTAAAAACTGCGCCTTCTGCCGTACCTTGAAGCTCAACAAACTTAGATGAACCCGTCATGACAACATTCATATCTACATGAGCATTTGAATCCTCTTCATATTCAAGATCCAACAAAGCTTCTGAATCAACTATTCCAACCGATACTGCCGCTAGTGTATCAAGTATCGGATCTTTATGAAGTTGCTTAGATTCAATCATTCGTGAAATTGCATCACGAAGTGCAATAAAACCTCCACAAATTGACGCTGTTCTTGTTCCTCCATCAGCTTCTATCACGTCACAGTCAACAATTATCTGTTTTTCATTTAAAAGTGAAAGGTCACACACTGCTCTTAGAGACCGTGCAATTAATCTTTGAATCTCTTGCGTTCTGCCAGACTGTTTTCCTTTAGCTGCTTCTCGAGCAACCCTTTCTTTGGATGAACCAGGAAGAAGGGAGTACTCTGCAGTTACCCAACCTTTACCAGTCCCACGAAGCCACCTTGGCGAATCCTCTTCAACTGACGCAGTACACAACACTCTTGTTTTGCCCATTCCAATAAGGACCGATCCAAGTGCTTGAGTTGTAAAATCCCTTTCAAACGTAACAGGTCTCAGCGAGTCGTACGGTCTTGAATTGCTTCTTTCAAACATTCCCTGATGAACTTACCTTTCTAACTATAAAAAATCAGTCTACCAAGCTATGACGTCATCAATGGGAAATCCTAAGAGTCTTTGGCCTATCTCGGCAAAATATTCTGGGCTTGCAGATGAATAGAAGTTGACTTTGCCACCATCTTGAGCCTGATTATCTAAATTTAGATTTTCCAACTCTCTCGCTATTTGAAATGCTGTCTCATCTGCTGAAGATACAAGTGTTACTTCTCTGCCCAAGACATCCGATATTGTTCTTGCTAAGAATGGATAGTGCGTACATCCCAAGAGTAATGTGTCTACATCAGCCTCAATTATTGGTTGAAGTAGTCTTTCTGCTAGCACATGCACTTCATCTCCAGTCGTTTCCCCTCTTTCGACAAACTCGACAAAACCAGGACAAGCTGCGCAAGTAAGTTTGATGTTGTAATCTACAAAAGCTCGCTGATATGAACCAGAAGATATAGTTCCAACCGTACCAATTACTCCTACGCGATCTGTACTCGTTGCAATTAAGGCTGCTCTTACTCCTGGTTCAATAACTCCTATGACTGGCACTTCAAGAGTACTAGAAAGTGTATCGAGTACTACAGATGAAGCAGTATTACAAGCTACTACCACCATTTTTACGCCGAACTCGCTTACCAAACGGGTTGCGATTTCGATTGAATAACCGCGCACCTCTTCAAGAGGTTTTGATCCGTATGGGTAGCGAGCAGTATCGCCTACATAGATAATATTTTCCTTAGGCGCTACATCAATTAAAGCCCTCAAGACTGTAAGGCCACCAAAACCTGAATCAAACATTCCAATTGGGCGATTATCCACTACTTATAGAATATCGCAGATGCGACAAATAGCTAAAAATAGATTGTATTTCTTGCTCGCTCTTCGACCTCATCAAGATCATCTGTCCAGGCGCCACTCGAAAGGTACTTCCATCCTCCATCAGGAGAAATGATCACAACTGTGCCACTTTCAATTTTATTTGCACATTTAATAGCTCCAGCCATTGCAGCACCAGTTGAAATTCCAGCAAAAATTCCAAGCTCGGCTAACCTCCTAGTCCAAATAATGGACTCACGAGGGCCAACTATTGATTTGCGATCAAGTAGTCTGGGCCCACCTAGCTCCAAAAAGATTGGAGGGATATAACCATCATCTAGACTTCTAAGTCCATCAACCATTTCGCCTGCTGGTGGTTCCACAGCCCATATTTGGATACTTTCGTTATAGTCTTTCAAATACTGGCCAACCCCTAACAATGTACCTGAAGTTCCGAGTCCAGCAACAAAATGAGTGATTTCAGGACAGTCTCTAACAATTTCAGGCCCAGTGGTCTCATAGTGAGCCTTTGGGTTTGCCCTATTTGCATACTGATAAAGAAATACCCACTCTGGATGCTCATTCGCTAGCTCTCTTGCTAAGTGAACAGCTCCATTTGAACCAAGTGAACCTGGCGAATCAATAATATCAGCGCCCCAAATCTTCAATAGTTGACGTCTTTCAGTTGAAACATTATCAGGAAGTACAACTTTTAGATGGTACCCTTTGACTCTAGAAACGAGCGCCATCCCTATCCCGGTATTTCCAGACGTAGGCTCAATCAAAGTTTGACCTTTAGTTATAAGTCCTTCTTTTTCTGCACTTTCAATCATAGAAAGCGCGATTCTGTCTTTAATCGAGCCTCCCGGGTTCTGCCCTTCTAACTTGACGAGAATTTTTACGGTACTTTTTGGGCTCAACTCACTTATGTCTACCATAGGAGTGTTCCCAATAAGTTCTAGGACATTTGCAGCTACCTGACGCGTTGAAAGAAGTGAATTAGACATCTCCACCTGCCACAGCGGGAAGTATTGAAATTACATCAGTCTCTTCGACTTTTGTGTCCAATTTATCTAAATATCTAACGTCATCATCGTTTAAATACACGTTTACAAATTTGTGCAACTCTCCACTGGCGGTTAAGAGCTGATCATTCATTCCCGGAAAATGTTGACTTAAGTTAGACAAAACCTCGCCAATCGTCGCACCTTCTTCCATGACACTCTTCTCACCATTAGCATGCTGCCTTAAAACAGTTGGAAGGCGAACTTCAACAGTCACAACATCTCCTTTAACTTTCAAGGACTCCAAAATACATAAAATCCTATTCTTGACTATTTTAGTTATATTTTACTACTTTATGACAACCAATTCCTCTTCATTTATGTTCCCATTTAAAATAAAAAAAGATCGACAGACTGGTTTTTCAAATCTCAGCGATACAATGAGGTAGTGCCATGACGGATCTACGGCATTTTCTACATCGGTTACCGAAGGATATGGGTCACTGTGTGTATGGCTATGTACTACTCCAGTAACCTCTAAATTAGAACTATCTAGTTCTCTCTCAATCTTAAGATATTCTCTAGGTTCAACGGTATAATACCTGGCAGATTGGGCTGTATTGTAAGTTGGATACCATCTTTTGACCACGCTCTCATTGCCAGATTCTCCTGCTATCAACCCACAAGATTCGAGTGGATACTCCCGAAGTGCATGCGCAAAAATCGCTTCTAGTATTGATTTAGTTAAAACGAGCATCTAAATTCGGGCTACTTTCTATATATGGCCAACTCTGCCAAAACTAATGTTAAAAAAAATTCTAGCGAAAACTTTGTTAAGGTACTCGCAACAAATAGGTCAGTTCGCCATAACTATGAAATTCTTGAGGAGTTTGAGTGCGGAATAGCACTAGTTGGTTCAGAAGTAAAATCTCTGAGAACTGGTGGGAAATTGAACCTTGCCGACTCTTACTGCCGAGTAATTGACGGTGAAGCCTACTTAATTGGAGCTCATATTGCTCCTTACGTCCATGCCATCGGGTTTGGGAGATCAGAACCTGATAGAAGACGCAAGCTTCTCTTGCACCTAAAAGAAATTGCAAAAATTAAAAATGAAGTTGAAAGACTTCATTTAACGGTAGTTCCACTTAGAGTGTATTTTAAGGGTGGGCTTGTAAAAGTTGAAATTGCTTTAGCTAAAGGGAAAAAAACCTATGATAAGAGACAAGCAATAACAAAACGTGATCAAATGCGTGAAGCCGCAAGAGACTTTAAGAACGTGCATAGATAAGGTATCCCACGGTGACGAATCCAAAAGTTTGGTTAGTGCACTTCCGAAAATAAATTAAGCCTAAGTCATCAAATAAAATGGTAAACTTTATGTATTGGAGAAAGCCTCCAATAGGAAGCTGGGGGTGAAAGGTATCGACTTTAGACGTAAAGACAGAGAAAGCGAGCCGTGGTCTCCGAATCCACGTTAAAGAGTCGGAAAAATAAATAAATGCCGAGCAACCGCTCGCAATTGCAGCTTAACTAAGCTGCAACGTTCTATGTGCTTAAGTACTATAGGTACATAGGATGTCGACAAATAGTACTACCCTATTAGAGTTGCTCTGTGCTATTAGGGGAAATTAAAGAGCAAAACTCTGTAAACAACTGCTGATTGTTTTTACAGTGATTTTAAATCAGATGCGCTCGGAGAAAACCTGATAATACGCTAGAGCACGCGGGTTCGATTCCCGCCACCTCCACCAAATGTATGGTCTCCCAGACCTCTGTCTTTAGAAAACGTGGGATATTCCTTATTATAGTGGGTTGATTCATGTCACATCGCTAATTAGCAGGAACTCAAACTCCTGATTATAGAGAGGATGAAACTGATGAGTGATTCTTACGGTTTGTACTTGAAAGTCTGATACAGGTTCATTTGAAAGTGAGTGACAACGCACTTGAGAAGGCAACCAATAGTTCAAAAGGGAGGTCGTCTTTTTGAAAGTCTTTCGGGACTATGAGAATCTATGTGTAAACACCTTGATTCATTAGTTTGTATTTACTCTTGTTTTTCTATTATACCCTCCCTTCAAATTGAATGGCTAACTGGTTTAAAATCAGCTGCCATTCTGCTCGTTGTTTACCCCATTTTGATGATGCAGTTTTAGCTGCCAAGTATGCAACTTTTAGAAGTGATTCCTCAGTGGGAAATGACTTTCTATTCCTTGTGTACTTTCTGAGAATTGAATTGTAGGATTCGATTGGATTGGTCGTATAGATCATCTTTCTAATGGGAGGAGAAAAGTCAAAGTAAAGGCTTAGCTCCTCCCAGTTGTCAAACCAGACTCTTAAAGCCATTGGGTACTTGTCATTCCATAGCTTTGATAATGCTTCTAATTTGGCATATGCTTCCTCTCTGGTTGTTGCCCTGTAAACCGGTTTGAGACCTTCCATAAAAGCCTTCCTGTCTTTCATGGTGACGTATTTCAAAGAGTTGCGAATTGCATGGATTACACACCTTTGCACCAGAGTTTCTGGGAATACTGATTCTATTGCTTCTTTGAACCCATTAAGACCATCTACAGAGATAATTAGTATGTCATTTACTCCTCGGTTCTGTAGGTCTTGAAGCACTGAGAGCCAGAATTTAGCCCCTTCTCCCTCATGTGAGAGATAGTGACCAAGTACTTCTTTATGTCCCTCTAAATCATAAGCTAATACCACGTGAAGAGCCCTTTTCCCAACTTTGCCATCAATCCTTGTAGGTATGTGGATTGCATCCAAATAAGCAAATGCATAGGTGGTTAAAAGCTCCCTTGACTGCCACTCTTTTTGCAGGTCTAAGACCTTATCGGTAATGTCAGATACAAAGCTCTCAGATATTTCAACTCCATAGGTTTCCTCCACTAAATCAGCAATATCCTTAGTTGTGGCACCTCTTGCATAAAGTGCCATTATCTTGGCTTCAAACTCAGGGGAGTTCCTCTTAAAGGCATCCAAAAGATGTGGCTTGAACTCTCCGTTTCTATCCCTTGGAACCAGTATTTCAACTGGGCCCTCTGAGGTATTTACATTCCTGTTATAAGACCCATTCCTGGAGTTACCTGAGTTGTATCCATCAATTGAATGCTTCTCATAGCCTAAGTGCTCACTTAGCTCTGCTTTTGAAATCTCCTCGATAAAAGGTTTCAAGAACTGGGCCATCACTTTACCTTTTCCAACCAAGTCATCCAGTGATTTTGGGTTGGATTTCTTGATAATTTCCTTGCCGATTTCAGAGTTGAACATAGCTCTGAACAGCTCTACCAGATCAGGCTCATCATCACCTATCTGGACGTCTAGTTTTGTACTGTTTTTTAGTGTCATTTACACTCCTTTTCTAAAATTGTACTTAGAAGTGTTTACACAATAATTTTCATGGTCTCGCTCTTCCACAACATCAACTAAAAAGGCTAATGCTTCATGTGTGCATTGGTTCAACTAAAAACGTCTTAACAGTACTTGTGGTTTCATTTTACCTATAGAGCTTAAAACAAATTACTATGATGGAATAAATAAGGGCGAAGAGGTTGTCTGAACATTATAAATTGAGTCTTCATAAATTCCAGTGTGTCTCAATGAGCCTCTTCAAAAGATAGTGCGATGTCAATGATATTTCAAACAGAAAAAGAAGCAGAAAGATCTTGTAAAACAATTTCAGCTCCAAAAATACTTGCTGATGTAATTGCTTCAGTTGAATTTAAAGACGGAATTAAAGTAGAAAAACAAGAAACTTAACACTTAGTCGGGTATCAATAACGTAAATCAACTACACCAGAATAGTCTTTTGCGCCCAAAAACAAGAAATAAAGCTAAAACAGTACTACAATAAAATTACAACAACTAAGTAGGGAACCTACTCAATAAATCAAATGAAATATTCCAAGAATTTATACTCCCAAACACAAGATTTCGGCATAGCTCCATTATTCGGCATACTAATGCAGACTAAACTAAGTTTTAGAAAAAAATATGTTAAATTACAAAACCTCATCTAGAATTAGTCTGATTTTAAGCTTTATTTTAATTGCCTCTCTGTTATCTGCTTGTAGCACCTCTCCAGCAAGTTCACTAAATGGTATTCAAAAAATTCGCCATGTAGTAATAATTTTCCAAGAAAATCGCTCCTTTGACTCCTATTTTGGCACATACCCTGGAGCTCTGGGCATACCCATGAAAAATGGCAAACCTAATGTTTGTGTAAATAATCCAAGCACAGGAACTTGCGTTCAGCCGTATCCAGATCACCAGGATGAAAATGGTGGAGGACCGCACAATGACGTAAATTCGGTTGCTGATATTAATGGCGGTAAAATGAACGGTTTTATAACTCAAGCAGAAAACGGCAAAAGAGGCTGTTTGGTTCCAACAAACCCGGCTTGTACAAATTCAAACGCAATAGACGTGATGGGATATCATACGCAGTCAGATATTCCAAATTATTGGACATACGCAAATGATTTCGTCCTTCAGGACCATATGTTCGAATCAGTTCACTCTTGGAGTTTTCCATCTCATCTTTACTTGGTGTCAGGTTGGTCGGCTAACTGTACCGATCCTAACAGTCCAAAAAGTTGTGTAAGTGCTGTGGATCCGAATTTAGCCAGTAAATCTGACCCTACTCCCTACGGTTGGACTGAACTTACTTGGCTGCTACACAAACACAATATAAGCTGGTCCTGGTATTTGGACAACGGTGCAGTGCCTCTAGCTTCTTCAAAACTTAAGCTTGGTAAACTTCACTCAGATAAACGCTCTGCTCTAAGTTCTGGTAGTGCCAACTCCGATAGTACCAGTAACTCTGGAAGTACCAAACACATAACAGCTGCAACCCCCTCAAGAACGGGTGTACCTAGAATTTGGAACGTACTGCCAGGATTTACGGATGTTCATCAAGATAAACAAGATAAAAACATTCAAGATCTCAGTAACTTTTACTCTGCGGCCAAATCTGGAAATCTGCCCGCGATTTCTTGGGTTCTTCCAGATGCTACAGACAGCGAACACCCCCCCGCACTAGTAAGCGTCGGTCAGTCTTATGTGACAAGCATTGTAAATGCGGTTATGAAAAGTCCCGACTGGAACTCAACTGCAATTTTTATTACTTGGGACGACTGGGGAGGTTTCTACGACAACGTCGTTCCGCCGACAGTCGATGCTTTAGGTTACGGAATTCGGGTACCAGGTCTAGTTATAAGCCCTTACGCCAAAGCCGGCTATATCGATCATCAGCAACTTAGCTTTGATGCATACCTCAAGTTTATCGAAGATGACTTTCTCTCTGGAGAAACTTTAAACCCAAAAACTGATGGGCGTCCAGATAACAGACCAGACGTAAGAGAAAGTTCCAGCCAACTCGGTAACTTAATTAACGATTTTAACTTTTCTCAGTCTCCTCGCAAACCCGTCATTCTTCCTATATCCCCCAAAACAACCCTTATTTGCCCAGGCGGATCTTCGCCGAGCACTGATGGCAAATGCCTCTCAAAATAGTAACTGCACCCAACTGGTACTAAGTTTTACGGGCCTCCAGGCATAGGTGTGGGTCGATTTTAGGGATCGGAGGCCTTTCTTCTTTCATGGGGATAGTACGTGTTGAATCGGTTAAAGCGTTGGAATAATTAAACCTAGTGGGACCTCCTCCCATTGAGGTAATTATCAGGAAAGGACTCAACTAATAGAGTCATCTTGGAGTTACCGACATCGCTCAGATGTAGGACAAAGACTCAAAAAACGTCAAGAAAAAGCAAGTATTAAAACTATAGAGCGTTCATATAATGATCAGAAACGTCTTAATCGTCGTTAGTGGAAATTAGCTACCTCCAAGATAAATACCGATGTTGCAAATTACAGCTGTTGCAAGAGAACTAGCAGGTTTTCTATGCGCAGAGATGGTTGCAACGAAAAGATCTCGTGACAGGTTTGAGACATCCGAAACTGGCGGATACGATCCCCGAATTAACTATTCACCAAGCAAATTGTTCAAATAAACGTATATAGTTTGTGGGGCACCTATCAGCGAAAAGCTGACATGCGTTTAAAATATGTGAATAGAAGAATAGCGAAGTGTCTAAAACTAGGGAAGTATGAGGTCTTGTCAAGTCCGTCACGACACTATCTCAGGGAAAAACAATGATTTAAATTCAATTAGAATTATCACATAACTACTTAACAATTTGAAGCATTACTTCTTTGTTGTTAAGATTGTTAAATAAGTACGACTTGCGATTAAAGAAACAGCTTGTGAAACCTTACTCTCCATACGACTCATTACATATCACCGCATGCAAATAGGTCAATCAAGTTCAAATGTCCTTTCAATACTTCAACGTAGAAGAATAAAAAATGGCAACGTCAGAGACCATCTTATGACTAAAATGCTAATTCATAGTCAAGTATGATAAGAAAACCAAGCTATTTAATTGGACTTTCACAGCTGATCCATTGGTAGTGTAGATCATGCATGTCCTATTTATACGCTAGTATACTCGCCATCTGTTTGGGTGATTTCCTATGTACTGGTTGGATTCTCTAAGTTTTTTATTTTACAGTAATATCCGTAGTTGCTTTGCTTAAGCGTGTGTTCGACAGAACATAATCCTGATATTGATGCTGGCCAATTTGGAAACCATTTAAGAGCTTGTTTATAATCATTCTCGGCTAAGACTAAATTCCCTTCCGCAGATTCATACACTGCCAATGTGGACCATAAAACAGGGTTAGCAGGGTCTCGGGAAATTGCAATCTTCATTTCATCTATTGCATTAACATAAAGAGACTTTTGGCCCAGTGATGCTCTAAATGCATAGTACTGTGCATAATACTGAGCAGAAGTGGACGTATAGGGAGCCACTTCATTAAGGATCTTGACGTACTGATTATTTAAGTTCACCGTACTTCCGGTAACCTTCATCTCAAGTAGGTGCTTCTGCGACAACTCAAGCATGTCATCAGCAACCAATATAGAAAGAGCAAGCATAACCGACACAAATAGAGAAACTAGGCTTACGAGCTTATAAGAGATCGATAGCTTATTCCCTGGCAACCTCTTTCGTTTCGAAGCGCTTGCACCCAATGCTACGAACATAACAGGGGTAATTCCTAGGTTTGTAGGTTCAATTATCGTAAAACTTAGAAATACCAATGAGATTAGCAAAAGAGTCCCTTCCCCCTTTACAATTCCAATTATAAAAAACAATGAAATAAACAGTAATCCAACAATGCCAGTTTCAACAAGATAGTTTAAGACAATGTTATGAACGTCAGCAATCAATGACGGCGTACGAGAAGTTAAAAAATTACTCAGTGGCATTACTGCTCTCACAACACCACCAGGACCATATCCAAATAACAACTTTTTCTGTGCAGCAGAAATACCAAGTTTCCAAATTTGAATACGTCCCGGAATTGCGGAACTCATCACTGCAGATGAAGTTCTTGCAACGACCGAATTACTTTGTGATAAATGCGTTACTCCATACCCAGATACTGCCCCCAGAAGCATTGTTATAAATTGAAACAGCCTTACCTTTGACACTCTCAAACACAAATAAACGGAAATTGCTATAAGGAAGAGAATAGCAAGCTTATCACCAGTTAGCATTATTCCATCACTTAACATTAGTATTGTCCCAAAACGAAACACGGTCGGGAGTCTTTCCTTTGAAAGTACAATGACGAGAGCTGAAACCAACAGTGGCGCCAAATAAACTGGATCTCCCATAAGACCTGGAGCTCCAGCGTTCGGTTGAATTCCAATACCTGGCAGGTGGAAGTTAAAAGAAATCCCAACATTCTGAACAATCTGAACAAAGACATTAATTAAAGCTGCAACAACAATCACCTTAAGTAGGCTGCTTAAACATTTCTCATCTTCAAAAAAAGAGAGCCCTAATGCCCAGCCGCCAATTAACGATACCTGAAAAATCCATCCTTCTCCAATTACATAATGGCCGAATATTCCAATATAATCTTCACCAGATGTCAGCGCTGAATACAAAGATAAACATAGAAATAAGATCCCAAATATAGCCTGAGTCCGAAACTGACCCGTCCTTAATCTAAAAAACACTACAGGTAGCGAAAGGCCAGCAATTAAAAAATCTATTGCCTGGTGTCCCGAATAACTTGGGGCGTAACCCAATGGAAAATAAGCCGTCAATGATAAAAACACGAGGACTATAGTACATCGTCGTAAAACAAATTCATACTTATTCTCTGATTCAGAAAATTGTTGCTTTAGCCCATCCACAAATAAACTACTTCGTGTACTTCGTGGAGTTTTGACCGCATCATTTTGGCTACTCAAAGACTATTCAATCATCAAAATAAAGTACATTCCAACACCAAATCTCTTGAAATTTCGAAACTTAGGATAAATTAGCGGCACGAAAATTAGCTAGCTCCGCTATTATAAACCTCTCATGCTCCGCTGCATCTCTGTTAGCAGATTCAGGATTCCAACGTCCTTTCATTATGAAAATAAATGGAATAAACAGTACAATTCCCCCAAAACAAATCCAAAACCAATCTTCCCATTGATGGCCTGACTCTTGAAGACCATTTTGAAGAGGTATCAGATATGGTGCGTAAGTTTGGAGATACTCAAGCTGAGGCTTAATCTTGCTTATTTTAATCAAATTATTAAGACCCCCAGATGCCTTTGCTGCTTGCCCTACTAAGGTAAGATAATCCTTGTTCGTTGGGGAAGTCGCAGAAAGTTGATTAAATAATTTTTGGTTGTTTTCAACTATTTTGATAAGTGGTCCATACTGCTTTTCGATTTGAAGAGCTTTCGGCGCATACTGTGCGTACTGCTGGTTATCAACGACACTGTTCGTCGAGCTAACTACAAATGGCAATACAAACAAAGAGGCAGCAACTATAAACCTTAGTAAACCTCCCCAAATTGCGAGACCAGTTGCCACCAACGCTGGGTTTCTTGCTTCAACAGTTTCCGTAAAGCCAGCCATCCAACTCGAATATGCCATACCTAAAAAAGCAAACAGAGCGACAGTCATAGCTACCAACGTGTAGTAACCAGTTCCTGGCTCTGACGTAAGGATGATTAATCCTCCCAGAGACCCCAACGCACCAATTGCACCTAAAAACATAAACGGCTTTCTTACCTTAAGTAAGTCCGACAAAAGACCAAAAACAACAAGTGAGATACAGTCTGCTGCCCAAATCCAAGTATCAATTCCATTAGCCTGTTGCAACGAAAATGCATTTAAGCCGTTCTTTTGAAATACGGTGGTGAAATAGACTGGAAAGAACCCCGATGCCGTATAGAAAATTATTAACATTACAGAAATAGCAAATGCAGAAAGGAGTATCTCGGGCTTGATCATTTGTCCCCAAGGGTTTTTAGTAGCTTCTTTGATATCAATTCCTTTTGCTCTTAACTCCACTAGCTCACGATCTTTATATGAAACCATCAATTGGTCACGAATTGCTGGAGACAACTCTCGTAGAAATAGTCCACATATAACAAAAATTACAATTCCACTAATTCCTGAAATTAAGAATTCCCTTTGCCAGTCTGTAGAAGTTGCAGCAAGTGTATGAGTAGCTACCAATGAAGCAGTTAAAACACCTGCGACTGGACCCAATGTCCAAAACCCCATTGCCGAAGCCCGACCAAGTTGAGGCGTAAAATCTCTAACAAGAGCAGGGGTTGCGACTAAAACAACACCTTCAAAAAATCCCACTAGAATTATTCCTACTGCAAACATTGTCTTACTGGTTGCATTTGGGATCATAAAGGTTTGAATTGCCGAAACAACTGCTAAACCGACAATGACTATGTTGGCACGACCAAATTTATCTGCAAGTCCACCCAGTAAAGCGGCAAGAACTCCCGCTACATTTGCAATTACTATTATGTATACGTAATACTTGAACGTCATATGAAATTGAGGCAAAACAACTGTCGCTACACTTGTCGGCACATAGTATTGATACCAAAGAACAACGGAACCAAGAATTACTAATAATAGATACATCGTTCGTCGAGCCCCTGTTGGGTAGGACGTAAGTTCCCGAGTCAGCACTTTCTTCTTAACTTCAACGCTTTGGTCTGTCATTTGTTTACTCCAGTCTTAAGCGAATCACAAATAAATTTGTAAATCCACTAATTCTCATAATACGACGTTCAACACAAATAGTAAAGAATTTCATGCGTAAATATGTTTTCTTTGGGAATCACTATCCTTATTTTGCAGCTAATAGTACACTCACAATTAATAAATATCCAACTACAACTACGTCCTTCAACCAGAGTTTTGAACCTATTAACCTGGTTTAACTTACTTTTTGGTACATCAAATTGACTTTGATTAATAAATTATTAGTTAGACTGCATAATCTAATAAACTCATTTGCATTGCCTTCAAATATAACTTTAACGAGCTTTCTGCCGTTCCCTAATTTGCCACATTTTAACCTGCTTTGTTTGTAAGCTGCATGAAATGATCCTCGCGTGCTCACTAAAATATATAGCAATGAAATCAAAAATGACAAGGAGACAGTTCCTGGGAAGTGCAATTGGTATTACGCTTGCTTCTTACTCTGGCTTTGAACTGTCAAGATGGCTGGACAATCCGAGTGGTTCAGCAGACAGTTTTGTTTCATCTGGCGTTACCTGGTCAAACGGCAAGTTACTTCCATCATTTTCTGATGCAACCTCATTAGATGTTGCGACAATAATTGGGCTATCGGAAGAAGAACAGCTTCTTTTCGTCTCGCTCCAAGGCCTGGTGAACAAAGATAACCCATCCATTTATTTGCTTGAAGAAGATGAAGAAGGTCGCCTAACGTGGTTAGAGGAGCTAGGTATTCCATATCGTTTTTTGTCGAGTCCGTGGGAACTGTTTAATATTCATAGATCTGTTGCCACCGGTTTAGTTGTTTACGACCCCAACTTGATAGATACTGTAAACATTGCAACTACTAGAGCCTCAATCGCATCTGAGTTAATAGTTTCGCCAGACCTATTAAGTGCAGTTTCAAAGGCCACTGGTCTCTTGCAGAGAGAGACCTACGTTAACCGATTTAACTCTAAAACTGAAGCCTACCAATTTGCACTTGAAGAACTGTGGCAATATTGCCAACACCGAATTCTCTGTGGAATAGCGCCATTTTATCCAACAGGAAATCCAACTGTCCTAGGAGTAAGCGAATTTGGCAGTTTTGATGAAGCATCAATAAACAATGTTGGACCTATTAGTCCTAATTCATTTCTCCGCGACTATGCAATAGCTACAAATTCTTTCGTATTTCGTTTAAATACATTGGACGAAAATGAACGGCTTCTTGCACAAAAAATACTGTCACTCGCAGACAAAGGTGCCGTATATATGGGGTGGTTTGATGAAGGATCATCAGGGGGAGAGAGCAGTGGGGTAAGTTTGACTTCTAGCGAATCAGTTAGAGTAATCACCTCAGACTCTGCTGTTAACATGTCAGTCCTTAGCGCCATTCGGGCTTCGACTCCCGTACAAGCTTCAAATACAAGTGCAACGTTAGCCAATAAAATCTACTTGACATTTACCTTCACAGAAGGAGACAACTTACAGTACATGGAGCACCACATGAGAGTAATATGGGATGACCCTCAAAGGGGCTTAACACCTTGTAACTGGACTATTGATCCGGTAGCCGTAGACATTGCACCAACTATAATTTCTCACTATTTTTCTACAAAAACAACGAATGATTACTTTGTTTGTGGACCAAGTGGGGCAGGATACATGTATCCTTCACTCTGGCCTGAGGTAGAAATTAGTACTTATTTAAATCAAACACTTTCATACTGTTCGCAGCTAGGAATTGAAGTATATAACGTTTTAAATCACCCTCAGGGATCACCCATTCCAATTCCATCTCCTGCTGCAAGCGCATATGAATCAATTCTAAATCCTATAGGTGTCCTTTTTGACTGGAATACAAGTGAGTCAGTTTCTATACTTGGATCAAACTTACCCGCTTCAACAGGCATTTTAGTTTCATCACAGACTGAGCTAAGTGATACATTGAGCAACATAACTTCTAATTACAGCGGAAATGGTCCAGTATTTCACTCCGTTGGATTGTCATCTTGGACTATGTCACCAACTATACTAAATACAACTTTGGCGAATTTTTCAGCCAACATAGAGGTTGTTTCCGCAGATTCTTACTTTGTCTTATTAAGAGAGCACTTAGGGTTAAGCAAATGGGTATAATTTTAAAATCTTTTAGTCGTTCTTTTTTCTCAATTCTTGTGGTTTTTGCACTATTAATCGTCCCATCTTACCCATCAACTTTGAAGAATTTCGCCAATTCTTCTATCCAGACCAATTGGCAAGTATCGAATGCTTCTGAAAGTTACGATGCTATTAGTTGTCCTAACTATGCGGAGTGTATTGTTGGCGGATCCACTGGTCAAGGAATTGGAACAGTAAGCACCTACATATATTCATCTCTGAATAATTACACGCCTAACTCTTCATTTGGAAACATAAATGAAATGTCTTGCCCTTCCACAACTACATGTTTTGGATCGGTTGAAATGCCATCCACCGCCACCTCAGAATTAATCGCGTCATCAAATGGCGGTGCAACGTTCACTTCGCTCAATAGTCCCCAAAATATTCGGCTTTATACTGCAATTGCATGTACGACCCAGTCAACTTGTATTTTTCTTGGATCTAATATATATGCAAACCCCGTTGTCTATCTAACTACCAATGGTGGTGCGTCTTTTACTCCTATTTCAATCCCATCACAAATCTTAGAGCTAACTGGAGCTACGTGTATAGCTGACTCTTTCGAGTGTGCATTTATTGGACTTGATTCATCAAGCATTCCTTATGTGCTAACTACTTCAAACTTGGGTGGAACGATCACTATTAATACCGTAAATCTCGGTTCCATAGCTGGAATTTCCTGTGTCTCTCTTACACAATGTTACTTGATTGGAATGACATATCAAAATGCTGCTTATTTAGGATTCTCATCAAATTTCTTTGTGACGTCTTCACAATTGCAACTACAATCATCCCTTCAAACCTTAAATGCTATTTCATGTGCACCTGAGTCAGCATCGTTTATTTGCGCAATTGCTGGTCAGGACTCAAACGAAAGTGCGGTTATTGAAGGGTCATCTAGTTCAACCGTGTTTTCACCCATACCAATAGACACGCCATTGCTTAAAGTAAGCGATATTTCATGTGCGCCGAACGCTCCGACTACTGACTGCACTTTTATTGGTTCGAGTACGTCATCGAATGCTGAGATTGGCAGTATCGATAGTGTGAGCGCAACCATTTCAAATCAATCAACTGGCTACAAAGCAATTTCTTCAATAAGTTGTCCTGATCAATCTTTTTGTTTAGGCATTTCAAAATCTTCACAAGGGGCAGTAATGCAAACTACTGATTTTGGGGGTAGCTGGCAAATGAGTTTGAATCCAACTAGCCCTTCTACTTTTCAAAGCGTATCATGTTTTTCCAATAATTTCTGTGGAACCGTAGGTACCACCAATGCCTCAATTCCATTCTTTTACTATTTAAGTGCGTCAAAATGGTACAGCGGAAACTTGCCTGCTACTAGTTTTGCTCCAAATTCGGTGTCGTGCCCTTCGAGCCAAGAATGTTTAGTCTCATCAACTGGGAGTAATGGTATGCCACAGCTACTTGAAACTACAAATGAAGGTGCTTCTTTTTCGTCAATTGCGCTTCCCTCTGATGTCCTCAGTATTTTTGGTGTCTCTTGTTCAACCCAAACCTTTTGCATGATTGTTGGGCGCGATACAAGTGGTGGTGCTACAGTTCTATCATTTAATGGCACGAGTGTAGCTGAACTTACACCTCCATCTACGGTTGCAAATATTAACTCTCTTTCTTGCACGTCTGTTTCAAGCTGTATTTTTGCCGGTGACGACTATTTTGGCAATCCAGCAATTTTTTATACTTCAAATGGAACGACTTTTACTTCTGGCAATATAACGGCACAAAACGACGTAATAGAATCAATATCGTGTGATCCCTCTTTAACAATTTGTACTGCAGATGGAATCGCACCATCATCAAA
>JAJYFT010000098.1:0-4367 GCA_021790815.1 Actinomycetes bacterium
ACCTAAAAGATGCAATTGGACGAAGGTGGCAGCTCTCGACTCTGCAAGTTGATTTCCAACTTCCACGGCGGTTTGAGTTGGAGTACGTTGGCAAAGACAATGAACGTCACCAGCCTTACATGATTCATAGAGCACTCTTTGGGTCTATTGAAAGATTTTACGCGATACTGCTCGAACACTTTGCTGGTCAATTCCCAACTTGGCTTTGTACTACTCACGCTCGAGTACTTCCAGTGCGCAACGATCATGAGGACAAGGCATATGAACTTATAAAACGAGCGAAAGATAGAGGGGTCGTAATGGACATAGATGAAGCTGTTGAACCCCTAGGTGCGCGTGTAAGAAAGGCTAAATTGCTTAAGCTTCCTTACATACTTGTGATCGGAGATGAAGATTGTGAAAATGACACTGTAGGGGTCAATCTTCGAGGAACAGATAAACCTAAAAGAGGAGTTTTGCAAGACGACATAATAAATATAATTAGATCAGAGATTGATAACTATAAGATGCCAGGTGATGTTTAATGCCGCTTGAAAGGCTCTATGCGGGGTGGCGATCGTCGTGGGTCCAGAACTCTCCAAAAGATGGAGATAGTTCAGCTTGTGTTATGTGTGATATTTTCTCTTCAGATCTTGACGATGAAAATCTCGTTGTCTACCGTTCTAAAAACTCAATGGTGATATTAAATCTATTTCCATATGGTTCGGGACACGTTCTTGTTGTGCCAAAAGATCATGTTCCAAATCTATCTGATTTGGATCGAGAAACAAAGAACGAAATGTTTGCTTTACTTGAAGATATTGTTGACGCAATTAACGATGTTTATTCACCGAGCGGAATTAACGTGGGAGCTAACTTTGGAAGAGATGCTGGCGCTGGAATTCCAGATCACTTACATTTTCATGCTTTACCAAGATTCCAGGGGGATTCAGGTTTCATTACCGCAATCGCTGAAACTCGAGTTTTGCCAGAGCCACTTGAGGAAACATTAATGCGTTTAAGAAGTGGATTTAAGCCAAATAGCATTCTAGCAGCCAAATAGTTCCAGGAAGATGCCGTAAATCGAACATTTATTCGTATTAGTCCAAATATTTGACAATGGCAAAGTTAACTTAGTCATATTTGATATGATTAGAACGTGATAGACGGAAGACGTCGGAGTAAGCTAAAAGAGGATGGCACCTTAGACGAAACTTCGACTAAAGGTGGAAAGAAAAGAAAACCAAACCCGTTAGGGAGGTTTTTATTTAACATAGGGGTTACCCCTAACGAAGTAACAATATTTGGAGTTGCACTAGCTCTTATATGTGCATGGACCATTTCAATAGGTCAGCTATGGATTGGGATAGTGTTACTTACTGCATCTGGGCTAACCGATTTTGTGGATGGTGCGGTTGCTAGAGCAAGAGGCGGTTCATCTGTTAGAGGGGCTTATTTAGACAGTTTCACAGATCGAATAATTGATACCGTAATTTTTGGTGGAGTGGCATGGTACTTAGCGTCGTCCAAACATCCACACGAGGCTTTCTTGCCTCTTTTGGTATTAGTTCTTGGGTATCTCGTTTCCTACCAAAGAGCAAAAGCAGAGTCACTTGGAATGTCAGGGAAAGGTGGGTTAATGGAAAGGGCGGAAAGGTTAATTGGCCTAGGGATTGCACTCTCGTTTAATGGCGTAATTATGGTTCCCATTCTTTGGATTCTTTCAGTTCTTACGTTTGTGACCGTTGTCCAAAGATTTCAAAAAATCTGGAGTCAGGCTACGAAGCTTGATAATGCTGAGACTCGATTTCAAATTTGGCTGGAACAGGCTAGACAGAGAAAAGAAGACAAAGATTCGATCAGAGCAACTAGCCATGATTCACTTAGAGAAAAATTTCGACTACAGAGAAATCAGCGCAATAGGTTAGCTAAATCAACTCGTGGAGCAAGACGTAGCCGAGCATTGAGTGAACGTCGAAAAGAGACCTCCCCAAGTGGTGCATGGGATAGGTTTTGGTCCAATAGAAACGGATTTGGCCACTAAAAGATTTGTCACTAAAATTTGTCACTAAATTTAAGCCAAGCACTGTCTCGGTTTTTGAATATGGTACTAAGATCGCAAGGTTTATCCCTGAGGAGATTGGAATAAGGGCGGTCGAGCTTGGTGCTCAGTTGGCTTCAAAAAAAGATAGCGATAGAAGCAGACTAGTAAAACGCAATCTTGAGCGGGTGCTTGATAGAAATCTTTCGCAAAAAGAAGCAGCAGAACTAGTTGCACAGACTTACAAGTCCTATGCGCGTTACTGGTTTTTAGGTGCTCGTGTTAAAAATTGGTCACCTTCGCGACTGAATAATGTACTTGTGTGTGAGGGCTTCGAATACATTAAAGACGCAGTTAGAGAAAAGAGAGGGGTCGTAATTGCTCTGGCTCATTTGGGCAATTGGGAAGTTGGCGGGGCCTGGCTTGCAAGGCAAGGATATCCCATGTTTACAGTTGCTGAAATGCTAGAACAACCAGGACTGTTTGAATGGTTCCAGAAGGAACGATGGGCTTTAGGGTTAACTGCGCTCCCCAATGGTTCAGATACAGCCGTTAAACTCTCTAGGCATCTAAAGAGCGGAGGAGTTGTTGGACTACTGTGTGATCGAGACATTGATGGAACAGGTATTGACGTTGAATTCTTTGGAGAAAGGACAACTCTGCCAGCAGGACCAGCTACATTAGCTCTAAGAAATGGAGCAGATCTTTTAACAGCTGGTATCTATACAGGAAAAGCAGGTGGACCAACTGGATTTATTTCTAAGGTTAATTCACCTATTAAAATTGATAAGAGTAAGGGCGTAAGAAAAGAGATCTACAGAGTGACACAGGAAATCGCCTATAGTCTAGAAGACCTAATTAGAGTTGATCCAACTGAGTGGCATTTATTTCAGCCAAATTGGCCAAGTGATCGCGGTGATGGCGGTGATCGAATTGATCGAACACAATCTTAAACCGAACCACGAAGAAGTTACCTACGAGTCAATCTTAGGTTCTCTGCCTGAAGGCGTCATGCTTGTCGACGAAAATGGAGTCGTAATAGTGTGTAATTCTTCGGCACTTGGTCTTGTTGGAGCTAAGGCATCAGATGTAATTGGGACGAGGTATGAAGAGATCGTAAACAAGTTCTATTCTACGGGAGGAGTTGTTTATGATGAAGGTGAAGTTGAGATTGGGATTGAGGATCACTCTGTAATCAAAACATTTAAAACTGGACTACCAGTTAAAGACGCATTATTTGCAATTGAACATAAAAATTCAGGGAAAATATGGCTGAGAGTTAACTCAATGAAACTTTTGCAGCCTAGTAAAAGTGAACTAAATGGTGCAATTGTGGTAACTATGAGAAATGTTACAGCTGAACACACGTCAAAAGAACAACTGAAAACTGCCTTGCGAGCACTTGAACGAGATAAAGAGTTTCTAAAGGTTCTTCTTGATAACTTGCAAGAAGGAATAGTTGCAGTTGATGCAGAAGGCCGCTTTACCCTCTTTAATCCAGCTAGCTTAAAGTTTCATGGCATCACTGATCCAGAAAAAATGTACGGACGAGTTCCGACAGCATCGGATCTTTATGAAGTTGACGGAAAGAAGCTTGAAAGAGATGACAACCCTCTCATACGAGCATTGATGGGTGAATATGTAAAAGATCAGCCTCTTGTTATAAAACATAAAGACGTTGAAGACAGGGAAATTTTAGCGACCTCGCAGGCTCTAAAGGATAAAGACGATGAACTTATCGGTGCAGTCGTTGCTATGTATGATGTAACAGAACGAAATAGCTATGAACGGAAATTAGCCGAACTCGCTTTAAAAGATGGGCTAACAAAAATCGGCAATAGGTTAAAGTTCAATGAAGATATTGCAAACTATATGGAAGTTTCAAATAGACATGGAGTAAAATTAGCTCTGTTTGTAATAGATCTAGATAATTTTAAATATGTAAATGATAAGTATGGGCACTTGGTGGGCGATGAGCTATTAATTGAAGTGGGTGACAGGCTAAAAAGCGCAGTTCGTCCAGAGGATTCGATTGCAAGACTTGGAGGAGATGAATTCGTAGTTTTGTGTTTGTTGGACGGAAATGATGAAGAGCTAGTTAGAGCACGAATATTGTCTGCGCTGACTGACGATATTGAAATTAAGGGGTGTCCGGTATCTTTGAGGGCGAGCATTGGGCTTGGTATCAAGGAACCAGGGACTGTTATTGGTCGAGATGACTTAATTAAAGCTGCTGATATCGACATGTATAAGATAAAAGCAAATAAAATTACGCAATGAAAATTCTTGTCGTTTGTCCATACGGTGTTGACGCAATTGGTGGTGTTCAAAATCAAGTGAGACTTTT
>JAJYFT010000098.1:4467-8671 GCA_021790815.1 Actinomycetes bacterium
AAAACAAGCTAGACGTTGTTTATTTGGGAAAGTCAATTGGAATAAGAGCAAATGGTTCCGTATCTCCTGTGGGAGTTCTTCCTAGTACATTATTCAATTCAATTTTTAAAATCAAACCTGATGATTTTGACTTGGTAAATATTCATGAGCCCTTTGTGCCTGGACCTTCTTTGGTAACGTTGATGAAAGCTAAACGTGTACCCGTAGTTGCAACGTTTCATAGGTCAGGTGTTGATATGCTTTATAAAATTGAGGCCACACTTTTAAAGTATTTATTGCAAAATATTAATTTTTTTGTTTCCGTAAGTGCATCGGCAGATGAGACTGTAGGTGAAGTGTTAAATACTAAGACAAATATTGCGTATAATGCGGTTGACGTTAAATCAATTAGGGCTTTCGAGATGAGTAGCAATATTAAAAGAGGCTTAGGTCCTGCGGCAAAGCCAGTTGCTAAACGAGAGTCTATGGAGAAAAATACTTACAACTCCGATGAGACAAGTATGAGTGTAAAAGCTGTTTTTGTTGGAAGACATGAGGAAAGAAAGGGGCTAGAAGTACTTCTCAAAGCAGTAGTTGAGGGAGGAAAAGATTTGAGCAAACTCAATCTTTGTATTGTTGGAGAAGGACCGATGACGGCAGAACTTAAGCAAAAGTATCGATCTACTAGCTTCAGTTGGCTTGGTAAATTAACCGATGAAGCACTTTACTCTATGATGTGTAAGAGCGATATATTGGTTGCGCCATCTCTTTACGGAGAGTCCTTTGGTCTCATTTTGATTGAGGCAATGGCGGCGGGCTTGGCTATAGTCGCGTCAGATCTGAGAAGCTATCGTGAAGTACTTGGAGACGCTGGCATCTTGTTTGAAGTTGGAAATGCAGAATCTTTAAACAAAGCATTAGAAAATGTTTCAAAAAATTCAGAGCTGCTGAGTGAAATGAAAGAAAGGGCGCGGAATAAGGCTAGTGAGTTTGACGTAGAAAAACTTGCTCGATGGTACTTGGAAAAAGTATCTAATCTGGTACCGACTGAGTAGGATCTTTTGAAAGTAATAGCATTGTGGCCTCGTAGCCAAACTGTGACTTTGCTTAAAAAGGGAATGCATCATGAATGAAAATAGTTAGAAATGTTGAAGTCCCTTGACCTGTATCTTTTATCTTTAAGAAGCGACTTCTTTATCGGTCTTTACTCTGGTGACTCGTTCGCCTAACTCATTTCTTACGTGTTTTTCTAGCGCCCTTGATACGGAGATGTCTACAACACTTTTCGCAATTGGACGTAGTCTGCTAATTAACTCTGTTACTCTGTGAATTTCTTCTTTTGGAATTGGTTCGCCTAATACATCAAAAACATGAGTTGTGATCAAGTCAACGAGCATTTTCGCGATTTTGTCAGAGAGGCTTTCAAGTTCTTTTGCAGTTCTCAGAGTTGCTTCAATTGGAACTCCAGCTTTTGAAAGTGTAATTCCCGCTTCTAACATTTCAGGTTCCAGCACTTTAAAGGAGTTCCCTTGAACAGAAAGCACCCCTAAATTTATTGCTTCTTCTAAGACCATAATTATTGAATCTGGATCGATGACAGATTCAAATTTATTAAGTAAATCTTCGCCACTTAAAGTAATTGGTGTTCGATCAGTCCATGGTGCAGCCAATATAGCTTCCAACCCGAGTATTTCACCAACATTTTGATCTGATTCCCAAGCCGTTATTAGCTCTCCTATATTTGAAAGTGAGTATCCCCGTTCAAGTAGGTCTGAAATTAGTTTGAGGCGAGCAACGTGAATGTTTGAGTAAAGTGAAACTCTTCCCATTCTTTTTGCGGGAGGCAAGAGGCTCTTGTCAATGTATGCACGGATATTTCTAACGGTTGTGTTGGAAATATTGGCAAGTTCATCGATTTTGTACACATGTTCGTTTTCATCAACAGTAGCAGCACCTTCAAACTGGCCAAATAACCTTCGGGATGTAGTATTTTGCTCAACCACAAAAACTATTATACTACATATTTGACTGTAACAGTGTAAACTGATACAGTATATTATGGTGAATAGTTCAAATCGAAAGTCAAAAAAACGAGGAGTACCGCGATTCGACTTACTTGATGCGGTTGTAGTTGTAACTGGAGGAGGCAGTGGAATTGGGAAAGCAACTGCTGAAGAGTTTGCTAATTCAGGAAGCATTGTAGTAGTAATTGACAAAAATATTGAATCAGCTGAAAAAACGGCAGCGGGTGTAGGGGGCTATGCATTCAGTGGGGATGTATCTAACTTTGAGGTGATGAAGGAGCTAAGTGAGACTATTAAATCTCAGGTAGGGGTTCCTAAAGTCTTAGTAAACAATGCAGGCGTTGCAATGACTGGCCACTTCCTTGAGATGTCTAGAGATGATTGGGACTGGATTTTAGGTATAAATTTAAATGGAGTTATAAATGGATGCCTCGCATTCGGACCAGAAATGACCAAAGTTGGCGAAGGTCACATTGTTAATATGTCTTCTGGACTTGGATACTTCCCAAGGTCGACAGAGTCAGCCTATGTGACGTCTAAGGCTGGAGTGTTAGCATTTTCGCAAAGCTTGAGAGCTGACTGGTTTAAATTAGGAATTGGCGTCAGTGCAATCTGTCCAGGTATTATTAATACTCCAATTATTGTAAATACGAAGTATGTTGGTTCTAGATCCCAGGATATGGAAGAAGCAAAGAAAGTATTTGGGAAAGGGCATTCGCCGAAAATCGTAGCTAAGGCAGTTAGAAGAGCGGTGCTTAAAAATGAAGCTGTAGTGCCTGTGGGAGTAGAATCGTGGCTGGGGTGGGTACTTAATGGGATGCTTCCATCCCGAGTGACTGACATTTTAAATCGATCGGAATTCCGAGGCGTGTAATTAAAAGAAAGGTAAAAAATGACGGCAGAAATAACAGTAGAACTTCCAACCGAAACGGTTGGAGAAAATATGCTTTCCAAGGAAAACTATGACTTAATAGTGAATCGATTGAGCAAACAGTCGGTTGATAAACATTTTGAGGCGTATATAGATGTTCCATGGGACGAAGAGGGCATGGAAATTGACGTAAACGATGAACGGCTGGAATGCTGGAAAATTGATCCAGTTAGATATTCAAAGTGGTATCAAAACCAAACTGTTGAAGTTAGAAGAAGAATTGCGCTCGCAAGGATAGCTTCGATAATGAGAACTGGTTGGGAGTTTGAAAATCTGTTACAGAGGGGACTTTTAGCGCATGCGTTTAGACTTCCTAATCAGTCATCAGAGTTTAGATATATTCATCATGAAGTTATTGAGGAATCTCACCACTCTATGATGTTTCAAGAGTTTGTAAATAGATCCAATATAGATGTCGCTGGTATGCCTAAGTACTTGAAGTGGTTGGCAGAAAAAGTAGTTCTTCCCATTCAGGGTTTTGCTCCTCAGTTATTCTTCTTTTTTGTGTTAGGTGGTGAAGATCCAATTGACTACATGCAACGACAACAGCTAAAGGAAAATGCTGGTCATCCTATTGTCAACAGAATTATGAAAATTCACGTTACAGAAGAAGCTCGTCATATTTCCTTTGCAAGGAACTCACTACGGCATGATGTTCCAAGAATGAATAAGGTAGAAAAGTTTGTTCTATCCATTTTGGTTCCCATTCTTATGGCGATTATGGTAAGGCTCATGGTATTTCCATCTTTTAAATTTATAAGGGACAATAAGATTCCATTTTCTGTATATAGAGAAATCATAAGAAGTGATGAGGCAAATGATTTGATTCGAGATGCAACAGCGAAACCACGAAAACTTGCAAGAGAGTTAGGTTTGATGAATAAAGCCTCTGAGGGACTTTGGAAATTGGGGAAAATGTATGATAAAAAAGATGATTTTAAGCGAGTCTGACAGTTATTGGTTTGCGAAGTTGCTAGTTGGTTAATTATTACTAATTATCTGTCGAAATAAAAGACAAGGAGACGAAAATGTTGCTCATAAAATCTGTATTTTTGTTTATTTTAAAAGGCGTAAGGATATTCTTCAAAAAATAGATTAAGAGATGTTAAAAATAATAAACGGTCAGTTAGCTGATGGCCCAGCCGAGCTGAGCGATTGAAGCGCAAATTCGGGTCGAGTCGCACTTGCTGCTTGAAGACCAAAAGCGTCAAGGAATGATTCAATTTTGTTCCCACTGAGTTCTACACGCCCAGTCCTAAGTGACTCGCCG
>JAJYFT010000099.1 GCA_021790815.1 Actinomycetes bacterium
AGTCGAGAAGCTTGCAAAGCGACAAGAACATCGTGATCGAATAGCTCAATTTGTCCTAGTTTCACCAATTTTCATCATTCCGTGAATAATCGCGGTTAAATAAAAACTAACTATCTAGTACTTAATATCTCCAATTTAGCGAATAATCTTTAATTTTCTTCAAAACTTCTACTAAGGCGTTTAAAAATCAGATTGACATACAAATTGAGAACAGAGCGAAGAATCTGACATGGATTGACACTCGCCAAATCTTTAAAATCAACTACTCCATCTTCGGCATTAGACACATTCTTATTTATTGGCTACGTAATTCTAAATTCTCTGCTTGCCATAAATAAAACACTCACAACTGAAACAGAATTTCTGGCTCTGCAACTTTTATGGACCGAGTGCAAATATTAGCTTTATTACCTCAGATTATGACGTTGCAAGATGCTTTGCTGATTAAATTAGATTCATGAGGTAACTCTCTAATGACAAACGTAAGTTTTTAACATTTCCTTCACACATATACATACCATTGAAAAATGAAACTTGAACTTGCAAATAGAGATAAGGTAGTTTTGAGGGGATAATCTGCGTTAAGAATGGAGAACGTCCAAATTGAAGGGCTTAATAAGTAATCGATCTGAAATTGAAAAAAGGCTGTCAAGTGAGGAATTTGATCTCATAGTAATTGGAGGTGGAGTAACAGGCGCAGGGGTTTTGCTCGATGCTGCTCTTCGAAATCTTAATGCCGTTCTAATCGAAAAAGGTGACATAGCATCAGGCACTTCATCAAAGTCTTCAAAGTTGGTGCACGGTGGTTTGCGTTACTTACAACAAAAAGAAGTTTTACTTGTTTATGAATCATTGAGAGAACGCCAACGTCTCTTAATGAACGCTCCTTACCTGGTCAAACCACTACCTTTTTTGATTCCAATATTTGGGAAAAATGGAATCATCAATAAAACTGTAGCGAGGTTCTATACAGTCGCGCTTGTTGCCTACGACTTAACTGGGGGTTTGAGAATTGGCAAACCGCACAAGCGTTTAAAAGTTGAAGAAGCTTATAACCATTTTCCGGCACTTAAGCGAGACCGTTTAGTTGCTGGATTTTTATACTACGACGCAAAAGCAGATGATGCACGCTTAACTTTGACCATTGCAAAAACTGCTGCCGAACATGGTGCACTGGTCGCAACTTACTATGAAGTCAAAGAATTTGAGAAACGATCGGATGGAAAGGCCACCGGGGTCAAGATAGTCTCTTCTTTAGGCGATAACACTGAGATAACTGTTTCAGCAAAAAAGATTGTAAACGCAACCGGAGTCTGGGCAGATGAGGTCAGTGCTATTGATGACAGCACACATAATATAACGATAACACCTGCTAAAGGAATCCATATTACGGTGCCATTTGACCGCTTACCGTGCGACATTGCAACGGTTTTGCCAGTTAGAAAAGACGGAAGATCTATTTTTGTTATTCCTTGGGGAGGAGAAACTTATATTGGCACGACAGATACCGATTACAAAGGAAGCTTTGACAATCCAGAACTCGAGGAGGACGATGCTACTTACCTTTTAAATGCCGTAAATGATGCAACTACAGCCAACCTAACTCTCGATGATATTACCGGAACTTGGGCAGGACTTAGACCACTTCTTTCTGATACTGCTCATTTTGGTTCAGAAAAAACTAAGGATCTCTCGAGAAAACATCGAGTCACAAGGTCAAAATCCGGCGTTATAACTATTACTGGCGGCAAACTAACTACTTATCGAAAAATGGCTCAAGACACTGTAGATGAAGTAATTAAAGACTTAGGAATTAAAGCACGTAGATCTAAAACGAAAGCTCAAAAACTTGTTGGTGCTGAAAATACTTCGAAAATGAAACGTCTTGGAAGTCCTCCAAAAGATCCGTTGCCGCCATCTATGAGTGATGCGATTCTTTTCAATCACCTCTACAGTCGGTATGGGTCAATTTCATATAAACTTTTAAATCAAATTGAAAAAGATCCTTTTTTGAAAAATGAGATTGTGCCTGGTCTCCCTTACACGTATTGCGAAGTTAAGTATGCCGTAGAGAGTGAACTTGCACTTACACTTGACGACATAATGTCGAGAAGGACCCGAGCTGTGCTTCACGATGGAGAAAGTTCTATTAAATCAGCAAGGGCAGTGGCTGAATTCATGGCTCAACTTTTGAATTGGTCAACTGACGAGATTGAGAATCAGATCACACTGTTTACTGACAAGACAACAAAAGAACTCTCGAGCCTAAGAAGTGGTAATTAATAAATTTTTATCTACGTAAAATAATAGTTTTTGTCTCCGTGCAAGTAAAGATGCTGTTAATTAAAACACTTGCCAGGAGTACAAACTGCGAGAAATGTTTATGTAAACAAATAGTGATAAAGTCAAATTAAACGTATTATTGCAGCCCTTAAGGAGGACTTTTTGCCGTTCGAACCAACACCTGCGCTCAACTTTACTACTTCATACGAAGAATTAGTGCTGCGCATTGAAAACTCTAAACGAGTTTCCGTCCCAAAAGAAGTGAAACAAGATATTGAAAATCTTGGCATAAAAGTTGATGACTCTTTAGAAACGTTGTATGAAACTTCTCGGGATTGGTGGCCACTTAGTTTACGGTGGGTAACTAAAGATTTTGCTCCCGCAAAATGTGACCTAGTTATTTACCCCAAAAACAGAGATGAAGTTTCAAGTGCGCTAAAACTCTTAAATTCAAAAAGAATTCCAGTTACCGCGGTAGCCGGTAGATCAGGAGTCTGTGGATCCGCAATACCACTTGCAGGTGGTGTAAGTATGGATATGAGATTGATGACTGGAATTATTGACTTTGACGATGAATCACTTCTTGTAAGAGTGCTCCCAGGCACTAGTGGACCAGAACTTGAAAATACATTACGTGAAAAATATAATGCTACACTGGGTCACTGGCCTCAGTCGATGGACCTTTCAACAGTTGGTGGCTGGGTCGCTTGCAGGTCAGCCGGACAGTACTCAACTCGTTACGGAAAGATCGAAGATATGGTAGCTGGACTTGAGGTTGTGCTCGCAAATGGGGACGTCATTAGGACGGGGAATCAAGGACCAAGAGTAGCAATAGGTCCTGACTTGAACCAAATATTTACTGGTAACGAAGGCACTCTTGGAATAGTAACTGAAGTTATGTTAAAAGTGCATCCACTTCCTAGTTATACCAGAAAAGTTGCTTTTGGCTTTGACACTTTTGAGAATGGTCTTGAGGTTTGTAGAAAGATTCTGAGGCGATTTGCAACTCCTGCGGTTCTTAGGCTCTACGATGCCCAAGAATCTACAAGACACTTTGAGACTCAAGATACGCACGTTTTAATAGTTTTAGACGAAGGCGACAAACAAATAGTAGACGCAGCTATGAACATCGTTGAAGAAGAAGCGGTACAAACAGGCAAATCACTCAATTCTGATCTAGTGGACAAGTGGTTAGAGAAACGAAATGACGTGGCTGCGCTTGGTTCATTAACAAAGATAGGTGTTGTAGTTGACACTATTGAAATATCAGGAAAATGGAGCATTCTTAACGATATATATGCTGAAGCCACCTCAGGAATTCTAGAAGTTAAAGGAGCAGTGGTAGCATCAGCCCACCAAAGCCACGCTTACCTAGACGGAGCTTGTATTTATTTCACATTTGCAGGGAAAGACCCTGATGGAGACTCAGATGAATTCGCTGATTCTTTCTACCGCAAGTGTTGGGATGTTGTCATGAACGTAGTATTAAAGCACGGTGGCGGAATAAGTCACCATCACGGCATAGGGATAAACAGAAGTCGTTATGTTAAAGCGGCGTTGGGTAGTGGATTCAATATATTGGAAACATTAAAAAACACCCTAGATCCTAATGGGATTCTAAACCCCGGAAAACTTGGATTAGACTCCGGTTTTGTTGAAATTGATGTTCCATGAGTTACATACTCGTTCTTGATATTGGCACATCGAGTATCCGAGCAAGTGTTGTAACTAAAAATCAAGACGTCGAAGCAACGTTACAAACTGAATTTCTTCCAATTTCACCTTCACCTGGGTTGGTTGAATTTGATCCAGTTGAAATGGCTAAAATCTCAATCGATTCAATGAACAAAATAATTGACGATAGAGGCGTTCCTTTAGGAATTGGCATCACAAACCAACGTGCATCAACAATTCTGTGGAATAAAAAGACAGGTCTTCCGCTAGCAAATGGAATCGGTTGGCAAGACTTGAGAACAATCGGTGAGTGTCTCATGTTGCAATCAAAAGGAATTCGACTAGCTCCGAACCATTCCGCTACTAAGATTGCATCGATTTTAGGCGCAACTGGATCCACTTCATTTGAAAATATTGCCTTTGGAACAATTGATTCATGGATTGTATTTAACTTGACTAAGAATTCTTCTAACCCGCAACATGTTTCTGATTGGTCAAACGCCTCGCTAACAGGACTACTAAATGAACAAGGCTCCGGTTACGATGACGAGATCTCTGATGCTTTAAGACTTGACAGCGCAATATTCCCTAAACTCGTTGACTCAAGAGGTCACCTAGGTGAAGCAAGTGCTCTTACTGGATCTCCCCCAATTCTTGCAATCCTAGGAGACCAGCAAGCTTCACTATTTGGACAGAGATGTTTTAATGTTGGTGATGCAAAGGTCACGTTTGGGACAGGGGGAATGCTCGACTTAGTCGTTGGAAAAAGCAGACCACTTTTTAGAGTCCAAGGGAGCAATGGAACTACACCTGTGATTGCAAGAACTGAGAACTCTGAATCAATTTGGGCTATCGAATCCATTATGCTAACCGCTGGAAGCTGCATAGAATGGCTGCGTGACGGCTTAAAAATCATAAATACTTCGCAAGATTCGCACATCGAAGCCTCAAAATGTACTTCAAGTGATGATGTTTGGTTTGTACCTGCTCTAATGGGTCTTGGCGCACCGGTATGGGATTTAGGAGCACGCGGAACTTTAATCGGAATTACACGAGGAACTGGTATTCCACAAATTGCTAGGGCCGTTTTAGAGGGGATCGCACACAGAGGTGCTGATTTACTTTATGCAGCTCAGAGTGATGGTGATGTGGAAATTAAAACTCTTAAAGTCGATGGAGGCATGAGTAGAAACCCTACATTTGTGCAAGCTCTGGCAAATTCTTGTCAAAAAGAGATTCATGTGAGCTCTCAAACGGAAGCAACCACTTTAGGAGTAGGGTTATTAGCTGGACTAGAAGCAAATCTTTTTAACTCTTTTGACGAACTTTGTGACAATGAAAATAACCTAACAAATACGCAAATCTACTACCCAACTGGCTTTGACAATAGGGAAAGATGGCTCTTTGTTAGAGAAAAAGCTCTAAAAACGGTTCTGGAGCTTTCAGATATTAACTTTTAGCCGATAAGATTACCATGGAAAGTGATCTGATTGTAACATCTAGTGGTGTTATCGTTTAAGTATATGGAAAAAGATCTCCAAATTGAAGAAATCGAATTTGCAAAGAAGACTTCATATGCAATCTACGAGAATTTAACGTCAGTAATATTTGGAGCAACTACTGCACTTAGAGCTGCAGTGCTGTCGGCTATGACAGGCAAGCATCTACTGCTTGAAGATTCGCCTGGTGTCGGGAAAACCCAACTCGCTAAAGCTCTTGCAAAAAGCTTAGGGGCTAACTCTAGTCGAATTCAAGGTCAACCGGACCTTTTGCCTTCAGATATAACTGGATTTTCAATCTACAGAGACGACCTAAGGACCTGGGAGTTTAGACCTGGGCCTGTTTTCTCCCAGATTCTTTTACTTGATGAGCTGAACCGCACGCCTCCAAGAACCCAAGCAGCACTTCTCGAGACGATGGAGGAAAGAAGCGTTACAATCGATGGAACCACGCATAGCCTGCCTGACCCACATTTAGTCATTGCAACCCAAAATCCGCTTAGCCAACATGGAACCTACCCTTTAGTAGAGAGCCAAATGGATAGATTTGGCATCTCGGTATCCATGGGTTATCCTTCTGAACATGAAGAACTTGGCCTAGTTCTTCAAGCCAATGATGCTATTCAGCCCGAGTCACTAACGCAAGCAACTGATGTTGAGGGCTGGCTCCGTATTCAAAACGCGGTTAAAACTGTTGGGCTTGTTCCAGCAGTAGGTGAGTATGCTGTCAGAATATGCCGTACGACTCGAATATTTCCAGGAGTAATTCTTGGGGCTAGCCCAAGAGCTCTACTTTCCTTAATAGACATTGCGAAAGCTGAGGCTATCCTCTGCGGAAGAAACTACGTTACTCCTCAGGATTTACAAAATGTGACTTCTTTAGCTTTGAGCCACAGAATAATAGCTAACGGTGATCCAAAATCAATTCTGGCCGAAATTATTAGCAAAACTCCTGCACCAAGGCCGTGAAGATTCAAGAAACAGTATTTGGAACCAGCCTTTATGGCCGTCCAAGACCAAGAAAAGTGATTGCCCCGTCTATCGGCGTAGTCCTGTTAATGGTAGTGCTAGTAGGAGTAGCAAGAGCAAGTGGATCTGGATGGGTTCAATTTATAGGCGCATTAATAAGTGCAGGAATTGTAGCTGGTGCAGTTTCACCCTTCTTTGCCCTCAGGAAAACTCGCATTACAATTCACAACGTTGGATTCGAAGGAATTCGCCTTGATACTTCTTACATTGAGCTTGAATCAAACGGTTTTGTAATGGCCGGTGCTTTTGGGAAACACCCAATGCCGCTCAAAGCACGTTGCGTTGAACATCTTCCATTCACACCTGCTCACGTTGGTCGCATCGATGAGATAAAAATTGAACTCTCATCAGCTGCACCATTTGGAATACTTTGGTGGCATAGAAAAGTGACCCTAAAACTAAAAATACCATTTTTTGTTCTTCCAAGACCACTCAGTCCAATGAGTGAAGTAATTCCAACAAAAAGTAAAACAGGAAACTTGCTTATATCCTCAACACGTGGATCCATAAAAGGAACAGTAGAGTTTTCAAGCTACCATACTTTTCGCGATGTTCACTGGCCAGTTACGGCTCATGCAGGCAAACTTATGGCTAAAGAGTATGAAATTGAAAAATCAACTTCTTATGAAGTTGTTGCCAACTTTCAAAATATAGATCCAGCTTTAATTGATAATATATCTGAATCAGCAACTGGCACTGTTCAACAACTTCTTAATCGGGGTCACGACGTTATGTTGGCTGCTAAAACTCCAAATGGTTACTTCTACCAAGAATGTGCTTCACTTAAAGATACTCAAAGGTTCTTAGCAAGAGTAGTGAGTTAAATGAAGCAGCTATTTCATCAAAAAGTTAAAGCAACTAATAACGACATCAAATCCCCAATGATGGGGGGAAATGACCGTCTCAGGAATTTCTACAATAATTATGAAGATAGTGGAATTGTCTATGGCAACACTACGAATTCTAAATACAACGATAGCTCAATGACAACAAAATCGGACGATCTAAAGGGCAAAATTACGATTATTGAAAGAATAAAAAAAGCAAACCGACCCGGACCCCCTGAAAACTCAATTGCTTTAAGAATTAGTTCAATGTTAACTGTTTTAGTTGGAATCTATGCCGCAACAAGTCAAAATGAGATACCAGTATTAATTGGCGCAATGTCGATCGTTTTAGTTACATTAGGCAACTTATTTTCTCATCTAACCAGAACTCACCCATATGCGGTCGTAAAAATCTTACTTTCCATCGGCGGTATTATCGCTTTTTATCAGTTCGTTTCTACGATAATTGCAGCAGCACAGTCAGGCAGCTTGCCGTCAATACTCGCTCCGTTAGCCCTGTTATTTGTCTGGATTCAAGTAATCCACTCATTTGACGTGCCGAGCCGAAAAGACTTAGCGTTTTCAATTGGGGGTTCCGCTGGACTTATGTCTATTGCATCTGCTCAAGCTATATCGACAACTTTTTCAATAACAATTTTTCTTTGGGCCTTCATATCTGTAATTTCTTTAACATCGCTTTGGAGAAGCATGGCGGAGAACAAAGATAGCCTAAAACTCAACGTTTACTCTGCATCTTTCGCCGTATTAATCATATTCATAGTGGTAAGTCTTATCGTTCTACTGCTGCCAGCGCCTCAGCCAATGCAAACTGTCACTCTTCCTTCTTCTATCAAAACTAGAGTAGCTATTCCAAACTCTGGTTCTCTCACTCAAGGGGGATCGAACAGCACTGAACCGGCTCAACCTGGAGTGCCAGGCGGTCACGTTCAAGTTGGGGGCTACGTTGGATTTTCTGGACCTTTAAATACTGATATTCGTGCATCGTTATCTAATAAGATCGTTCTCAGAGTTAGAACGTCAAATCCCGGATACTTTTTAGGAGAAACTTTCGACACATTTGATGGCCGAAGTTGGACACAGCAAAGT
>JAJYFT010000100.1 GCA_021790815.1 Actinomycetes bacterium
AAATTCGAGCTTCCCTCAAATAACGCAATTAAAGCTGCAGTTAGGAGCGGCCAAGGGCTGTCAATTATGAGTCGCTTGGCAGTTGAAAGCGAGTTGAAAGAACAATCGGTCTCTCAGATCCATATTGATAAAGTTTTAATAAAACGAAACCTCTACGCAATTTTTAACTCTGAAAACGTAATCTTAGTTAAACAGTTTCTTGACACAATACTTGATAACTCTACAAAACGTTAACCAAAGTTACTCCAGGGTTACGGTTTTTTCTCCCGCAAGTGTATGAGGAAGATATAGACCGGAAATAATTTCAGATTACCATTAAGAAGTTATCTGTAAACCACCTAAGTCTGGCTTCAGAGACATAACCTCTGCTTTATAGCTAATCTCGGCTAAGTAGCGAGTCAATTTATCCTTCAAACTTTGATTATCCTCATCTGTTAAAGCTAAAATGCTTGGACCTGCGCCTGACCAACATGCACCTAGCCCACCTTCGTTTAAGATAAAGTCAATTATTTTTTCTGCTTTGGGATTAAGGAGATTTCGAAAGGGTTGATGGATGTTGTCTCTTGAGGCTGCTCTTGTGAACTGATCCTGATTAATAAGCCCAGCTATCATCAAGGCTAGGCTTCCCAGATTCTGCGCAACATCCTTTAAATCCAATTTTCCGGGCAAAACACTTCGTGCCTTAGAAGTACTTAGTTCAAAATCAGGTACTACCACTAAGAAAGTGTTTCTTGGATCTATGTCAATTCTCTTTGCAACTGGCTTACCATTCTCCATTGTTGCTGCCACCAAACCTCCTAGTACTGAAGCCCCTGCGTTTTCTGGGTGGCCATCAATCGTTACAGCAACCTTTAAGGGATCTGCAGCTCCCGCAGCCCCTGCAACTGCCACCGCAAGCGCAGCCGATGATCCTAATCCTCTTGCGAGCGGAATGGCGGAGTCAATTTCTACGTAAAAATTGTCATGACCATATATTTCACGAAGCACTCTCGATGCAATGTGGTCCGAATTTACTTCTATGTTGCTTCCCAAGTTCTTGGAATGAACATTAAAATAAGGGGACTCCTTGATTTCAACGGTAACGTACAGCTCTAAAGCAACTGCTATTGCATCGAAACCTGGGCCTAAATTTGCAGCTGAAGCTGGCGCAGTTGCCTTCATAAAATTAGTTCCATCCCAGAGGAGGATCAATTGGGCTATTAAGCTCCACAGGAAATGACGCAACTTCGGCAGAGGATTGCTGAGTTTTTGATTCAGAGCTACTGAGTTCAATAATTTGATCAGTATTGTTTCTAACTAGCGTGAGAGTCCCAACTTTTGCATTTTTCTTCAGGGTATCAGAATCTACTTTCGTCGAGGTAAATTGGTAACTCAAGTTGTCACCCGGGTATGTAATAATAAAGTTTGGACCATCACCACTACAGGCAGTTGCGTATGCATACTTTCCCCAAGGAGCTTTAACAACCGCAATTGGTGACGAAGGAGCAATTACTGGTACCAGCTTTAGACTAGACGCAAGTTGAGATGTTAAAGCAAGTGCCTGAAGTCCTGCCTCCCTAATTGACGACCCTCCATTTTCACCTAAGATTGAACCTATTGCTTCAACTTCACGTCCATCAATTACAAGGTTTTGTGAAAAATCCAAACAACCTTTAGCTTGCTCTGTATAACCCGACTTAATTCCATTAACCCCATTAACCCCCAATATGGGGTTAAAACTTGGCAACCATCCCGCAATTGGGAGAACAATATGATTTAGAGAAACAATTGAGTCGACTACTGGTGACTCCATAGCGTATTCACCAAGCAAGGCCTGATCAGTGGCAGTCGAAACGTTACCCGGATTATATCCACTCGGTCCAACATACTTGGTATTTTTAAGCCCAAGAGAAGCAGCAAAACTATTCATTTTAACTACGAAAGCAGGAACACTGCCAGCATCCCAAACTGCAAGAGTTTGCGCAATATTATCAGCGGAAGGGATTAGTAAAGCTTGTAGAAGTTGAAGCTCACTAATCTGTTCACCTGCTACCACTTTTGCAACAGATCCCCCTCTGTCTAAAAACCAACCGAAGTACCCCTCATCTGCCGCAGTCATAGTTATGCTCGGTCCGTTTGAGTTTACCTTCATAGGGTGATCTTTAAGCACGACTAAAGCTGTCATCACTTTTGTGATGCTTGCTATTGGCACCGGTGAGGTATCATTCTCGCTACCCACTATGCCTATTCCTTTGACCAATAAAGCGGAATGTTCTGGCGCTTGAGGCCAAGGCAAGCTTAAGGTTCCAGAGAGTAAAGTGGGAGTTGGTATCGTAAGCAACTCAACCTTTAAATTTTGCTCAATACTTTTATTGCTTGCACAACTTGGCAGTAATGTAATCAAGACAAAACATGTAACGAATATGTATTTAACCCTTCTCATTTTATTCAACTCTTACAGATTCTACTTTCTTCTAATTTTCGAGCATTTCTTCAAGTTCATCAATGCTCATTAAAACTGTCCGCGCTTTTGAACCCTCACTAGGTCCCACTACTCCTCTATTTTCTAATAAGTCCATAAGCCGACCAGCTCTTGCAAATCCAACCCTTAACTTTCGTTGCAACATAGATGTAGAACCAAGTTGTGATCTCACAACAAGTTCCATGGCACTTTGAAAAAGTTCATCATCCTCACCAATTTGTTCACGATTAAAGTTAGAACTTTCTCCGTCTAAATCTTCAACGAACGCTGGCGAGCTTTGCCGTTTCCAGTGTGCAACTACTGCATGCACCTCTTTCTCACTCACCCATGGACCTTGAATCCTACGAGGGATACTTGAAGAAGCGCTTAAAAGCAACATGTCACCACGTCCAATAAGTCTTTCCGCTCCTGCTTGATCCAAAATTACCCGTGAATCCTGAAGCGACGATACTGAAAATGCAAGCCTAGAAGGAATATTAGCCTTGATAACTCCTGTTATAACGTCAACAGACGGTCGTTGTGTTGCAATCACTAGATGTATTCCAACAGCTCTAGCCATCTGAGCAATTCTACAAATTGACTCTTCCACGTCACGAGCTGCAACCATCATAAGATCGTTTAATTCATCGACAATTATTACAATATATGGCAAGTTTTCCAATCGGTTCTTATTGGCTTCTGGACTCACCGCCGGCTGACTCTGGTCAATGTTACTCTCCCCAAGCTCATCCATATCGTTCTCAGTCAATTCGTTTCCCTCTGCCTCATTCGCCACTGAAGAAGCTAATGAATCATTCTCGTAGAACTCACCATTTTTAATCGCGCTGTGATATGACGTAATATCTCTCATTCCAAGTTCGGCTAAAAGATCATAACGTCTTTCCATCTCTTTCACTGCCCAGGCTAAAGCTCCTGCAGCCTTTTTGGGATTGACAACTACTTCAGTTAATAAATGTGGGAGAGAATTATACTGTCCTAACTCAACTCGCTTCGGATCGACTAATATTAACCGAATGTCTTCGGGGGTAGCCTTGAAAAGAAGAGCAGTAATTATTGAGTTAATTGCAGAAGATTTGCCAGCGCCAGTGGCACCAGCTATTAAAAGGTGAGGCATCTCCCCTAGATTTACCATTACCGTCCTGCCAGCAATATCGCGACCAAAAGGAACATCTAAAGGGTGAATAGACCTTTTAAATTCGGGGCTATCCATTAAGTCCCCTAGCGTTACAAGCTGCCTTACCCTATTTGGAACTTCAACTCCTATTGCAGATTTGCCAGGAATAGGTGCAAGAATACGAACGTCGGGGGAAGCAAGTGCATATGCAATGTCTCTTGATAAACTAGTCACCTTTGCAACCTTCACTCCCGGCGCAAGTTCTATTTCATATCGAGTAACCGTAGGGCCTACAGTACTTCCAACCAAGGTAACCGACACATTGTGCGCTTCTAAAGCAGCTACCAACGCCAAACCACCATGTTTGATGCTTTCTTCATCTAGCTTGCCATTTTTTGAACGATCTAAAAGTTTGGTCGATGGCCTTTTCCACTTCGTCTTTTCGCTATCGATGAGCTCAAACGAAAGTTGCTCGCCTTTTGTAACTGGTTCGTCGACAAAATTAAGCTTCTCTTCAGTAATCTCCGCAACTACTAGAAGTTTATCCTCCATCTCGTCATCTTGCATTAGAAAATCTCCAGTCAGAGGCTCTCTCTCGTCTTTGTCGACAGAAACAACAGCTCTTTGTCTTTTTGGAGCTTTAACTATTTTTTGAGTATCTTTCTCGTTAACAGTTGCATTCATTTTATTTCTCAGCGAAGAGTAAATGGCAGTTAACGTTGCCCCTGAGATAAGCAAAAATCCGATTATGGTAAATACGCCAACTATTAGACTTGATCCCACGGTACCAAATACGCTGGCTAGAGTTGACCCAACAATTGCACCTAGATACCCACCCGTTTTTTTCAAAATCTCAACGTTAGCTCCAGCAGAATTTGTACCCTGAAAAATATCTGCATAAGATGACAATGCCGTTAAGATTAGCAACGACCCTATGAAGAATTTTGTATTAGATATGGACTCACTTCCATCGTTTTTGTTTCTCAAATGGTTGTCGCCGATAATCTTAAAGAAAATACTTAAAAAATAAAACGGGGCTATCCATTTACCTTCTCCAAACAAAGTGGACAAGAAGTCTTCGATAAATCTACCTGCCGGTCCAATTAGACCGCTTATAAATGAAAGTAGGCCAATGATTCCAACCAAAAGAGAAATAAGGCCAAAAATATCCGATGGCACTTTTTTGAGATTATCCATCAAAGACTTTACAACTAAAAACACTGAATGTCGAAAGTCACTCTGTGCGGGTACTCGCCTCCCTTTTTGGTTGATTCTGCTCCTCTTCGCGGTCGAAGATGAAGGTGAACGAGTAGTGGTTTTTCTATTAGTTTTGGTTGTCTGCAATTTAGTCAATCTAATACAAGGCTACCATTTATTGACGTAAAATTAAAGGCTTTGGTAGTGGGCCAATCTAATCCAACACAGATAGAAGGGCTTAATTTGTGCCTTACCTGTAAGGCTTCACCAGCATCTAAAACGTTTTTAGCTGCATTTATGTCAGCATTTTCTAAATGGCCACAGTTTTAACGTTGGTCAGTACATGTCTGGTGGGTTTAAATTTGTTGTCATCGTGGTGTCGCATGGATCTTGAAAAAGTAACCTATCATCAACATCCATTCTGCATTGTTCTCTAATTAATTCTCTATATGCTCTACATAGTTCTTGGAAGTGCGTGAACCAATCTAGGTTTACTTGCTTTAGTCAAACAAGTTGCATTTCTGCAAGTATGTGTTAATCGACACTCTTTATGATCACCATTAAGCGCTAAATGACGTTAAACATTCAGGTTCTGAGCCCACGAACACTACATCTTTGTTTCTGGGGTGAGGCATCTTTCGGGTTTAAACAACAGTGCTAAAACACGATCTCCACTGGAGATGAAAGGTGCTGAGCCGTATTTGACTGGGTAGTTAAAATTGGCAAACCCGCGTTACTCAACAACAGGTAGAACTGATCTGCGCTCGGAATGCGCATACAGTCTCTGGGTTGATCTGCGATAGACAGAGCCATTTGCGACATGTAACTACGATGAGCCGACTGAACTACTAACCAAGCCAATCCAAAAAGCCTAATTTAGCGTTCGCCGCTGAAATCGAGAGCGCAGGCACTCGTAGTTTGAGGCACCGTCACCCATGCAAAAGACGAAAAACACAAGAAGCATGAGAATCATTCCGACTATGAGAGGTCTGGTGCAATAAATAATGCGCCACAAATAAATTCTTAACTTTTCACCAAAACACTATTAGTATTGGCATTTTAATTTGCCATGAAGACGTAATCGGTGGTCATTGGATTCTTCGCCTCATAATTTATGATTCAACTGGTCCCAAAGAACAATTAGTAAAAAACTATTTTAAACTAACCCAGCACAAAGGCTTTCAGACTTCAGTTACAATTGGAATAATCATCGGACGCCGCTTTGTTGCGTGACTTAACGACCTTGAAAGTGCCTTTCTCAGATGGAGTTTTAGGTTGTCAAGATCGTAAGAACCTTTCGCTAATACTTCCTCAACCTCTTTTGTGACCATGTCAATTGAACTCTTTAGTACATTTTTTCTGTCGCTAGAGTCGACAAATCCCAAACTCGAAAGTTCAGGTGTACCAACTATGGTTAAATTATTTCTGTCGATGACCACCATGCACGCTATAACCCCATCGGTTGAGAGGAGTTTTCGATCCCTAAGCACCTGCTCCTCTAGGTCTCCATCCAATCCATCAACATAGACATATCCAGCCCTAACCTTCTTTAACCGCTTGAAACCCTTTTCAGTAAATTCTATGGAGTCTCCATCCAAGACAACTATTGTATTTTCCTTCTTTATGCCAGATTTCACGGCAAGCGAAGCGTGTGCTGATAGGTGTCTGTACTCACCATGGACGGGAATAAAAAACTCTGGCTTTGCTATAGAGAGCAGCATTGCTAGTTCACCTTGACGAGCGTGGCCACTCGCATGAACAAAAGCAACTCCAGAATGTATAACATCAGCGCCTTTTTTCATTAGTCCATTTATGATTCCTGAAATAGCTCTCTCATTTCCTGGTATTGGTTGAGACGACAGAATCACCATGTCTTTGTCTCCAACAGATATCCCTCTGTAATCACCACCAGCGAGCAATGAAAGTGCTGATAGAGGCTCACCTTGAGATCCTGTTGAAATAATACAGGTCTCTTCTGGAGGCAACTTCTCAAGTTCATCAATACCAACTACTAAATTGTCCGGCACTCTCAAGAGACCTAATTCAGTCGCAAGCGACACATTCCTTACCATAGACCTACCTAAAAGACCAACCTTTCGACCTGTGGCCAAACAAGTTTGTAATAATTCATCTATTCGATGGATGTGACTCGCAAAACAGGCAACAATTACTCTTCTCCCATTTGCCTTTTCAAATATCTTAAGGAGCGAATCTTGAACCAAACTCTCTGACTCACTTAATCCAGGCCTTTCAGCATTAGTTGAATCTGCCAGCAACAACTTAATGCCTTCCGTGCTTGCAAGGTATCCAATTCTAGTAAGGTCAGTTCTTCTGCCATCAATCGGAGAAAGGTCAATCTTAAAATCACCTGAATGAAGAATAATCCCATCTTCCATGTGAATAGCTAGAGCAAAACCTTCAGGAACTGAGTGGGCGACGGGAATAAACTCCACGTCAAAAGGTCCAATTTTATGCCTACTTAGATCTGAGACCTTGACAAAATTTGCCCTATCGGTCATTCTGGATTCATTAATTCTTTGTGCAGCTAGCTCAATCGTTAGGGAAGAACCATAAATAGAAACATTCCTTTGGCGCAGAAGGTAGGAAAGTGCACCAATATGATCTTCATGCCCGTGAGTGAGAACAACGCCAACAAGTTCTTCTTCTTGGGTTTCAAGAAATGATAGGTCAGGAAGCACTACATCAACACCTGGCATATCATCCGTTGGGAACATCAAGCCACAATCTATTAACAGCATTGAATTTTTGTACTTTAAGACAGTACAGTTTCTTCCGATCTCCCCTACCCCACCTAAAAATGTCAGGGTAAAGGAATTGTCAATCTCATCAGTCAAATATCACCCTCTCCAACAAATACTTCATCATAGAAATGGTTACGTTTTTGTTCAAAATTCATCTAATCTCGCTATCTACCAAATATTTTTCCACCCTTCGTTCTTAAATCATCTAATAAAATACTAGCAAGTCTGTCAATCTCTTCACCGTCACCTAGTGGGAGACGGCATTGGCCACTTGGAAGGCCAAGTTTGCGCATGACGGCCTTTGCGGGTATTGGATTTGGATTGAGTTCTGAAGATTCATACATAAAAGAGGGCAACATCAAGTTATGAAGATTTCGTGCATCCGCTAACCTTCCGCTGGTAATTAGCTCAATCATCTCCTTCATCTCTGCAGCTATCCAGTGGGTCGCTACACCAATAACGCCAACCGCACCATGACATACGAGTGCAAACGTCACTGCATCATCGCCGCTGTATATAAGCGCATCTGGGGAAACACTCAGAAGCTTTGAAGTTCCCACAATGTCTTGAGCAGCATCTTTAACCCCAACGATATTTTCAACACCGTTTAATAGGTTTTCTAGGACTTCTAATGAGATCTTTCTTCCAGTCCTCACTGGAATATCGTAAAGTATTACCGGCTTGTTCCCAGCAGATTTCGCAATTTTGACAAAATGATTCTCTATCCCTCGCTGAGGAGGTCGGTTGTAGTAAGGGGTTACAGCCAATATTCCATCAGCCCCAAGGTCTAGGGCCAACTCAGTCAAGTAAATTGAGTGCTCAGTATCGTTTGAACCTGTATTAGCTATAATAGGAACACT
>JAJYFT010000101.1 GCA_021790815.1 Actinomycetes bacterium
GGTAGTACGGTTTTCGATACGTGCTATTTTGATTTTACAAGTTATAAAGAAATTGAACTGAAAAGCAAAAACCATTTGATAAAGGTACGCCTTAATCAGGGTTATGACTACTTAATGGTGTATAGCGGAGA
This sequence comes from Actinomycetes bacterium, assembly GCA_021790815.1. Lineage (GTDB taxonomy): Bacteria > Actinomycetota > Acidimicrobiia > Acidimicrobiales > JABEUL01 > JAJYFT01. Next base: position 132 of record JAJYFT010000101.1, read on the forward strand.
CACTCTTAGGACAGATTTACAGAGGAAAGCTATTGCGATTGAACCAATGACCTGTCCACCTGATGCATTTAACTCAAGAGAAGGCATAATTGAAATTGAACCAAATGAGGTAAGAGAGTTAAGTTTTGAAATTGAAGCTTTTGTATTGTGATCGAGCTTTATTGTGGGCTTCTTATTCGATAAAGTGCGGGTGACCGAGGGGACTTGAACCCCCGACCTCTAGGGCCACAACCTAGCGCTCTAACCAACTGAGCTACGATCACCAAGGCAATATATATAATGTAACATCTATTCGTAACTACGTTAATAAGAATCCTGATAATATTTTAACTTTGGTATGCCCTCGTAGCTCAGCTGGACAGAGCAGCTGACTTCTAATCAGTTGGTCGCAGGTTCGAATCCTGCCGAGGGCGCAGCGTGGACTTCACAGAAGTTCTCACGTTATGTTCACATAAGCGTAGGCCCTTAATTTGGGTGTCGGGTAATTTGTAGAATATAAATTATTTATGCGGGTTTTATTGCATAAATAGTAACAAATTCCAATAAATGTTACCCTAAGAGTGGGTAAACAAACTTTCTTGAGATTTAGTTCGCCAGGCTACTAAGTCTTCAATTGCAGTTTTTTGGCTCTCTCTGCGCAAGATTGAGGACAAATTTACTTTTCCGTGATTGATATTGACAGTTTTATCCTCTAACTCCTTTCAACAAAAGTATTAGTGAGAAATAACGCAAAGTGGGCTGTATGAGAAATTCTGAGTAAATTTTCCGCTTTTTTGAGTTAGAAGCATGGCACAAAGGAAACCATGTTGAAGAAGAGACTGAAAGTCGTAAGGACCTGTTGTTTTCATGATGTATTCTACCTAGATGGATGAATTAATTGAGCAACGGGATAGAAATCGTGAATCAGTCATGGAACAAGTTGTGAATCTGTGCAAGAGAAGAGGTTTTATATTTCCATCCTCTGAAATATATGGTGGATTTCGTTCAACTTATGACTACGGTCCTCTCGGAGTACAAATGCTTAGAAATGTCAAAGATTCATGGTGGCGTACGATGGTGCAGCAAAGAAATGACATTGTTGGGTTAGACGCTGCAATTCTGTCTACTCCAAAAATATGGGAAGCGAGTGGACACCTAAAGAATTTTACTGACCCTCTCGTTGATTGTAAAGTCTGTCACGAACGATGGAGACAGGATCAGATAGATGGCATATGTCCCAAATGTGGGTCTAAGGACTTGACTGATGCAAGGCCATTTAACCTAATGTTCAAAACTCATGCTGGTCCAGTTGAGAGTGAAGGGTCTGCCGCTTACTTGAGACCAGAAACCGCTCAAGGTATGTTTGTCAATTTCTTAAATGTTTTAAATACCACCAACAAGAAACCTCCATTTGGAATTGCCCAAGTTGGAAAGTCATTTAGGAATGAAATCACCCCGGGTAATTTTGTGTTCAGGACACGTGAATTTGAACAGATGGAGATGGAATTCTTTGTGCCTCCACAGGATGCAAATAAGTGGTTTGAATTCTGGGTAAATGAAAGATTTAGTTGGTATGTCTCTCTCGGTATTAATGAGAGTGAATTGCGTATTAGAAAGCATGATGCTGAAGAGCTATCACACTACTCGTCCGCAACTTCAGACGTAGAGTTTCTTTTCCCTTTTGGGTGGGGTGAACTAGAAGGAATAGCGAATAGAAACGATTATGATTTAAATGCGCATGAAAAAGCGAGTGGAGCAAAGCTTCAGTTTTTTGATCAGGAAGCAAGGACTTGGTATACGCCACACGTCATTGAGCCTGCAGCAGGTGCCACAAGAGCGATGATGGCGTTTTTGATTAGCGCTTACCATGAAGATGAGGTAAAAGGTGAAAAGCGAGTTGTATTAAAGCTTTCTCCTAAACTGGCACCTTTTAAGGTGGCAGTTCTTCCGCTTTCAAAAAAGCCTGAGTTGTGTGAGATCGCTGAGAAGATTTCATATGATCTTAAGAATAAGTATGTTGTCGACTACGATGTAACTCAGTCGATTGGGAAGCGGTATCGCCGTCATGATGAGATTGGTACTCCGTATGCATTGACTGTTGATTTTGATACCCTAACTGATAATAGCGTTACGATTAGAGACAGAGATTCTTTAGAACAGGTAAGAGTTTCGCTAGATAGGCTCAGCGGAGTATTATCGGAAAGACTAGGGTTCTAAAAAGCTAAGCTTGGGACCTTAAAAGGTTTACCCAACTTACAATTAAGTTGTTGTCTCTACCAGTTGTTGACGCAGTAAATGGTTCCGTAGACTTTTTAAAGATATTTAGATATTTTGCACTATCAATCTCATTTTAAGAGGCCATTGTTATTTAAAATTAATGGGTTTTCTGGTATGAAGGTGGGTAGCTATACAGAAATAACCAGGGCCTTCTCCTTATAGGACAAAGGTTCTATAGTTTGGTGGTTTGTGCTCTGATTGTACACATTTCTCTAATCATTTTTGCAGCTAAAAATAGGAGTTACTTGGCCTGAACCTAATATGACGCACGCACAGAGAGAACCAATTAATCTAGCGCTTCGACCAATTTTCTTTAATCTGTCTCATGCAAGAGTCAAGGTCCTAAATCCCTAAATTGACCCGGATCTATACCCAGAGATATCTAAAACTGCATAAAGATTTAAAGCTCACCAGTTGTAATTGTTCAAAACGCGATATTCCACATGACCCTGTTTTAAACATATACATCAGGATTGAAAGTATAGTAACTTGACTGATAGTTAACTTATATATTGAAAGTTCTTTATCATATATCCAACCCCAATTAGTCCAACGAGTCCACCTAAAATGTCTGATTTAAACTGGAATGCTGGTCAAACTAAAGCAAATATGGTAGTAGTTAAAATAGGAGCAAACAACTCTATTAATGTTTATAACGCAACTGGAAATACTGATCTAATTATCGATGTTATGTGATACTACAGCTAGATAAAAGTAGATTATCTTACTTTGCGGGATTCACCTAATGTAGTGTTCTATTCAATTGAAAGAGACCTTCTTTGGCATTAACGTAATGATACGTCTCTATCAGGCAATATAATCATCAAATGTAACTGAAAAGTTACGCGGTGCTTCTTTTATTTCTCGAAATCTATCTTAATGTGAGCTCGGATTAATGAGAGGCACCCAACAACCTGTCTTAAAGCATCCGTATCTGCATTGGTTGCGAATTACAGTTACGCTGTAATAGTAGGAGTAATCAGCGAAAAACTGAGTAATACTGAACGTAGACAATTATTCATATTAAGTAATTTCCGCAGCTTGAGACTTAATTAAAATTACGACGTCATATTGTCAATAATCTAGTGAAATTATCTGGAAGCAGGTATTAACTAATAAAAACTTAGAGATCCAAATAAATACCGTCTTGAGGCTTTTGAACATAGCACACTATGTTATTTTAGGGTTTCAGAAATTCACAATGTCCTTTAACCTCAACATTACTGTCTGAGCCCTGATATAAGTTAGTCAAATACTATCGCTCACTCAAAGAGCCTTTTGAAATTGATTCATGATGAAAGGCAAGTATTGTGAAGGATAGTAAACACGACAGTAGTTCTAGTTTTGATTCAGGTAAGGGCGATCTTCTTGATTTGTTGAAAATTGGAGTAAACGATCTAAAAAGTTCTGAGAACTTTAAAGAGTTTTTGAAAGTTCAGAGCATTTTCAAAACTTACAGTTTTTCAAATACCGTCTTGATATTCAAGCAGATGCCCACTGCTACAAATGTTGCAGGGTTTAACGCTTGGAAACGCTTGGGGAGACAGGTAATAAAAGGAGAAAAAGCAATTAGAATTTTGGCACCGATTGTCGAAAGGAAAAAATGTGATCTCGTAGATTCTTCGATGAATAAAAGTATTAAAGGATTTCGAAGTGTAAGTGTCTTCGATATTTCTCAGACAGAAGGGAAAGATCTACCACAGGTAATTGCAAAACTTGAAGGAGACGATATTTTAAATTTAGTTGATGACTTAACTATAGTCGCAGCAAAAATAGGTTTTAAGGTTGTGAGCTATAGGTTTAATAATGATGTAAATGGAGACTGTGATTTTCATTCCCGCACAATTAGGCTTGAAGAGACAAATGGCGGTATTCAAAAAATTAAGACACTGAGCCATGAACTCGCACATGCTTTGAACCATGAAAATGCTTCCGATAGGGCTACAGCAGAACTTGAAGCTGAAGCAATCGCATTTGTATTTTGTAGTTATTTTGGAATTGATACGAGTATGTACTCATTTGGATATATTGCTTCTTGGTCAAACGCGCTTGATAATTTTGAAATGAGTTTGAAAGCCTCTGGAAGAACGATTCAAAAGACAGCAAATTACCTAATTGACGAGATAATATGTAAAACTGTTGCAGCGTAACCCAAAAATTAGGTAGTCTCTCTAAGTGACTGAAATAATACTTGCAGTAGATTTAGGAACCGGAGGGCCAAAAGTTGCCTTAGTCCGATTAGATGGAGAAGTGCTTGCTCATGAACTCACTCCGATCGAGACTACTTTTCTTCCAGGAGGAGGTGCGGTACAGAATGTTGATGACTGGTGGCAGGCGATAGCAGACTCAACGCGAAGATTAATGGATTTAAAAGTAGCTGATCCAAAGGATATCGTGGGAATTAACTGTACCGGACAGTGGGGTTCATCAATTCCCATAGGGGAGGATAACAAAGCTATTGGTCCTTGCATTCTGTGGATGGACGCAAGAGGACATCAGTACTCCCAAGAGATTTTAGGAGGAGTGGGACCAATTGAAATTGAAGGATATGGAATCAATAAGGCATTTAAATTTATTCAGAAATCAGGTGGTGCTCCTGCATTAGCTGGAAATGACCCACTTGGTCATTATCTGTACTTAAAAAATGAAGAACCAGAACTCTTTAAACAAACTAGGAAAATACTCGAGCCTGTCGACTACCTCTCCTTAAAGTTTTCTGGTGAGGTTAAAGCCTCTCCAGCATCGATGATTTTATCTTGGCTAGTTGACATACGTGACTTGAAGAACCCTAAGTACGCACCAGACTTAATTTCACTATTAAATAGAGATCCATCGAAACTTCCTGATTTAGTCCCAATTGGAAGCAAAGTTGGGTTAATCCTTGATAGCGTCGCAGATGACCTCGGAATTCCGCGATCTATTCCTGTTGTCACTGGATTACCTGATTTACTTTCAGCTTGTACTGGCTCGGGGGGATTAGAAGACTTTGAGATGCATATGGCGATTTCTACTACGAGTTGGCTTTCATGTCATGTGCCATTTAAGAAAACCGATCCTTTTAGGCAGATTGCTACTGTCCCTGGTGTCATGAAGGGCAAGTACATGTTAGCTAACAACCACGATACTGCCGGAATTTGTCTCCAGTGGCTAAAAGATTCGCTGTATAAGCCAATTTCAAAACTCAGTAGCGAAGTTTCTGGTCCAAATGGAAAGGTTAGGGGGAAGAGTGACAACATGACTCGCGATCAAGATGAAATTGGGTATCAAGATTTAGATCTAATTGCTAAAAATAGCAAACCGGGGAGCGGTGGAGTCATATTTACGCCCTGGCTACAAGGTGAAAGGTGCCCAGTCGACGATAGAACTTTGCGAGGTTCGTTTTTAAATATATCTTTAAATACAACGAGAGAAGATATGACTAGAGCTCTTTTTGAAGGTGTAGCATTAAATGCTAGGTGGATGATGGACGCTGTGGAACACTTTATAAAGAGAAAAACTGGTCCTATTCGATTTATTGGGGGTGGTGCAGTGTCAGATGTCTGGTGCCAAATTCATGCTGATGTTATGAACCGCGAGGTAAGACAAGTCTCAAAGCCACTTCTTGCTAATGTAAGAGGTGCCGCTCTATTTGCAGGCATTTCGCTTGGTAAAATAAGTTCAAGTGATGTCGCAAAAGACGTTAAGATAGGAAAGACATTTGTGCCAACTGATGAAAATTTAAAGGTTTACGATGAGCTTTATGGTGAATTTAAGAAAGTGTACAAAGCACAAAAAAATATGTATAAGAGGTTGAATAGGCACGGTGGGCCTTTTGATGATAAGGAGAGTCAATGAGCAAAATAATAATATTAGGTGGTGCTGGTGGCATTGGTCAGGTGGCGACTAAAACAGTTCTAGCATCTAACAAATTTGATGAGGTGGTAATAGCTGATCTTAATATTGACGAGTTAAAGAGACTGGAAAAGGAATTAGACAACCCTACCATTCGCCCAATGGAGATCAATGCTAATGAAAGTTTGACTGAAGTTATTAAGGATTTTGATCTTGTAGTCAACTGTATTGGACCATTTTATAAGTATGGACCGAAAATTTTAAAGGAAGCTATTGAAGCGAAAGTTACTTATGTGGATGTGTGTGATGATTTAGACGCAACGGAAAGGCAACTTAAGCTAAGCGATCTGGCAAAAGAGAATGAAGTGTGTGCTGTAATAGGACTTGGGAACTCTCCTGGACTTGCAAATTTGCTTGCGAAGTACGCAGCTGACTATCTATTCGATGAGATAGAGGTAGTCGATATTATGCACATCCATGGCGGTGAAAGCTTTGAAGGCCATGCGGTTATAAAGCACAGAATTCATGCAATGGTAAACGACGTACCGGTATTTGATAACGGTGAGTTCTTAAGCGTAAGGCTTTTAGAAGAAAGTGGATCAAAATACGTAGAGGACTGCGAATTTAAAGATGTTGGCGTTTATCCTGTCTACCCATATCCTCATCCAGAAACTATTACTCTTCCCAAAGTTTTTCCAAGTCTTAGAAGAGTAACCAATCGGGGGGTTGTTTTCCCACTTGAGTATTTTCAATTTACTATGGAGACCGTCAGAAAAGGACTTAGCCAAGCTTCAGATCTAACAGATCTTGACGCCGATATTGAAACGTGGACAAACGAGATACTATCTTCAAGATCCTCGTTTCTAGAATCAAATAGAATTAGCTCACCTAAAGGATGTTTAAAAGTAGTTACAAAAGGTCAGAAAAACTCAAAGAACTATGAGTACATTTTTTCTGTTTCATCGACTTCCGAAGGTGCAGGTGCTGGAACAGGCATTCCAGCTGGGATTGGAGCGATTATTCTAAACCAAAAAGAGTTCCGTAAATTTGGAGTTTTCCCGCCTGAAGCAATTATCGATCCAGTTCAGGCACTTTCTATCGCAAGTGACATTATTCCTAAGATGAATGTATCAGTGGGTAACTCTAAGGGAACTATGCCCGTCAATATCGTTGAAATAGACCCAGATGGAAATGTTACTGAAATCGAGATATAACTAGCCGCTAATCCTAAAATACTTGGTAATAATTGAAGAGATATCAATGTAAATGAAGGATCTCATCAATTTGTGCCACGTGGTTCGACAGGTAGAGAGAGGACACATAGTTCGTTCATCTTGATAGAATTGCAGTTCTATTTCTTTTATAACAGTTGTGGCTCTGTGTCTTTAAGGTTTGCACAGCCAAGCCGTTTAACTTATTTGAGAAATGGTTCATTTTTATTAGAACATGAATCTTCATATCTAGAAGCTGTATTGGCGGTTAACAAACTCTAGAAAGCGTTGTGTGAGAGCTGCATTTCCTTCTTGTTTAGATACAGATATCTTTGTTACGTATCTAAGAACTTTTGTTAAGCGATGGTAACCTGACCATCACAAGGCACACCATGTAGTGCAGAGCCGAAAAACTAGAGTTCTAGCATTGCACAGAACTGGACATCGACTGTGGCAATAGGGGAGAGCAAGCAAACGAAAGCGAACCTATCCGCTAGCTCTTCAAAGTCACGCAAGTTGTCCTTGGTTTCGTGAGGTGACCAATGTTAAGTAACTTCAATTGAACAAGTATGGCAGGAGCCTTGTCTGCAATGGCGGGAGGTTCACCAACTAGTGTGGTGAATGTTTACCTATTTTAAACTAACCCGGTACCCATTTATTTAAGCTGACTCACTTTTGTTACCGTCATATGATAAGCTTTTCATTTAACTCGACTTTGACACTTAAATAGTCGATATCCACTTATTTCTCCTGGTAAGGAGGCATGTATGCTGTATTTTACTTGATTAAAATACTCGTGGATTCGGTTTTTTTGTTGCGGCTA
>JAJYFT010000017.1 GCA_021790815.1 Actinomycetes bacterium
ACTCGCATCCGCATTGAATATCTCAGAGTCGATTCTCTGACCAACTACTTGACCTGAGGATATATAACCGTGGGTCAGGAGTTCTGGAATCAGTGAAAGTGTCCTCAATGAAACAGCAATTGAACATGAGAACTACTTTGGTAGTTTTGAGTAGGTTACATGGAACGGTTTATTCTCAATAACCAAAGTTTCACTTAGTTTCCTAAAGGTTTAATCTCCAAATTTTGTTGACGTAGCCTATAATTGAATTTGCAACTAGCTGAGATCCTCCAGGTGCTAAGTGAATCCCATCCGGTGTTCTGACCTCAATCTGCTGACCTGATTGTGACGTCAAATATTCTGTGTAGCTTCCAGATGGTGTAGTAACAATTCCAATTGGATTGAGATATGTTACTCCTTTTACTTGTGAAGCAACACTTTGATAAATTTGATCCATTAGTGCCATTGCATTGGATAAGCCAGTGTTTTCCATTGGTGGGGCGCCTACCCAGATAACCTGTCGATTTCCCGCTACAGCTTCTTCCATAAAAGATTTAACTCTAGATGAGTATTTGTCTATCCACGCCTGTGTCCCAAATGGAATGTCTGGGCCGGAACCGAAATAGGACTGAGGGTCGTTAGCGCCAAACAATACGATTATAAGATTGGGATTGTAGGTAGCAATGTCTTGCTGCAGTCTGGCTTGCCAGTCAAAATAATCTTTCCTAGTCAATCCCGTTGAAGTTTGAGCATCAACCGTAGTTGAAACATTATTAAAAGAAGAAAGACTATTTGCCAGTGAATAACCAATATCTTCACCAAGAGAATCTCCAACTGACAAGATTTTGAGTGGATTTGTCATGGTAAAAGATGGGACTGCAATAGTAGTAGAAGTTTTAATTGAGGGAGCTTGTTTTACTATCTTTGGTCTGTTGCTTGATCTGCTTCTGTTTCCAATTGTGACAGGCAATGAACACAATGAACATTTGTTACGACCTAAAATCGAAGTCAATTGATTAACTGGATAGTTAAGGTGAAATCTTTTGGAAATATCTGAAATTGGATTTAGAATTGCTAAAGCTGCGCTTCGGCGAGTTCCAATTCCAGAAACCTGAGCATTGTGATCAAGCATAGGTGCTTCGGCAAAGAGCCAAACAAGTGTTGCAATCAAGGCTATGAGTAAAATTCGTGTGGGAAATTTGTCCTTTTGTGAGGTACTCTTTAATGGTTGTTTAAACTCGTATGAAGCTGTCTCATCGGTTTCAAGCTCGTTATCAAAGTTGTTTACGATCCTAACATCATTAAAATCTGTAGGTGTAGGTACTTTAGGGGGAACCAGTACCCTAGGCCGGCCTGCTAATGGATTTGAGGTAATGATTTTCATGTCAGTCTAAAACCTGTAGTAGATAAAAGGTGCAACACCTTGGGGACCTAAAGTAGTTATTAGTACAAGTAATGCCCCAGAAATGAGACCTTGCACGATTAGTTTTTGTCTTGCGAATGTGGCAATAAATCTCTGTGCCCATCCTCTTGGAAGTTGCTGAATAGCTATGCTAGCAATAATAACTAGTGCAATATTTAGATTCAAAATTGTTGGCATTTCAAATCTTGTGAAAATTGACTTTATCAATGAAAAAGCATCACCTATTGTGTCAGCTCGAAAGAAAATCCAACCAAAGCACACAATGTGGAAAGTTGAAATCCGGGCAACAATAGTTCTCCATTTTGAAACTGTTGGAGAAGATGTTACTCTATACTTTCGTCTGATATGACCTATTACTTGTCCGACTCCGTGAATAGCGCCCCAACAAAGAAACGTCCAAGATGCACCGTGCCAAAGACCTCCTAAAATCATTGTGATCAGAATATTTCGAGAAGTTATCCAAGTTGAACCTCTATTTCCTCCTAATGGAATGTAAAGGTAGTCCCTTAGCCATCTGGACAAAGTAATATGCCACCTTTTCCAAAAATCTTGCAAATTCTCAGCTGCATATGGAGAATCGAAATTTTGAGGGAATTTAATTCCAATAAGTTGTGCCACACCAATTGCAATATCTGTATATCCCGAAAAATCAGCCCAGATCTGTACCGCATAACCATAAACTGCAAATAACACGTCGATTGATGAGTGGCTGTTGGGACTCTGAAATACAGGGTTAACTATTGCAGTTGAAACGAAACTAGAAATAACCACCTTTTTAAAGAGACCAGCTAAAATGAGCCAAAGAGATTCGCCAATTTTAATGCTCCCTGCAATTTTTTTCTCTCTTATTTGTGGAAGTAGTTCAGTTCCTCTCACAATTGGACCTGCAACCAAATGAGGGAAAAATGAAAGATACGTTGCAACTTCGAGAGGCTTAGCTGGCAATATTGATCCTCTATATATATCTACAACATAACTGATCGCCATGAAAGTGAAAAATGAAATACCAACTGGCAAAGTAATTGAAAGCAATGGGAAAAGAGAGTGTCCAAATCCTAGTTTTGCGATTGTGTTGTCGACGTTTGATATGAAAAATCCGTAGTATTTAAACCAGGCTAAAATGCTCAAAATCACAGTTACACCGCTTGACATGATCAATTTACGTTTTTTCTTGTTTTCCTCACGTCCGATTGCAGATCCAGTTATAACACTTACAAAGGTTACTAAGAGAAGGAGGAAGTCAAACCTCCAGTCCCACCAGCCATAAAAAATATAGCTGGCGCAAACCATAGCAATTTGCCAAGACGTTACGTGACGAGAAAGTAACCATCCGATGACGAATACTCCTGTAAAAAAAATCGCAAAGTCAGTAGTTGGAAAGAGCAATTACACACCTAAAAATACGTTGATGCTAACTAGTTGATTAGCACATACATTTTAGTCTATATTTTTGCAATCCGTTTAAATAAACGGTTTGATAATGCTAGGATACCTCTATTTTTACACTTTGAATGAAATGTTCTATCATAGGAACCCCTGCCCCTGTTGGGTCAAAAGGAGGAGCACCATCAGCACTAATCTGGTTTACTACTTCCATGCCGGAAGTTACTTGACCAAATACAGTGTACGCAGGGGGAAGTGAAACCCCTGCTCCGCCAGTTACAATAAAGAACTGCGACCCCCCACTGTTTGCTCGACCTGTGTTCGCCATTGCAATAGTTCCAATCTTGTAAGGATTCGACATTGTAGGAAACTCATCGGGGATTGTATAGCCTGGCCCACCTCTTCCAGATCCCGTTGGGTCTCCGCCTTGAATCATGAAATCTTGAATAACTCTGTGAAAAGGAGAACCTACATAAAAATCTTCGCTAGCTAAAAATACAAAATTATTGACAGTTTGAGGTGCTATTTCAGGGAAAAGCTTAAGTTCTATAGTTCCAAGGTCGGTCTCGATCTTAGCCAAGTAACTTTTGCTTGTATCTATCGTCATTAAAGGAATTGACTCATATGACTTCTGGAAACTCATTGGAATGGCCTTTCAAAATATTGTTAGATTGCTGATTTAGCTTAGGTAATTTGACCCATGTCTTTGTGAGAATCTTAGTCGTTTTCAGAGCAGTGAAATTTTAAAAGCATAAAAACTAAATAAATACGTATCAACATGTTCAAATTAATTAGTTTTATAATAAGATAAACAAAATTGTATCTTTATCGTATGTTTCAGAGGGTAGTTAAGTAGGTATTTGCAGTTGGTATTTATACATAGATTGGATCACTCGTGAGTAATGAGATCGAAAGAAGCTGGCCTAAAGATGATTGGGTATTTGATGATTCACACACAACAGAAGATATAAAGAGGTTGGCGCTTCAATGTTTTGATGGAAGTTTAGGAATTACAAATGCACTTGTAATAGTGAAAGATTCAAAGATTATCTTTGAACGATACGATGGGGAGCTTCCTCAATGGGATGCAAATCCTATCAAAGTTGAGAAAACCACGAAACTTCTATCGTGGTCAATGGCCAAATCGGTGTTACATGCAGTGATTGGGACTCTAGTTTTAGATGGACGTATTAGTGTAGATTGGGATAACTTAATACCAGCTTGGCAAGGGCCTGATGATAATAGAAAAAACATTACCGTAGGGAACCTATTGTCCATGACGGACGGGTTATGTTTTCGTGAAGACTATGTTGATGGAGCAGCTTCAGATGTTATAGAGATGCTCTTTGGTGAGGGAAAAGAAGATGTGTTCAGATTCGCCTCAAGTAGAGGCTTATGTGCCGATCCTGGCATGCGTTTTAACTATTCAAGTGGTACTTCGAACATACTTTCAGGGATTGTAGCAAATGTGATTGGCAAAGGTGGAAGTTACGAGTCATATATGAGCGAGAGGTTGTTTTTGCCTATAGGGATGACTTCAGCAATCCCGACTTTTGACAAGAGAGGTACATGGGTAGCATCATCCTATCTTCATGCAACTGCTAGAGATTTTGCTAAATTCGGCTATCTTTATCTCCAGAATGGTTTAGTGGATGGGAAAAGAATACTCCCAATAGGATGGGTTGAAAAAGGTACTACTGCACTTAATAGAGAACCGACAAGTGGTAATCTCTATGGGCACCACTGGTGGGTGTGTGATGATGATCTTGGTTCATACTGGGCATCAGGATACGAGGGCCAGGTAGTGGCAGTTAGTCCGTCGATCAGGGCAATTATTGTCCGACTTGGTAAGACCCAAGAAAGCAAGTATCCAGAACTTAAATCCTGGTGGATGAAAATTCTGGATACTCTTCGTTAATTTAAATTTAGCCTTTATTTTGTCCTTGACTAGGAAGTGTGACCGAAGTTTGTGGCACAGTGCTAACTGGTGTGCTTGAAGTTGGGACGGTACTTGGATTTTGTTGCGTCGTAGGTACGGTTGAGCCAAGGCTTGGTTGGGTAGAAGACGGCACGGAGTTTGAATCTCCCTCGCTTGGGTGGGTAGAAGACGGCACGGAGTTTGAATCTCCCTCGCTTGAGTCACTTCCCTTAGCTTTTGAACTATTCTTCGACGCTATTACAGTCTGACAGTATTGACTTACTGACTCATTGCTACTTGAAGCTGTATTAGTGAGAGATTGAAAAGCTTTTGAGTGAGTATATGCTGGAGGCTCAGACGTAGAAGGTGACGAACTGTTACTTTCTTTCCCAACGCTCATATAAGCAGTGCAAAGACCAAAACTGTTATGACTGTCAATTTTCGGTCCAGGAGTCTTATTTCCAGTAGCACTGGAATTACTTGGGTCAGGTATTGCCAATCCAATGTGCTTGGCTCCAGATGCCAGTGTAACTTGAACGGGTGCAGGTAGATTTCCAGTTGCAGCCGCTAAGGCACTTCCTCCAACTAATACTGATCCTGCTAAAACAGCAGATTTAAGTGTTAAAAGTTTACCAATCATGGCAGATCTTCTCCTTTTTCTATCTAGCGCTTTTTCCGCTAGAAGTGATTCGTTTAGAGCATTCCGAAAGTGAGATACAATCTCATTTTCACTTGGACTGCTTACTGTGTAGTTTGAATTTCGAATGACCTGGACAAGACTATGTACTCCCTGTAGATTTTTGGGGACATTGTTAGGATCAAGCTTCCCTTGCAAAAGTGCATCTACTGAGTTTTCATCTATCCAGTTCATATCACCTATTGAATCGCTAGAACTCATGAATTTGTTACAACTTTCTTTTCCCAACTCTCCGCGAGTTTCAAAATAGCGCGATGTTGCATGGTCCGAATAGCTGACTGACTTCGATTCATTACTTGTGCCACCTGTTTTACTGATAAATCTGCAACTACTCTCAACATAATTACTTCAGCCTGATCTTCAGGCAAAGAGTCTGTAAGTGTTTGTATCGCTTCATTGAGATTGATATTTCCGACAACCATCTCTTCTAAAGGAACATCTGAAGAAAGTAAATCTGTTGATATCGTAGTTGTTTTAGGGAGCCGCGCTCCTTTCCTGTAGAAATCAATTACCCTACGCTTGGCCAAAATAAAAAACCAGGCCAGAAATTCATCCTCATTTCCATTGAAGTTCTTTATGCCACGTGCAACTGAAATCCATGTCTCTTGTGCAACGTCCTGTACTGCGAAGTCACCCACGTGGCGTTTCAAATAACTGACCAGTTTGGTATTTAAAAGTTGGTACAATTTAGAAATTGAGGCAGGATTACCAACCCTAGCCCCTTCTATTGCAAGCTCAATTTCGCTTTGTTGCTTTTCCATTGTGCCCGTTCTATATTGGTTGTGGATTTACACTATTAAAACGGATTGAACATGTGATATGTTACATGCATGGCTAAAGTCTGCAATTGAAGACATTCCAACCTAGTGACAATAGTGCTGGTCAAAGAGTTGTTTGCTGATCCAAAGTCTTTGTTCGGCATTGGCAGGATCCTCTCAACGCGGCAAATAGAAAATGGCAACTTGACAGCTAATTAGGCTGTCATATTGTGCAGAATTCTGCAAAGAAGTATGACTTCGTTGATAGTTGAAATGACACGCGAATTGTTTAAGATACATAATTGCGGCGCATAAATTTGGCTTATCGGAGGATTATTAAATGAGAAGTCTTATTTAGTAGCGATCGTCAATATTCAAGTTTTAGACTGTAATAACTTGTATTTTATTAGTGTTAAAGCAGCCTTAATGCCATCAAGTGTTTTGATTTTTTTGCCTTCTTGCAAAGTTCTTCCGCTGTAAGAGATTGGAACCTCGAGTATTTTGTAACCTTTTCTTAGTAGCTTAATAGTTATTTCAGGTTCAATTGTAAAATCGTTTGATTGGAGTTCAAGTCCTATTAATGCCTCGCTTCTAATCATTTTCATACACGTTTCCATGTCAGTTAGATTGACTTTAAAAAACAAACGAGTAAGAAATGTTAAAAATTTATTTGCCACTTTGGCAGTAAAAGCCATCTTTTCTATGTTGCCCAAGAATCGGCTTCCATAAACTACATCGATTCCGCTAGACTCCATCTCTTTTAAAAGCCTAGGCCAGTCATTAGGGTCATACTCTAAATCCGCGTCGTGGATGACGATTATTTCACCTGCCGCTTCTGAAAGTCCGCTTCTAACTGCTGCTCCCTTACCTTGGTTAGAATCGTGAGTGAGCACTTTCTTGATGCGACCATCAAGGGTTTTTATTATTTGCCTTGTTTTGTCAGTCGATCCGTCATCGATAAGGATGATTTCAAAAGGCATGGGAAGGTTAACGTCCTCTATTCGTTCTATTGCGGACAGTAAGGTTCTTTCTTCATTAAAAACAGGGATTATTATTGTGAGCATTCTAGCCTTTCATGCCGATTTATTTGGTGATGCCAGTCAAACAAATACAAAATAATAGTGCGAAAAGTATTTGTAATCTTGGTTCGTAGTTCATATAGAAATTGGAATATTATAATTATTTCAATTATATTTGGTTCTCCAGTTTATTATCAAATTTGACCTGTACAAAAATTGAGGTTCTAAATTCAAAGGAGTTCGCTGTCTGCATTTACAGCTATATGAGAGTCTGGACTGAAATTAAAACAGATTCAATAAGTGTTTAATAAGAAATGGTAATCAATGGTAGATGCAGTACTTGTTGTTGACTTCCATGGAATATGAGGTATTTAGGTAGCGTAGCTCGGTAAAAAGTTTGAAGTTTCGAAGGATATAAGAAGAAGAAAGAAAATCAGCTGGTATCGGATCCAAGAAAGAAGCGTAAGTTTATTTGTGTCTTAGCTCGGTGCGATAGTTTCTATGTGCTAGAAGCCGCTATTTCGGGAAAGTATGACTTATTCTTAAATTATAAAAATAGTTCATGCTAAATGAGATAAAATGGAATTTCCGTATTATCCCTGCTCCGAAACGGCGGAGCTTTAGCAGATTGCTATTTATCCAGAGGGAGGTAACGCCTTGGAAAGGCTATATGAAGTAATGATGATATTTGACGCATCTCTTGAAGATGAGGCTATTGATGGATGGCTTAAACGCTCTTCAGAGACAGTTTCTGGTTCTAAGGGCCATGTTGTTTCGATAGATAGATGGGGAAAGCGTCAATTAGCCTACGAAGTAGATCACAAAAGAGAAGGTAACTATGTTGTAATGACTTTCTCAAACGGTGACACTACTTTGGATGAGCTCAATAGACTGCTTAGGTTGACTGAAGATGTTATTAGATATAAAATCATTCGTTTGCCTGACAAACTTCGCTCAAGCGTTGAAAAGCAGACATCTAAGTTAGCTGTGTAGAATTTTGAATATTAGGAGAAATAGATGTCAAATGGAAATACTGTAACACTGGTTGGAAATGTAACGAGAGATCCAGAACTTAGGTTTACCCCAACAGGGCAACCTACTGCCACTTTCGGACTTGCAGTCAATAGACGCTGGCAAAATCGCCAGACTCAAGAATGGGAAGAAGCAACTTCGTTTTTTGATGTAGTTTGTTGGCGCGAGATGGCTGAAAACTCTGCAGAGAGCTTGCAACGTGGATCACGAGTCATAGTCACGGGACGACTAGAGCAGAGAACTTGGGAAAATAATGGTGAAAAGAAGTCTAAAATTGAAATAATTGCCGATGAGATTGGACCAAGCTTGCGATGGGCAAGTGCTCAAGTTAGGAAAAATGAAAGAAAGGGTGGATCTGACGGTGGCTACACTAGGGATGTTGAAGGTCCTGAGGATATGTCACCTGTAGGCGATGGATTTGAAGAGGAGCCATTTTAATGGGTAGAGGAACAAAAAGAGAGAAGACAACTAAACGTATTCCTAAGGACGGTTTTCGCAGGATGAAAAGGCGATCGTGCCATTTTTGCGATGAAAAATTGATTTGGATTGATTATAAAGACCTCTCTACCTTACGTAAGTACGTAAGTGATAGAGGAAAAATAAGAGCAAGACGAGTCACAGGAGTTTGTGTAAAACACCAGCGAGAAATGTCCGTTGCTGTTAAGACTGCCAGAGAGTTAATGTTACTCCCTTACTCCCAACGATCTCTCGCAGATAAAAATACAGGAAGAGTCAACGAAAGAAGGCAGCCGTACAATGCAGATTCAGACGGATATCCTGACGAAGAACTTATAAGCAAGTATGAAGAACCATTTGAAGACGATTTCCAGGACAGTTTTCAAGAAAGTGATGTGCCTCAAGGTTACGAAGAGTTTGTGCAAAATGTACCGGAGGAAAATTGATGAAAGTACTTTTGCGTAAAGATATTATTGGGGTTGGAAAACGTGGTGAGATCGTAAGCGTTGCCGATGGGTATGCGAGAAATAAATTATTTCCCGGAAAACTTGCGCTAGTTGCGAATGAAAAAACCGAGGCTCAAGCTGAGGCGATGCGCAAAGCACGTGTTGCTAAAGAGTTGAAGGAACTTGAATCCGCCAAGGCAATTGCCGATTCTCTAAAAGATCGTACAGTTACAATCTATGCACAGTCTGGTAAGGATGACAAGTTATTTGGATCCATTACTACTGCTGAAATTGCTCAGGCGATACGAGGTCAATTTGATTTAGAAATTGATCGAAAGAAAATTCACGAAGTTGAGAGCATAAGAAAAGTCGGCAAACATGAAGCCATAATTCGATTTTCCCCAGAGGTAAGTGTGCAACTGGCTGTTGAAGTTAAGTCTAAAGAGTAGTTACTAACAGATTTAGTGTAACTTTCCACAACTTATACATAGTATCTAAGAAGAAATCAACTAGATTTCCACCGGTTTACCCCTGGAAAAAAGATCATAAATAGTGGAGAATGTAGTATGGTTCAAATTTTAAACGGTGGTCGTTCTAATGTAGATAATTTTGTACAAACTGGGCGAATCCCACCCCATAATTTTGAGGCTGAAGAAGCACTGTTAGGGGCATCGTTACTTTCAAGGGATGCAGTAGCTGAAGCAGTCGAGACTGTTATCGCTGAAGACTTTTACAAGCCAGCACATGGAAGTATTTTTGAATCCATTCTTAGTCTTTATGGGCAAGGCGAAGCAATTGACCCTGTCACAGTTGCTGAAGATCTAAATAGACGCGGAGTGCTCGAAACAATTGGTGGAACGGCAACTCTTATTAGAATTCAAACGAATACGCCTGCTATTACAAGCGCTAGAAGATACGCGACGATTGTCCATGAGCATGCAATGCTAAGAAAGCTAATTTCTGTAGCTCATGAAATCGCAGAATTAGGCTATTCAATGCCAGACGATGTTGTGGCGGCAGTTGATTTGGCAGAATCAAAAGTGTTTGAAGTAGCTGAACATAGAGGACAGGATTCCGTTCAGAGGCTGTATGAATTGCTAATGCTGAGTTTGGACCGTCTTCAGTACCTAGCAGATAGAGGCGAACACATAACAGGAGTTCCAACCGGTTTTAACGATCTAGATACTTGTTTGTCAGGACTTCAGCCATCTAACTTAATAATTGTTGGTGCAAGACCCTCAATTGGGAAAACAGCATTTGCACTCGGAGTTACTGCAAATGCATCATTACAGGGTGGCGTACCAGTACTATTTTTCTCGCTTGAGATGAGCCACGTCGAAATTGCTCAGAGGCTTCTTGGCTCTGAAGCACTTGTGGACGCGTCTCGCCTTAGAAATGGCCAACTTCATGAAAATGACTGGCCAAAACTGGGAGATGCAGTAGGCAGAATTGGCGAATGCCCAATATATATTGACGATAATCCAAATATCACCGTAATGGACATAAGAGCAAAAGCTCGAAGGTTGGCATCTCGGCTCAACTTAGGGCTAATTGTAATTGATTATCTTCAATTAATGTCAGGAAGACGTAATGCGGAAAACAGACAGGTTGAAGTATCTGAGATTTCAAGGAGTCTTAAAATACTAGCTAGGGAGCTTAATATCCCAGTAATGGCTTTAAGTCAGCTCTCGAGAACCCTTGAATCACGTTCAGACAAAAGACCTATGTTGGCTGACCTCAGAGAGTCAGGTTCGCTTGAACAGGATGCAGATGTAGTGATGTTCTTGTATCGGGATGAAGTATATAACTTGGATTCGACGGACAAAGGAACTGCAGAAGTTATAGTTGCAAAACATAGAAATGGACCAACTGACACTGTTAAGCTGGTATTTCGTCCGCAGTTCGCAAGATTTGATAATTCAGGAAAGATGTAGTCACGCAAATAGTCAAAGTTTTTGGCATTATTAGTAGGTGAAACGGTTTGTGAACAAAGTTGTGGTTATGTTTTTAAGCATTTTCATGGGTTTGCTAGTGGTTGCGCTTCCTGTTTTTGCAAACGTTCCACTGTCTTCAGTTGTACTACAAGTCTCATTTCCAGGCATGTCTCTCATTACCTCATCTCAGGATTACGGAAATGTTGGAAGTGAAGGTGGCATAATTCCAGGACTTGTAAAGTATTCACAGCAGACGTCTCCCTATGTTAATACCTGGATCTCTACGTGGGAAAATCAAGACACAGGCGATGAAGTAGCAATTGAAGCAGTAGAGATGTCTACAAGTAATGATGCAAATACGGTGTTTAACGAAACGATACAAAGGTTAAAAAATGAAAAACCACTCTCAACTTCTATCTCTACTTTCTCAACAGCACCTCTAAGTGGAGGATACGGTGAGAAACTTGTAAAAAGAGAAGGCAAAGCTTCAATTACTGCCCTGCAACTGTTGTTTGTAGCGAATCAGGTACTCTTTGTCGTTCGGGTCGATTCAACATCGACACGGTATAGTCCTAAAGAAGTAATAGATTTATCACTACGCCAACAAGAACAGTCGTTGAAACTTGTTCCAAATGTTCCTAGCAGTGGAATAAGCGGATCTGAAGTACTTTTTGCAATCTCTGGGGCAGGGATATTTGGTTTGATAGCGGCTATAGTATATGTTATTCGACAGTCGAAAGGTAGTGGAAATTGAGATTGAGAACATTTAAAGTGTTGGTTGGAGTAGGAGTAATACTTCTCTCAACTGTGCTTTTTCTTTTGAGTGGTTATGTGAGCAATTATCCCACATTCGGGAAAGCAGGTAAAGCGAACGCAGCTCAGGTTGATCTTTCTCAGGTGGTCATATCTACTGCACTAATTGGACAGAATCTTGATCCAAATGGTCCTGAAAATGGCCCGGTTGAGTTATCCCAAGCCTCAAAAGTTCTGGGTGGAAAGTTTCCAACTCTTGAATCAGCAATAGCTAAGTATCCATCACAGACGGCAATTTTTCAGCGATATTGGACAACAGGTGGAGTTGGGGCGAACGGGTCTATAATAATTGCAGTTGAAATGCCTGGACCGGTTAGAGCCCATCTCCTTCTGACTGAAATCAATAGCCAAAACCCTGTTGGAGGTCAAGCTACAACACAACAACCTTTTCAAGTAAATGGTATTCCAGGTGGAAAGGGATTTGATCAGAGCGTTCCGCAACCGCAATCAACGCCATTGACGGTTCAAGTTGTTACTTTTCGAGTCACAAATGTTGTGTTTGAAGTATATCTGGCTTCTCCAACGGGTCACTATTCGAACGCAGATGCAGTTACTTTGGCTACCCAACAGTATCAAGCAGCTGTTGCAAATCTACCGACGGTCCCAGAAACTACGCAGACTGTGCCTGCAACTAGCCAAACGACAAACCCGACTTCAACAACTTCGAACCACGACTCAAATATGCTCTGGCTATTTATAGGAGTTGCAGTGCTAGGGGTAGCCTTAGTGGTTGGAATGACGCTCTACGCAACTTCCCGGAAAAAGAAACAAAAAACTCTGTGGGAAGAGAGAGGATTAGTTAATGCTATGCGATTATCTCAAAGTGAGCCGGACAACAAAGATTCTGGTTCCCACAACGTTTAGAAGTTTTCCCAGTCTATAAATTAAAAGAACGGTTTCTTTTAATGAAATGCCTTTGAGTCAGCAGCGCGAAGTCGCCCAGCAACCGCTTGAAGAAGCTTTTTTGTCAAACCTGGAATTTCAGCGAGTAGTCCGGTAAATTGACGCTGCTCAAGGACGAGTAAAGTCATCTCGGTTGCAGACCTAATTGTTGCCGAACGAGGCTTGTGATCTAACAGCGCTAATTCGCCAAAGAATTGACCAGGTCCGAGAGTATTGACTTTGCGACCATTTCTAATAACGTCCGCTGTTCCTTCAAGGATTACGAAGAACTCCTCACCCGGAGAACCTTCTTCACAGAGCAACCTTCCTGAAGGGGTTGATATTTCGGTGAAAGCTTTTCTTATCTTTTGAAGTTCAACTTTAGAACAAGTCGAAAAGACCCATATATTACTTAAGTCAAGTTTGTTTGCTGATTGTGTAGCCATAAGTCAAAATTACACCTATTTTTAGGAGATTGGAAGTTAATTGTTGAATTATCTTGAATTTGGATGTAAATAAGGCGTTCAAAATAAAGTCCCGGTCACACTCCGCAGGGTTTGGAGTAGTGACCGGGAAATTCTTAAACAGCCTCGATGCCTCGCTCCCCAGTTCTAATACGAACCATCTCATCGACTGAAACGGACCAAACTTTGCCGTCTCCAATTTTTCCTGTTCGGCCCGATTCGACGATGGTTTCGACCACTTCCGCTGCAATGGAGTCGTCCACGACAACGTCAATCCGGATTTTTGGTACAAGGTCTACCGTGTACTCCGCACCTCGGTAAACTTCCGTGTGGCCTCCTTGCCGTCCGAAACCTTGAGCTTCTGTTACCGTAAGGCCTTGGATTCCAAGCTTTTTAAGCGAGTCCTTCACATCGTCTAATTTAAAAGGCTTTATTATTGCTGTAACTAATTTCATTTTCAATCCTTTCTATATTTTGATTAAATCTATTAGGAAGATTCTCTTTCGAGGTCATAACTTCCCATTCCTCCAATTCGCTCAGCAAAAGTTTCCCTTGGATAAGCCTCTTCGTCATGTATAGCCAAGTCTCCAACCATGAGTGTCTCATCGTTTTCGCGAAGTCCTCTACAGATTAATTTAACAAGTTGGAGCAATATATAAGTCCCAATTGCTGAAAAAGCTATAACCCAAATTGCTGCTCTAAACTGCTCCCATAGTTGGTGGAAGCCTCCCCCGTAGAATAGTCCATCAATTGAAAAGCTTCCTGGTCCATTGTAGGATTTACCAGTTACTCCATATTGAATCATTCCAGGATCAGCAAGTAGTCCAACCATGAGTCCTCCTAAAAGACCAGCAATTCCGTGAGTGTAGACAACTCCTAAAGCGTCATCAACTTTGGAAAATGGTCTTACTTTAGAAAGATAGTTCCAAGCAACCCAAACAACTCCAGACGCAGCTACACCTACGATTACCGCTCCATATCCGTTAACCCATCCTGCTGATGGAGTTATTGCAACAAGACCACAGATCATTCCGTTTACTGCACCGAGAAATGTGGGTTTCTTTTGAGAACTAAACCACATATCCATAAGCAACCAAGTAAGTAGTGCCGCGGCTGTAGCAACGTTAGTGTTGAGAACTGCCGAAGCAGCGTCTATGCCAGCGTAGAAAGGGTCACCTCCGTTAAATCCGTTCCATCCAAGCCAGAGAATTCCTGCTCCAACTGCTGCCATCAAAAGATTATTAGGCACGCCGTGTTCTCTATCGCGTTTTAATCTTGGTCCTAAAACCCAAGCAGCTACAAAACCACTTACACCTGCAGACAAGTGGATTACATAACCTCCTGAGTAGTCAACTGCACCTTGTCCAGCGAAGTATCCACCACCCCAAAGCAAGAATGCATCAACTGAGTAAATAAAAGTTGACCACAATGGCACTAAAATTAACCAAGCTTTAAACTTTATTCTACCAATCACGCTTCCTAAAAATAGTAGCGGAGTGATTGCTGCGAACACGAACTGGAAGTACGCAAGTGTTGCTGTTGGAAAGTGGAAAGGAATCAATGTATTAGCACCTGAAACCGCTTGATTTTGCTCTGCAAAATGACTGGTAATTGGGTGTGGCATTCCAATCATATCTCTAAAAAAGTGCACAATGCCCGTCCCACCGCCTCCTCCAATCGGGTTTCCAAATCCCATATTGTAGCCCCAGAGTACCCATACTATGAGGACTGTGGAAAATCCGGTAAAAGCCATTAAAACGGTATTTACTACCCACTTCTTTTGGACTACACCTCCGTACAGTACCGCTAATCCTGGCAAGCTCATTAACCCGACAAAAGTGGCCGAAACCAACTGCCATGTGTTATCACCGGTATTTAGCCAACTAGGGTAGGGAATGTTTGTAACTGCTATCACTTAATGCTCCTTTCTTATATATATGTTTGATAATCCAGGCAGTTTGGCGATCTACCATTTCACCTGGACTACTTATAGTTTGACGGACAGGTGTTTCATGAAGGTCTCTCAATTGTTACCAATTTGTAAACAGTTACCAACTTTTATCTGAAACCACGAATTTGAGACTATGTAATGTATGTTTAGACAAAGAGAAAAGTTTGTCAAAACCTTGGAAGTCAGGATTTAACTCAATGGAAACTTTGACTGCGAAAAATGTATGAAGCTAAAGCTTGATCTACATGATATTTACAACAAGGGCGATAAGATTGACAGCGCAGTGCTTGAAATGATAGAAAAGGCAATCTCAATTAAGGCTGAATCGATTGAAATAATACCAGGCAAAGGAAGTGGCCAGTTAAAGAAGCGGGTGATTCGGCTTTTAAGCAGGAAGGACATAAAGCCTCTTTATCACAGGTTAGAAAAAGACGAGAATAACTTTGGTCGGATCTACATTCACTTTAAGTGGAGGTAGAATCTAACCTGCTTGATTAGCAACCTCGCGTTGCTTTTTTGCAATTTCTTCAGCATCACCAAGCGTTTCTACTTTTATGAGTTCCAGGGTATCGTTAAACTCATACACTCTCGGTATTGCAGTTGGAATGTCAATTTCGGTAATCTCCTTATCCGAAACGTTTTCCAAGTGTTTTAAAATTGCTCGGATGCTATTTCCATGAGCTGCAACGAGTACGTTTTTACCTTTCAACAAGTCACGAGCTAAATAGTCTTGCCAAAAAGGAAGTGCCCTGTTAACGACATCTTTCAGGCATTCGGTTGAAGGAAGTGCATCTGGAGGAAGAAATTTATATATAGGGTTAAACCTTGGGTGTCTTTCATCATTGTCCTCAAGCGCAGGGGGGGGGACATCGTAACTACGGCGCCAGATTTTAACCTGATCAATACCGTATTGATCTGCAGTTTCTTTTTTATTAAGGCCGGTTAGTGCCCCATAGTGTCTTTCATTTAACCGCCAGTGTTTCGTTAAATTTAGCGAACATATATCTAACGTGTCTAGAACAATGTTAGCGGTCCGAACCGCTCTTTTTAGCACAGATGTATAAGCAGCAGATATTTGAATCCCTGATCGATGTAAAAGAACACCGGCATCTCGTGCCTCAACTTCTCCGATATCGCTCAAATCGACGTCCATCCATCCTGTAAACCTGTTTTCTGCATTCCAAACACTTTGACCGTGTCGCAAAAGAACTAAATAAGACATGTAACCAAGCCTAAATCAAAATTTAGTAAGTGAAATTATTTGGCCTTTTAACTTGATTGAATCACTGAGCAAAAAACCGCTACCGACACCGTTACCATAAACCCAGCGAAAAATGCTAGTCGTGTGAACTTGTCGAATCTGTTGGTTATATTGTTCTGTCAAAGCTCTTAAATGGAGGAGACCAAGTAAATGGAACGATGTCGAGTTACTTCATAGTATCGAGTACTCGACCCAGAGGTGACAATTTTAAATTTAAATCATAGACATAGAGGCTGGGGAACAATAATTTAGTCTGGTTCCAAGTAAAAGAATTGATAAAATCCCTAGCAAAAGACAGAAAATAGCAGCAATATTGCCAAATTTAAAAAGCTGACAAATAATACTTATAAAAGTTGACAATAATAGACTCAAGAATGCTATAATTTAAAACATAGTAAAGTTAATTAAGTGTGCTGTATGAGAATTCAGTGCAGAAGTTAAAAAAGAGGAGAAACGATGCCGAAAGCAGTTGGAATAGATTTAGGTACGACAAATTCAGTAGTTAGTGTATTAGAGGCTGGTGAGCCAACGGTAATTCCAAATGCTGAGGGTGCAAGAACGACACCTTCAGTTGTTGGTTTTTCAAAGACGGGTGAAGTACTTGTCGGAGAGGTTGCAAAAAGGC
This sequence comes from Actinomycetes bacterium, assembly GCA_021790815.1. GTDB lineage: Bacteria > Actinomycetota > Acidimicrobiia > Acidimicrobiales > JABEUL01 > JAJYFT01. Next base: position 17,042 of record JAJYFT010000017.1, read on the forward strand.
AGGCAATTACTAACCCTGATAGAACAGTTAGATCCGTCAAGAGACACATGGGTGCAAGTTGGACAGTAGATATCGACGGGAAAAAATATACACCGCAGGAGATATCTGCTCGTATTTTGATGAAGCTGAAGGCAGATGCAGAGGCGTACTTAGGTGATACGGTTAACCAGGCAGTGATAACTGTTCCTGCTTATTTTGATGACGCTCAGAGAACTGCAACAAAAGAAGCAGGTCAGATTGCTGGCTTAGAAGTATTAAGGATTGTTAACGAACCAACTGCCGCTGCGCTAGCATACGGGCTTGACAAGGAAAAAACAGATCAAACAGTTTTGGTCTTTGACCTAGGGGGAGGAACCTTTGACGTCTCAGTATTAGAAATTGGTGATGGAGTCTTTGAAGTAAAGTCAACCTCAGGAAATACAAACTTGGGTGGTGATGATTGGGATCAAAGAGTTATTGATTGGTTGGTAAAAACATTCAAAGATAGTGAAGGCGTCGACCTATCAAATGACAAAATGGCTTTGCAGCGGCTAAAAGAAGCTGGAGAAAAGGCAAAAATTGAACTAAGTGCAGTCCAAGAGACAAATATAAACCTTCCCTTTATTACTGCGACTTCAGATGGACCAAAGCACCTTGATCTAAAACTTACTAGGTCTAAATTTCAAGAGATAACTTCAGATCTAGCCGACGCTTGCAAAGGTCCATTTGAGCAAGCAATTCGTGATGCAGGTCTTAAAACTGGGGATATTGAGCACGTAGTCCTAGTTGGAGGTTCAACCAGAATGCCTGCAATTCAAGACCTAGTTAAATCCTTGACTGGTAAAGATCCGCATAAAGGTGTAAACCCTGATGAAGTTGTTGCAATTGGAGCTGCAGTTCAGGCAGGTGTTTTAAAAGGTGAAGTAAAAGATATATTGCTTCTTGATGTCACTCCTCTTTCACTCGGGATTGAAACTAAAGGTGGCGTTATGACGAAGTTGATTGAGAGAAATACAACTATCCCAACCAAGAAGTCTGAAGTATTTACAACGGCAGAAGACGGTCAGCCCTCAGTAGAAGTTCATGTTCTGCAAGGAGAGCGTGAAATGGCTATGTATAATAAAACCCTTGGAAAGTTTCAGTTAGTTGATCTTCCCCCTGCTCCGCGTGGAGTACCGCAGATTGAAGTGACATTCGACATTGATGCGAATGGAATAGTGCATGTATCGGCAAAGGACAGAGCAACTGGCAAAGAACAGTCTATGACAATTACAGGACAGTCTTCATTGCCTAAAGATGATATAGACAAAATGATAAAAGACGCAGAATCTCACGCTGAAGATGATAGACGCAGAAAAGAGGAAGCTGAAGTTAGAAATACGGCCGACTCTCTTATATATCAGACTGAAAAGGTTTTGAAAGATCAAGGTGAGAAACTTTCAAGCGAAGACAAAGCCCCAGTAGAAGAAGCTATAGCTAAAGCCAAGGAGGCTTTAGGTGGGAGTGATGTTGAAGCAATCAAGGATCTAGCCGATAAATTGGCGAAAGCTAGTCAAGAGTTAGGCACAAAGCTTTATCAAGCAGGCGCACCTCAAGAAGGACCAGTTCCTAATGATGAACAGCCTCAAGACGATGTTATTGATGCTGAAATTGTTGAGGAGTAATGATGGCAGAGTCAGAACCACTTCTTGATTCTCATGATGGTGAAATTTCAGACAGTGAGGCAGCTGAATATAGTGATCTAATTGAAGCAGGTAGTATCAGTGGCGAAGTTTCCACAGGCGAACTTGAATTGGATGAACTAGATAGCAGTGAGGAGTTGGCAGTAAAGAGTGATACTGAACTCTTAGAGAGAGAGCTCACGGAAGAGCGGGACCAACTTCTTGACACTCTTAAGAGGTTACAAGCTGATTTTGAGAACTACAAGAAAAGAGTTTTAAAACAGGAGTTTGAAATAAGAGAAAGAGCAAACGTAGGGTTGATAGCAAAACTTCTGCCTGTTCTTGATGTTATGGAACTTGCGGACAAACATCTTAGTGACAGTTCAAACGAGGAGGACGGAGGCGAGAAGGTTCTTCAAATGCTTAAGGAAATATTAGAAAAAGAAGGACTTGAGAGGGTTGGTAACGTGGATGAAGCCTTTGATCCTTCAATTCACGAAGCAGTCGCACACAGTGCTGAATCAGATAGTGAAGTTGGACTGCCTGTTGTTGCTGAAGTATACAGAAGTGGATACAAATTTAGAGGAAAAATTTTGCGACCTGCGATGGTTACAGTGAAAGGTTAAGGAGTAGTAGAAGTGGCGCCAGAACGTGAATGGTTTGAAAAGGATTATTATAAAATTCTTGGTGTCACTGAGACTGCGACCGAGAAAGAAATTACTCGTGCCTACCGAAAACTTGCAAAAGAGCTTCACCCAGATTTAAATTCTGGTGCCGAAGAGAGATTTAAAGAAGTTACTAACGCACATGATGTACTTTCTGACAAAAAGAAGAGGGAAGAGTACGACGAGCTTAGGAAGTTAGGACCTGTTTCAGGAAGAATTGGTGGGTATAACAGTGGAGGAAGTACTTCATTTAGATTAGACGACTTAGGTGACATGTTTAACGGAATTTTTACTAATTCAGGCTCAGGAAGTTCAAAGTATGGATTTCGCGTTAAGTCTAATTCAAGAGGTAAAGATATTGAAGCTACTTTAAATTTGTCATTTTTGGAAGCAGCAACAGGAACCCTAGCGAATGTTCTGGTTAATGAACCTAAGAAGTGCCAGACGTGTGGCGGAAGTGGTTCAAAACCTGGTACTAACCCCGAAGTTTGTAAGAAGTGTAATGGATCAGGAATACTACAAGATAATCAGGGACTTTTTTCCTTGGCTTCAACTTGCCCTGAGTGTCGTGGAACAGGACTTAAGATTACAAATCCCTGTCAGACGTGTGGCGGAAGTGGGATAGATTACAGTTCGAAAAATGTAAAGGTTAGAGTTCCGCCAGGCGTGGAGAACCAACAGAAGATTCGAGTTAAAGGTAAAGGTCTCCCTGGAAGTAATCAAGGTCCCAATGGTGACCTTTACGTAACAATCAACGTAGCTAATCATGAGATTTTTGGGAGAAATGGCAAACATTTGACAATCAAAGTTCCTATTACCTACACGGAAGCAGTACTTGGGGCGAACGTTGTAGTTCCAATGTTAGAAGGAGATCCACTTACTTTAAAAATTCCACCAGGAACTAGTTCTGGAAGAAGTTTTCGGGTTAAAGCAAAGGGAATCAAAAGCTCAAGTACCGTCGGTGATCTGATTGTAACTGTTGAAGTGGAGGTGCCTAAGAATCTAAATGAGTTACAAAAAGGAGAAGTTAAAAAACTAGAAAATGCGCTCAAAGACTTAAAGTCGCCAAGAGATTATTTGGATAAGTATATGAATAAAGATGAGGTTGCAAAATGAATGAATACGGTAGTCTACCTGGGAATGGTAGAAGTTCTTCAAAAAACGCAGCTAGTGATGGCGTTGAGGTAACTAGATCAAGAGCTGTTTATGTAATTTCAGTGGCTGCTGAATTAGCCGGACTTCATCCGCAAACACTGCGGATATATGAAAGAAAGGGGCTAATAGATCCAGCCAGAACAGATGGTGGCAATAGAAGGTACTCAGAAGAAGACATTCATCTAATGCAGAGAATCCAAACACTCACACAAGAGGGATTGAATCTTCAAGGCGTAAAGAGAGTGATAGAACTTGAAAAGAAGATTGCCCAGCTTAACAAAGAAATAAATGAACTTCATGGAAAATTAAAGCTTGAGGTTGAAGAGACCCACAGGCTTTACAGAAGAGATTTAGTGCCACTGAGACAGTGGTTGGTCCCACGAAGCAGGTAGACAAAGGAGGTAAATATGGCATTGGACCCAAGAAGATTCACAATTAAAACTCAAGAGATCCTAGCAAGTGCAACAGACATGGCGCGAAATTTGCACAACGTGGAAGTTACCCCCGCCCACGCTCTAATTGCTGCACTTTCTCAACCAGATGGAATTGCTATTCCTCTTCTAAGCGATGCAGGCATAGATCCAATAAATTTAAGGAACAAGTTAGAAGATGAAGTTGCTAAGCTTGCTAAAGCGTATGGATCTGATGATGCAAAAATTGGTAGGGATTTAGTAGAGGCACTGACTGCTGCAGATTCTCTTAGAAACGACTTTGGAGATGACTATCTCTCAGTTGAACACTTATTAATAGTATTAGCTGAAAAGTTAGGAAGTTCAAAAGATAAGCTGCTGAATTCTTTAAGGCAGATTCGCGGCTCTACACGCATTACTTCTCAAGATCCAGAGTCTACGTTTAAAGCTCTTGAAAAATACGGAAAAGACCTCACTGATTTAGCCCGAAAGCAGAAGTTAGATCCAGTTATTGGCCGAGATGAAGAGATAAGGAGGGTTATCCAGGTTCTCTCAAGAAGAACAAAAAATAACCCTGTCCTTATCGGAGAACCTGGGGTTGGCAAAACGGCAATTGTCGAGGGACTTGCCAACCGCATTGTAGAAGGTGATGTTCCCGAAACACTAAAAGACAAGCGAATAGTTGCGTTGGACTTAGGGTCAATGGTTGCGGGTGCAAAGTATCGAGGTGAGTTTGAAGAAAGACTTAAAGCAGTACTTAATGAAATTACTTCATCGATGGGACAAGTGATCACATTTATCGATGAGTTGCACACAATAGTTGGTGCTGGTCAAGCAGAGGGTTCAATGGATGCTTCAAACATGATTAAACCTATGCTTGCTAGAGGTGAACTCAGACTCATTGGAGCTACTACTTTGGATGAGTATAGACAAAATGTTGAGAAAGATTCCGCACTCGAAAGAAGATTTCAACCGGTATATGTTGGACCCCCGAGCGTAGAAGATACGATAGGGATCTTAAGGGGTTTAAAAGAACGGTATGAAGTTCATCATGGGGTTCGAATCCAAGACTCGGCTCTGGTTGCTGCGGCGGTATTATCAGATAGGTATATTTCGGGCAGATTCCTTCCTGACAAAGCTATTGATCTAATAGATGAGGCAGCTTCAAAACTTCGAATTGAAATTGATTCTGTGCCGACAGAAATAGACGTCGTTCAGAGAAAAATGAGGCAGTTTGAAATTGAAAGAGTAGCTCTTGAAAAAGAGTCGGATCAGCCATCCATTGAAAGGCTTGAAAAAATTAAAGAAGAGTTGGCGAACTTGAAGGAAGAATCTGACGCTATGTTTGCTAACTGGCAGGCAGAAAAGGATGCTATTTCTAAGATTCGAGCTTTTAAAGAAGAACTAGAGATAAAGAAAGCCGAGGCAGAGAAGAAGGAACGTGAGGGTAATTTAACTGGGGCATCTGAGATTCGTTATGGAGAAATTCCACTTATAGACAAGAAGTTAGATGAAGCAGGCAAACAGCTAGAGAAACTACAAGTTAATGGAGCGATGCTTAAAGAAGAAGTTGACAGTGAAGATGTAGCGGAAGTAATTTCAAAATGGACTGGAGTTCCAGTTTCAAAACTTCTTGAAGGTGAGGTTGAGAAGTTAGTTCGGATGGAAAGTGTACTTCATGAACGAGTTGTGGGTCAGGATGAGGCAGTTGAAGTCGTCTCTAATGCGGTGAGGAGGAGTAGAGCTGGACTAGGAGATCCACACAAGCCAATTGGTTCGTTTTTATTTTTGGGACCCACTGGGGTTGGCAAAACCGAACTCGCAAAAACTTTAGCTGAGTTCATGTTTGATGACGAAAAAGCACTTATTCGGATAGATATGAGTGAGTACTCTGAAAAACACTCAGTTGCGCGTTTGATTGGTGCACCACCAGGATACGTTGGTTATGAAGAAGGAGGTCAACTGACTGAACAGGTTAGAAGAAGACCCTACAGTGTGATTCTACTTGACGAAGTTGAAAAAGCTCATCCGGACGTGTTCGATACATTGCTTCAGCTTCTTGATGACGGGAGGCTAACTGACGGACAGGGAAGGACCGTAAATTTTTCAAACACTGTGTTAATTATGACTTCTAATCTGCACGGAGAGCCATCTGACTTTTTTAAGCCAGAATTTCTAAACAGAATTGACGAAATTGTACGATTTACAAACTTGGGCGAAGAAGACTTGAAAAGAATAGTTGATATCCAGCTTACAAGCCTACGTGATCGACTTCGCGATCGAAGGATATCGTTAGAAATTTCCCATAAAGCAGTGTCGCTTTTGGCGCATTTAGGTTTCGATTCTGTGTATGGCGCCAGGCCACTTAAGAGGACAATCCAAAGAAAGATTGGAGATAAATTAGCCTTGGATATTTTGGAGGGTAAGTTTACGTCCGGCAGTACCATTAATATAGATGTCGATGAAACTGGAGACAACTTGACTTTTAACCAAATATAGATTTGATCTATATTTGAAAAGAGTTATTAAAATATAAATCCAATATTTTGAGCATGTTAATGGTTGAAATGCCTTGACTATCGTTTAATACACAATGATTTTGTAAGTCCCTACCGTTATATATTTTGGAATAAGTCTTCATGAATGAATTTTTAATCGGTATCGAAATTACAAGTTCCAGTGCTAGAAATAAAGCGCTTGAAGGCATACAAAGTCAACATTTGACGCAGAATGAGAGCACGTAATTTCGATCCTTAATGACGTGTTTGTACCCGAAACCTATGCATTTTGGGCAACAAAGGATGCTATTAATATAACTGAAGGCATATATTCAGGATCAGTAGCGCAAGGATTTCTTCGGCATGTAAATGAAGAACAAACCTACGAGAATATGGTATCTCTCGAAATAGTCTAACTCCAAGATGAGTCAGATTTTAACCCAGACGCCGATACACATTGGTTTAAATGAGCCATTCACAACAAGTTGGGGGTGAAAATTTGATTGAGATGATTAAAGAAAATTTGATTGCTAAAAGAGTGACAATTTCAATGTAACAAAAGATCATGAAGTGGCTAGAAGAAGGTGATCCGACCACCATAAGAGTGCTTGAAGATATTTTAGCTGCGGGAAAAAGAACATGACGATAATCTTTCGACCCTTCTACGTGAGATGAATAAGTAGAAGTGGGTTGACTCTAGGTAATCGAAGATACTAAGATGAGATTTGTTTTTAAATTCTAGAAGAGAGTAATATGCTGGTTGTAAAGTTTGCGGATCTTTGTGTTTTTTGTTATTTTTTCTTTTTTTCGCTTGGATTCATGGTGAATCCCAACTTTGCAAAACAGTTTGGAATTGATTGGACTGGCAAAGCAGGAAAAACGGAAGTTAGGACTTACTACGGTGCGCTGTCATTTGGCCTTTCCATGTTTTTAGTGTTAATGATGGTCAAAAACCTCTGGATCTATGGTTTAGATTTATCATTAATTTTGGCTTCTTCAATTTTTATCTCGAGATTGATCGGAACTGCAGTTGATAAAGGCTGGAAAGAAGATTATACAAAGTTAGCACTGCCAGTTGAGTTTTTATTTGTATTGCTTTTGGGTGGGGCACGAGTAATAGGCTAGATGCAAATGGATTATGCAAAAGTCATTATCTTGGTTTGACTCTTCAATGAGTGGATATGGGCGTTTTGCGGCCCTTTTGGGCTAATTCGTAGACATTTATAATTAGAATATAGACAAGTAACCAGAAATCTTGCAAAGATAAGTGGATTTGAGAAGGATGAGGAAAAGTGTATAGAATTAGGGTAAAGGGTTAGTGCAAGGAGATGTACCGATGGTTGCCATTAAAACAACTGGGTTAGTGGAGAAGAGTGCGAGTTCAGATGGTGCAAAAGCGAAGCCAATTGAAACTGGATCAAGCAAAAGGACTGAAAGAAGTGATTCATCTGTTCAAATGAACGAGATTTCGAGTGAGGTTCGAAGTGCTGTCGAAGCCAGCAGAGAAGAATTTTATAATTGGAAAAAACTAAGCGTAACGGAGAGAATCAAGTACCTTTCGCTTGTTAGACATGAGATTGCAAAACGCGTAGATGAAATGGTTGAAGTAATAGTGAGTGATACCGGCAAGGTCCCAACAGAAGCACTCATAAATGAAGTAGTTGTTGCGATAGAACTTATTAGATGGTATGAAAGAAATGCTGCTAGAGCACTCCATAATGAAAAGGTCGCTTCAGGTATTTTGATGGCCCATAAGAAGGGTGAAATTCGATATCAACCAATAGGAGTCGTTGGCGTTATTAGTCCTTGGAACTACCCTCTAGTCCTTTCAATGGGGCCAATAATGGCAGCTCTTTTTGCTGGCAATACGGTTGTATTAAAACCGTCTGAAGTAACACCAAATGTTGGTATTTTTGTCGGGAAAATTTTTGAAGAAGTTGGCATTCGTGAGGGAAGATTCGAAAATCTCGTGAAGGTTGTTACGGGAGACGGTAAAGTAGGAGATCAATTAGTGCGCTCTGGGGTTGACAAGATTGCTTTTACTGGTTCGGTAAAAACTGGTCAACTCGTAATGAAAACAGCTGCCGAATCTTTAACGCCAGTTGTGCTTGAACTTGGTGGGAAAGATCCCATGGTGGTGCTAAAAGATGCCGACATTGAAAGGGCTGCTAAAGGAGCGGTTTGGGGGGCGTTTACTAATTCTGGACAAACTTGTATGGCAGTTGAAAGAGTTTACGTAGAAAAGCCTATTTTTAATGAATTCGTTGATAAAGTTGTTGAGCTAACAGCTAGCCTAAGGCAAGGATCTGGAGCAGGAAATGATTTAGGTGCTATGACATGGGTCAAGCAGACGAATATTGTGAGACGCCATTTGAAAGATGCAATTGAAAAAGGTGCGAAGGTTCTAATTGGAGGGGAAGATATTGAGATAGGAGGAAGGGAGTCAATTTCACCCGCGGTACTAGTGAATGTTGATCACACAATGGATATTATGATGGAGGAAACATTTGGTCCAATTCTGCCTGTTATGGCAGTTGAAGACGCAGATGAGGCATTAAAAATGGCTAATGATTCACCTTACGGTCTCAACTCTTCAATTTGGACCAAAGATCCGAAGATGAAAGAAAAGTTTACCGATGGTTTGCAGGCGGGGAATGTTTGTGTGAATGACTGTATGGTATCTTATGCAATTTCTGCACTGCCATTTGGAGGGGTGAAGTACTCTGGAATGGGTCGAACTCATGGAGTTGAAGGATTAAGAGAGATGTCTCAAGTCAAGTCAGTAGCTGAAGATAGGTTTGGTCTTAAAACTGAAATACAGTGGATGCCGTTACCAGGGTGGCTGTATAAAGCTGGGAAGGCATTAATTAAACTGCGCGGCTAAGAAACGAATGTAAAGGTCAGCTGAGCCCGATCATGTTTATCGCGTTTTCGCAGGTGCATTTCTTCTTCCCATTGTAGAGTCGCAACATTTTGTTGGAGCCTTCTTGACCAATATAGTGAAGTTTTCACATGACCTCTAAATTTTCTATTGCATTTTGGGCATGTTTTGATTATCTTGCTAGATTGGATGTTTACCCTTATAGGGGTAGAGCAACACGGCAGAAATTTTGAGTGTTGTCCCAAAAGCACAGTATCGTAGCCGAAAGGCGGCGGATCGGTTACATCTTCTGAGCTCAATTCAAGTGAAAGAGTACCCTGGTTTTGACTTTGCTTTCTAGGCACATTTTCAAATATAGCTTAGAAAATGAAAGTGATCTAACGTATAGGGCTATCCAGAAAAAATGTTACTGTATTTTTAAAATTTTCCACTTCAATTGGTTTTGAAAGATAAGCAGATGCTCCCGCTGACATCATACGGCGAATTTGTGGTTCTGAAGAATCAGCACTTATTACGATTACTGGAATGTTGGCAGTAGTTAAATTAAAGCGGAGCTTTGTCATTACCTCTCTTCCTGTAAGGTCAGGTAATCTTACATCAAGCAGGATTAGATCAGGAATTAGTTCAGATGCGAGCTTAACCCCAGCAGTACCTGTCTTAGCGGAGTGAAAAGATAAATCAAAAATTGATTTCGCCATTTTTTCTACAAGTCGAACGTGACTCGGATCATCTTCAATGTATACAATTGACAAATTTCTTTTAGATGAATTTTGGTGGCTAGATTTCGTTCTCGAGTCGTTATTGGCCTTCTTTGACGGCGGCTCAATAAATTTAGGTAAGTCAACTGAGAAAGAACTGCCTCTACCTAATTCAGATGTAAATTCAATGTTCCCATCCATGGCTTTAACGAGTGCTTTTGTTAGAGCTAAACCTATGCCGAATCCCTCTGTTAGTGGGGTAGCCTCTCCTAGTCGGGAAAACTGCTCAAAAATAGAATCTAAATTGGAAGCAGAAACTCCTATCCCTGTATCTGAAATGGTCACTCTAACTCGATTGTTCGGACGTTGATTAACTTTACAGGTAACCATTCCCCCGGCGATATTAAATTTAATTGCATTTGTAAGGAGATTGATTAAAATTTGATCTAATCTCTGGCTGTCACCAACGACTAAACAATCTTCAGTATTTTCAAAGTTTACAGAAACTTCTTTTGCCTTGGCCATAGGTTCAAGTAAAGTGCTAAACATCGCAATTCGCTCAGTTACATTTATGCGCTCAGTTTTTAAACTTAACGCGTTTGTTTCAAGTGCCGTAATTATTTGAAGATCATTAAGCATCGACAACATACTTCTACTTGCTAATTTTATGTGTTTGAGGTACTCAATTTGATCTTCCTCTAACGAGGCATCAAGTTCTAAAAGGTCACTGAATCCTATTACAGAGTTAAGTGGTATTCTGAGTTCACGGCTAATGTTAGAGAGCAGTTCAGTCTTAACTGAATTCATAGCTTCTAGTTTTTCTTCGAGTTGAATTAGCTCGAGTTGGGCTAGTTTTAACTTTGTAATGTCGACGCTCACTCCAACGATTCGATCGAATTTCTTTGAATCTGGATTTCTTACTGGGTTGCCTCGGGCATTGATCCATCGGATTGAGCCACTTGGTTCTTTAAAATAGTATTCAACATCCATTGGGGTTCCATTGTCCAAAGATGCTCGTATTCTTGAAACCACATCGGCTGCCGTTGAAGGATCAAAAAGAGAGACCCTTTTATTTAAGGATATAAATTGATCGTTTG
>JAJYFT010000018.1 GCA_021790815.1 Actinomycetes bacterium
CTTGAACAGAACCTCCACAACTTAGTCCGTGAAATAAGGCAGTTTCATCGCTATATTGAAAATCTCTAATCGAGTTGTTGTATGAATCGGAAGAGAGCATACTTATAATACAATTTACTAAATCAGGCTCAACACACCCCCCTGAGACTCCTCCTGCCATTTTTCCTCTGTCGTTTACAAATAAAATCGAACCAATCGGCAATGGAGATGAACCTGAAGCCGAAATCAATCTAGCCGATCCTACACTGTGGCCCATTTCAACCCACTCGACGGCTTTTTTGAGTACTGATATCTCCATACTCTTTTTAGGTAGTTTCCTTGATCTCTTTTAAACACCTTAAAAGTAACACTTCAGCTAAGTGTCTCCGATACTCAGCGTCGCCATATATATCAGCAGGCGGATCTATAACTGAGTCAAGCAGGAGTGAAACTCCTTCTGGATCTAGTTCACTTATATCTTCATATTTTTTAATATCTAGATAAACAGGCTTGCTTGCCAGATTAACAAGCCCAATTCCAATGCCATGCATTGATTGCGCAACAGCTACTCCAACTATTGCCCAGTCTTGTTCTCTTCTTGTAATTTTTTGAAAACTAAATTTGTGACATTTATTTTTAAATGAAATAGAGTGAAGTATCTCATCATCTTCTATGACCGTCTCCAAAAACCCTACGAAAAACTCTCTAGCAGGTACTTTACGCTTTACTATGTCACCTTTACCATTCAACGAGACGAGTTCGACTGTTGCATCAAGAGCCAAAATTGCTCCAGCAATATCACTTGCGGGATCACCATGTACAAGTGATCCTCCAACTGTTCCCCGAGCTCTAACCTGAGGATCACCAACTTGAGAAGCCACTTTACTCAAAAGGGGTACATAACTTTTTACCATCTCGGACTCGAAAAGCGCTCTATATGACACACATGAACCGACAGTTAATACTCCATTAGTCTCTTCAATGGCTTGCAACTCCTCCAGTTTTCCAATATCAATAAGACTTTCAGGAGATGCAAAACCAAGTTTCATTAACGGAATCAACGAGTGGCCACCAGCCAATACTTTGGCATCTTCTTCTCTAATTAATTTCAAAGCTTCATTTAGTGACCTTGGAGCCTTGTAGACAAAATCATTTAAAAGCAACTTAATCCCTTTGATCCAAGACATTTGAAAAACACATAGTTATTTCTCATTTATTTATCTCACACTGTGCCAAAAGAAGAGCATCTACGATTGTCTGATATCCAGTGCATCGGCAAATATTACCTTCTATTCCTATCCTTATCTCAGATTCACTCAACTCGTTACTGCCATTTAAAAGTGATACACCTTGCATTATCATACCGGGGGTACAAAACCCACATTGAAGCCCATGTTTTTCTTTAAAAGCTTTTTGAACTGGATGCAATTCTCCATCTTTACTTAAACCTTCAAGTGTCTCAACTTCCTGAGATTCCACCTGTTGGGCAAGTACAGTACACGACTTCACTCCGACACCATTTAGTAGTACTGTACACGCACCACACGACGAAGTATCACATCCCACATTTAATGCCTTAAGATTAAATTTGTCTCTAATGACATCACATAACAGCTCATTGTCATCAACACTAATTTTTACTTCTCCTCCATTTAGGATAAAACTTAATTCAGTCATCAAGAGCTTCTTTCTCTAATTGCACTGTAAACTTTAAACGGCGTTAAAGGCATGTCAATGTGATCAATTCCGAGATGGCTAAGTGCATCACAGACAGCATTTACAACGCACGGAGTGATTCCAATAGTGCCAGATTCACCAATGCCCTTTGCTCCTAGTTCGTTCACTGTGGTTAAAGTCTCCATTTCAAGTCTTTCAAATTTCGTAAATTCAGTCGCTGATGGAATCCCGTAATCTGCAAAAGTTGAAGTCAAAGGATTACCATTCTCATCGTAAATAACTTCTTCATATAGTGCTTGGGAAATGCCTTGTGCTAATCCCCCAAATACTTGACCGTCAGCTAGAAGTCGATTAATAATTCGACCAGCATCATCAAGAGCTACGACTCTCTTTATTACAACTACTCCTGTTTCAACATCTACCTCAACTATACATACGTGTGCGCCAAAGGGAAACGTAGGTGAATCTGCTGCATAGTCCACTTGACATTCCAAATTTGAGCTACCGGCTAAGCGTGCTATATCTTCCCAGCTAAACTTTCGATCATCAACAAAAAACCACCCACTTTCAAAGAACACACTGCTATCCAAAAACTCACTTTTCATTAAATCAAGTGTCTTGTCAATTAATCCCTTAGAAGCTCTACTAAGAGCAACGCCGCCCGATTGAACGGATCTTGAGCCGAACGTTCCAACTCCCCTTGGAATAATATCAGTATCACCAAAAAATACTTCAATTTTTTCTAAAGAAAGTCCTAACTCATCTGCAATAATTTGAGCAAATGTCGTACCGTGGCCTTGCCCATGAGGAAAAGTACCACTCGTTGCAAATATAGTTCCATCACTATTTAACTTTACAGAACCAAATTCCGAAGCTGGAAATCCATGTGTGACTTCAACGTAGGATGAAATGCCAATGCCTAGACTTTTATTAGAATCTTTCATATTTCGCATCTTTCGTTGTTCAGCACGAAGAGACTTGTAATCCACATAATCAAGCACTTTCTCAAGTGCGGTTAAGTAAGCTCCGGAATCATATACTGAACCAAATCCAGTGTCATAGGGAAATTCGGAAATAAAGTTTTTCCTTCTTACATCAGCTGGGTCTAAACCTGCCTTTCTTGCAAAAAGTTCGACTGCTCTCTCTATCGCATAAGTCGCCTCAGGTCTTCCTGCTCCCCGATAAGCTACAACTGGAGTTGTATTTGTGGCAACTGACACAGCCATAAAATCCACTTTTTGAATGTCATAACATCCTTTTACCATCCTTCTGGTAAAAAAAGGAAGAAACGCTCCCATCATTGGATACGCACCACCGTCTTGCATAACACTCAAACGGTAGTGTGTAATTCGTCCCTCTTTCGTGCCTCCAATTTCAATCCTCTGTCGCTGTCCCCTCCCATGACCTAGCGAAATCATACTTTCGTTACGTGATTCACTCCATCTAACACTTTTTAATCCCTTGGGAGTGTTGGGCGATTCTCCGTCTGATTCAACAAGTGCAATAGCTACATACGCCACTAAAATCTCTTCTGGATATGTACCAATCTTTGCTCCGAACCCACCTCCTACGTCAGGTGCAATCACATGCACATTCTCAGATTCAAGTCCCAATACTTTTAAAAGAGTACTTTTAGCTGAATGCGGAGCCTGCGTTGACAAATGGACAGTGAGTTTCTCCCCGTCAAAAGAAGCCATAGCGCTCCGCCCTTCTAGGGGGCAAGGTGCAACTCTCGAGTTCACAATCGTTTCTGCTGCAAATACATCACAACCATCAAAAAAACGATCGCCATCTTCACTAGTAAAATCCGATCTGAACATAACGTTTGATTCAGATTCATCGAATAACAGTACTTCACCTTTGAAAGAATCGTCAAGAGATACAACTGCTTCAAGGTCTTCAAATTCAATCTCAATTTCTTCAATAGCCTTAAGTGCGTTTCTTGCCGAATTGGCAACCACTAAAACTATAGGTTCTCCCACAAAACGAACTCTATCTCTGGCAAGGTAAGGTCGAACCATTTTTGCATTTAAAAGAGGTATCGGAGGATTGATATCCACTAGAGTTATGTCCTCACTACAGTAAATTGCTTCCACACCAGGTGATGCTTTAGCTTTATCTACATTCAAACTCATAATGCGTCCATGTGCAATTGGAGATCTTAAAAATTCAACAAAAAGTTCACTACCTCCTTTAACATCAGCAACGTACGTTGCCCCCGTAGTTATAAACTTGTTGTCTTCAATACGTTCAATTCTTTTGCCAATATAACTTTCAGCGTTCATTGTTATAGGAGCAATTAACACAAATGGATCATCGCCAAAACTCCAACCTAGAAATTAGTCTAGAAGCAAACCCTGGCTGAGGTGTATGATTTGATATTGGAATTTGAGGCTGAGTATTTGTAGGAGCAAGCTGATCTTGCTGCCCAGACGGTGAACCTCCTGGGACTATATGATTTGGGATGAGAGGAACATTACTACTTGATCCATTGGTACTTGACCCATTGGGAATAATTGCATATTCAGTTTGACCAGGCGAAACAAGACCAAAGTCTCGCCTAGCAATATGTTCTATTTCTGCTGACGTTCCTAGTTTATTTATTTCATTTTTCATTTGACTATTCTCTAAACTTAAACTTTGAACCTGATTTTGCGTAGATGCTATTGCTTTACTCTGGTTCTGGAGGGCCGAGTAAGGAAATTCGAGCGCCAGAAACACAATAATAAGAATAATTCCTACTACTAAAATCGTCCGGCTACTTATGTCTGGGCGCGCTAGTTTCTTTTTTTTATGCTTACTTTTCATTTATTTAAATTCACCGACAACACACTTGTTCCCAAATATCTGGCACTGTCGCCAAGTTTCTCTTCAATTCTTAAAAGTTGGTTATACTTAGCCACTCTCTCTGAACGTGCTGGAGCTCCTGTTTTGATTTGACCACAGTTTGTCGCTACGGCTAAATCAGCAATAACAGAGTCCTCTGTCTCACCCGATCTGTGACTCATTACGCTATTAAATGAGTTCTTGGTTGCAAGGAGTATTGTGTCTAAAGTTTCAGTCAAGGTGCCAATTTGATTAACCTTGATTAAGATAGCATTTGCGAAAGATTCACTAATGCCAATTTCTAAACGTCGTTCGTTTGTCACAAAGACATCGTCTCCAACAAGTTGAACATTTTTCCCAATTTTTTGAGTAATTATCTTCCAGCCTTCAAAATCTTCTTCTGCCATTCCATCTTCAATTGATGCTATCGGAAATCGAGTGGTTAAATCTAAGTAGTAATCGGCCATTTCATTTGGAGTTAGTTCAAGACCTTCGCCACCTAGTTTATACTTGCCATCTTCAAAGAACTCTGATGATGCTGGATCTAAGCAAATATAGATATCCTCTCCTGGGACATAGCCAGCTACTTCTATAGCCTCAATCAAAAGGGAAACTGCTTCTTCATTCTTTTTCAAATCTGGAGCAAAACCACCTTCGTCACCAATTGCAGTTGACAAGGATCTTGACTTCAGCAAAGATTTAAGACTTTGATACACTTCTGCACCTGCTCTTAGGGCTTCTTTAAATGTTCCAAGACCATAAGGAGCAATCATAAACTCTTGAATGTCTAGATTATTGTCAGCATGAACCCCCCCATTGATTACGTTCATCATTGGAACAGGCAAAATATGAGAATTGATACCACCTACATAGCTAAAAAGTGGCATATCAAGCTCATCAGCACTTGCCTTTGCAACAGCCAAAGAGACTCCTAAGATTGCATTCGCGCCAAGACGAGACTTATCCTCAGTGCCATCCAGGTCAATCATCTTAAAATCAATTCTTCTTTGATCAAGGCTTTCAGCCCCAACTAGACTTTTTGAAATTTCAGAGTTCACGTGATCAACTGCCTTTTCGACACCTTTGCCTCCAAAGCGTTTTGTAGCATCTCGCAGCTCTTTCGCCTCAAACTTGCCAGTTGACGCTCCACTTGGTACTGCGGCAACCCCTCTTCCACCTGAAATGAGCTCCACCTCAACCTCAACAGTTGGGTTGCCCCTCGAATCTAATATTTCACGTGCCTTAATCTTCTCGATCTCGCTCAACGAATCTCCTTACTAGCATACGCAATTCAACAAAAATATTATCTACATCGAACTTTTAACGATTCTTAACAACTAATATATCTTCTTTATCTAATTTATCAAATATCACCAAGTAGGATAAAGTATATTAACAAACATTTTTCAATAAGTTAGTTTATATAGCCTAAGCCCTTGAAATTAAATAAACATCCCCGACTAAAGACCTGATCTCTATAGTGCGGACAGAGATTCAAGAATGCTAAGTTAAAGAATTCTTTGAGATTTAAAATGTTCACTCTATCCTAAGCTTTAATTCGTTAATATAGCTTCTAACCTCGTGTTCTAAGTCTAATCTATAGTCACCTTTGCTTAAGAGGTCTAAAACCAATGTTACAAAAGAACTATTACTGGAAATCAGTACTTCTCTTGGGTCTAATCCTTTAGAACTTAGCTTTTTTGCGATCTTGTTGAGCTGAGAGAGAGCTGGCAATGAGCTAGGTATTCCATCAAAAATTGAGTTCCTTGATTTTTCACTATTTTTATTTTTCTCCCAGCTATCTAAAACCTCCTCTGGCGAAGATAATTCTTCGCCGCCAAATACGTGGGGGTGTCTTGAAACTAGCTTTTCACGGACGCTTTGAGCCACATCTGAGACGTTAAAGTAACCGTTTTCACTTGCAAGTTTTGAATGAAAAAATACTTGAAATAGTACATCCCCTAGTTCTTCTTTCAGATCCAAAACTTTATCCTCTTGTGTTTCGATCTCCACTGAGATAACTCCTTCTTCAAGCTGACCTCCTGGCTTATGAGCACCCAACGCGTATATTGCATCAACTGCTTCAAAACACTCCTCAATTAAATTTTTTGCTAGCGACTCGTGGGTTTGTACTCTATCCCAAGGGCATTTTTCTCGCAGCTCTCTTACCAATTCTTCCAATTTAACAAACTCAACTCCAGTTGGAACAATTGGCCCTTTTATGTAAAGTGTTGTTAAATGATCTGGATTAACTGCCCTATCTAGTTCATTTACGTCTATCTCAAATATGCTTTCGTCGTCGCGGCCCAACCTTTGTAGTGCCGTTATCGCAAGGGGAGAAAAGTCACTTAAATTTAGTTTTATTTCAGACAAGATATCTCTGTTCCAACATTGGCAAACAATCATTGACCCAGAACTAAGAGTAGAGTCTGTCGTAAACTGCTCTCCATCAATAATTTTAATGGACTCTTTAAGAGGATCAACTCGGAGTCGTTCAAAAACAATATCCAAGAAAGACTGAGCACTAACAATATTGACTGGAACTACTTCTTGATTTAAAAGACGAACAACACTTTCCTCGCCTATCAAGGGAGAACCGGGCACACAATAATAAATGTGACCTAACTTTTTAGCAAGCTCGACAAGGGAACCTGCGATCTGTTCATAAACAGTAGCTCTGTCTTGTGCATTTTCATACAGGTAATCAAAAGTTTTTAAGTTAATGAATTCCTGTTCGTAAATGTGTTGACTTGTTCGTAAATAAACACGTTCTTTGTTATTAACAATTAAATCATAAGTTGCCTTCGGAATTAAATCTATGCTGCCTGGTCCAAGACCTAAAACCGTAATTTTAGGCTCAGCTACTGACAAGTATCCACGTTCCCATTTTTCGTTTTGACAGTAGTCCAGTTAGCTATTGGACAAATTTGATAGATTGATGGAGTTGCCTGGAACCAAACACCAAATCGTGGATCTATGTTCACCTTGGCCGTTGCTTCCAACCGGTTCAACGTAATGCTCAATTCTATTTGAGACAGCATCTTAATTGCGCTTGATCTCTGAGAATCGAGCGACGTCGTATACTTTGTAACGGTTCTCTTCGTCACTTGAATCACCCACCAATAATTTCCATTTGCGTACGGCCCAATGGCTTGACCAATATTACTTTCAACAGACATCGCAACCAGATCAACAATAGGTGAGCTCGCATCAAATATCGAACCACACCCAATATTTACGATTGGGTTTTGAAGGCTACTTGCAAAAGGTCCATTTTCCGCAGCGACCTTAAATGATATCCCTCTATCAATTGCGCTAAGATACTGACTCGCGGTAGTTGAATCGGGAAGTGGAAAACCTTGAAAACAAACAGTTGACGTATACTTTGGGTACTGCCTCAAAAGATTTTGGGTCGTGGACTGACTCAGAATTGATTCAAAGGAGTTATTTATGTTTATCTGATCCGCATTGTAATAAATAATAAAAGTTGCAAACTTGCTAGGGAGGGTGCTTAGAAAGTTGCTGATTCCAACTGCAGACTTAAATCCGGAATTAAGTTGGCTCTTTACGCTAGACACCAGGCTTGAGGAAGGCTCAATCTTTCTTGTGCTTACTTCACTTTCAATAACACTATATCCAACCTGTTGATCAAGCACACAGGCAGTAAAGGCTTGATTATACGAAGATGCATTTGTTCCGTAAACTTTAGTCATGTCAGGCACGCCATTTGTCTGAAGAGGAATACAGTTAAGTGCGGCATTTTGATTGATGCTTGCAATGTTGGATGCATTACCCTTATGGGTTACAGTGATTGAATTTGCCTCCAACTGTGCGACTTGTGAATAATCGCTAAGAATTGAGGAAAAACTTGTTAATGAGATGCTTTGACCATTTATGGTAGCTGCTGAAGCCACAATGTTACAGGATGAGCTAACTGCCAATACGACAACAACTCCAATAAGGAGCATAATCCTTCTTACTAACCTCTTATTATGTAATACTGAATTTAAATATACAACTTTCAATTTAGCTCAAAATCTCCTTTAAAAACTCGAATAGTGAGTCAACTATATCTTTCTCAGCTGTAAAAGTTGACACCGGAAGCTCTAAAACCATTGTGTCTTCATAATATTTACTTTGAGAAGCCAACCTTTTTAACTTTATCGCACTTGAAGCCTTAAGTTTAATAGGTTCAACTCTAATATTCCTGTTTTTGTAGTCTTTTACACCATCAAATGCATAGTTTTTCCCAGAAGTCATAACTATTTCAGAGATCGAGTGCTCAGTAGCAAAATTCTTTAATCTTACCAATTTCAATAACCTACCAGTCTCAATTGGTAGTTTCCCAAAACGATCTAGTAGTCCATCCAAGACATCATCAACATCTGACTCAGTTTTCGAATCCATGAGATTTCTATAGACTTCTAGCCGAACGGAATCCTTTCGAATATATGACTTCGGGATAAAAGCATCAAAGCTTAAATCGACAGTACATTCTGGCCTTTTTTCTACTTTAACGCCTTTTAGACCTTCTACAGCTTCATGAACTAAAGAAACATAAAGGTCATATCCAACAGCTTGAATATGCCCAGATTGCGCTTGGCCAAGCAAACTTCCCGCCCCTCTTATTTCTAGATCTTTCATAGCTAATCTAAATCCGGATCCAAGTTCAGTCTCTTCTCCAATCGTTCTTAAGCGTTCATATGCGCTTTCGCTTAGTTTTACGTCACCTGGGTAGAAGAGGTAAGCATAAGCTTTTCGCCCAGATCGTCCGACTCTTCCTCTTAATTGATGCAACTGCCCTAAACCTAATCGATCCGCCCGATCTACAATAAGAGTATTGACATTTGTAATGTCAATTCCAGATTCAATAATTGTTGTTGAGACTAAAACATCGTATTTCCTATCACAAAAATCAATTACCACCTTCTCTAAGGTATTTTCGTCCATCTGTCCGTGAGCTACAACCACTCTCGCGTTAGGAACTAATTTTCCAATTTCTTGTGCGGTTTTATCGATATCTTTAATTCTATTGTGAACATAGAACACCTGACCTTCTCTTAAAAGCTCTCTTCTAATAGCTTCACTTACTGCCATATCGTCGTATTCGCCGACATAAGTAAGGATTGGCTGTCTGTCTATTGGAGGGGTCTTAATTAAAGAAATGTCCCTTATGCCAGTGAGGCTCATTTCAAGAGTTCTAGGAATCGGGCTCGCACTCAATGTCAGCACATCAACTCCAACTGAAAACTTCTTCATAGCCTCCTTGTGACTTACCCCAAAACGTTGTTCTTCATCAATTACGAGCAAACCGAGTTTATTAAATTTCACTCCTTCTTGAATTAATTTATGAGTGCCAATTACCACGTCAATTTCCCCACTCCTAATTCCTAGTACCGTCTCTTTTGCCTCTTTATCGCTTAAAAACCTACTTAGAACTTTCACATTGATTGGAAAACTTGAATACCTGGAAGAAAAAGTGTCAAAATGCTGATTGGCAAGTAGGGTTGTTGGCACCAAGACTGCTGCTTGGTACCCATCTAAGACAGCTTTAAAAACTGCTCTAATCGCAACCTCTGTCTTTCCAAATCCAACGTCTC
The DNA here is from genome assembly GCA_021790815.1 of Actinomycetes bacterium. Classification (GTDB taxonomy): domain Bacteria; phylum Actinomycetota; class Acidimicrobiia; order Acidimicrobiales; family JABEUL01; genus JAJYFT01. The sequence continues at coordinate 10,083 of JAJYFT010000018.1, forward strand.
CACAAACAAGCCGATCCATTGGTTGTGCTCGTTCCATGTCAAGCGTTACGTCTCTAATCGCCCTAAGTTGGTCTCGAGTTTCTTGATATTCAAATGATTCAATAAGTTCAGTCATGTACGGTGGATCTGGAGAGAAAGCGTGTCCTGGGGTTACTACCCGTTCTTTGTAAAGTTCAACTAATTCGGTGGCAACTTTTGCTGCTGATGCTCTTGCTTTTGAAGTAGTACGAGCAAAATCAGCTCCTCCCATTCGAGAAAGAGTTGGGGTGTCTCCACTTGAATATGGCGTAATTGCATCAATGGCATCTACAGGCAGATAGAGTTTGTCGTTGCCTCGATACTCTAAAAGTAGGTAATCTCTCTCAATGCCTCCGATTGATCTCGTCACCACACCTGAGTACTTAGCTATTCCGTGCTGCCGGTGCACAACATAAGAAGTAACATCAAGCTCCTCAAAGAAGTTGGTAACCTCTTTAGCTACTTTATGTCTTTTTTTTGAAACCTGTCGCCTAGACGAAAAGGAACTTTGTGAGATCAAAGCCAACTTAAACTTGTCCAGTACAACAGATTCATTAATATCAAGATCAGTTACGTAGATTCCATCTGGCATACCTTTATGGAAATCGGTTGTATAGCAAATCTTTTCAAACCCTGAAAACCTAGTTTGTAGACGTTCTTCTAGTCTACGACCGCTCGCTTCAGAATCTGCAAAAATAATTATTGTAAATTTTTTACTTCTAAGAGACATTATTTCTTTAATAATGTCATCCTCCCCTATTCCTTTATTAAAAGTTGATGATTCAAACGTATAACTTTGATCGTTAAATTGGGACAGATTAACCTTTAGTATTTCAGCATCTGTTGCAAATAGTTCGTCAAAGTCTACATGAAGGTTTGGAGTTTCATAGTCGGATACATTCCAAGTCTCCATAAGAGTTGCAACCAACTCAGTTTCATCATTTTTAACTTCTTCGGCTCGCGATTTTAGGCTATTTGTGTCGTAAAGAATTAAGCGTGCAGAGCTCTTCAATAAGTTTGGGACTATTGTGCGTTCATCTACAAACAGAGGAAGAAAGGATTCTAACCCATCAAAGTAGATTTTGTTCTCAAGTTTAATTAATCTATCTCCGAGAAATTCTAACTTCTCACTCAGTAAAGAGGATTGATTGCTTATTTCATCAGTAACAAGAAACTCTCTAGCTCCAAATACAGACACTTCATTAACTGACTCATAGCTTAACTGTGTATCTATGTCGAACTTACGAATATTTTCCACGTCATCATCTTGAAACTCAATCCTTAGACCATATTCATAAAGAGGTGGGAAGATGTCTACTATTCCTCCGCGCATGCTTACTTCACCGTGCGCTTCTACTTCAAATACATTTGTATATCCCAACTCAACAAGGCGGTCAACAAGATCCACTGGGTCGCATTCGCTGCCTATACAAATCTTAATAGGCTTAAAGAAACTCCTACTTGGGCTGAGTACTTGGAGTGCTGCCTTAATTGAACTTACAATGACTAATGGGCGATCCAACTCAGCATCTAAGGCATAGATAGTTCTTATTCTTTGACCCATTGTAGAAATAGATGGGGACACTCTTTCAAATGGCAGTGTCTCCCAAGCCGGCAAAAGATGAACAAACGCAGCTCCATCTAAATATATTTCTAAATCATGACTTATGCGATTTGCAATGTTCTCACTTGGAACAACAATAAATTGAACTTTGTCTTTCGTGGAGGACAGAAGGTTGGTAACAAAGGCGCAAAACGCGTTTCCCTTTAAAGAGACTTCACTAAGGCTACGCATTTCATATACAGATTCATCACTTTTACTTAAAAGTTCATATAACAACTAGGCGCTCCGTGAGTTGTACTTATTCATAGTTTTTTCAACTCCAGTATTTACAAAATCTATAACTGCTTGAGCAGATATTTCTACAGAACTCGCAATTAGATCTTGTTCAACCTGGGGAAGTTTTGAGAGGACGTAATCCACACCATTTTGGTTTGGCCTACCAATACCAACTCTTATACGAACAAAATCACGAGACTTGATACAGGCCTCAATAGACCTAAGCCCATTGTGTCCCGCTAAACCCCCTCCATTTTTCACTTGAACTCGTCCAACCTCTAAATCCATGTCATCGTGAATAATAATGAGACTGTTGGGACTAATATCATACCTTGACATACATTTCAAAACACTTTTACCTGATTCATTCATAAATGTACCTGGTTTTAATAAAATTAATCTTGATTCCTCAACTGTAATTTCGCAACTTTCACCTAGAAGGTACTTGTCTTTCTTAAAGTCGCAATTAAGAATCTTAGAAAGTCTATCTACGACCCAAAAACCTGCATTATGTCTGGTTGATTGATAGCGTTTGCCCGGATTTCCCAGCCCAACACTTAAAAATGTCTTGCCATTTTCGCTAGACGTTTTTTAGCTCTCTTCAGTTGTTTCATCACTCAGTGTCTTCACGCCACGCGGTGGTTGACCGATAACGACAATAATATCTTTATCGCCTTCGAATTCCATCCCAGACCCAAGTTTTATGTCACCAATCTTTATTGTGTCATGAATTTTCATTTCCGTAATATCTACTTCAATGCTATGAGGTATATCTCTCGGGACTGCTTTCACTTGCAAGTTAAACACAAGTTGCTCCACTCGGCCATCACCACGAGAAACGGACTGTGCTTCCCCAATTAATACAAGCGGAACTTCGGCTACAATTGGATCGTTTGCCTCGACAACCATTAGATCAACATGAGAAATAGTATGCCTTACAGGATGTTTTTGAATTTCACGTGCCATCGTTAAGTGATACTTACCCTCAAGATTTACCCTCAAAAGTGCGTTTAAACCCGCATCAGTACTAAGAGCAGACCGGAGATCTCTTGCATCAATGCTAACTGGAATAGCATCTTGTGTCTTTCCATACAAGACACCTGGTATCCAGCCTGAATGACGCAATCTTTTGGAATTACTACTACCAATTCGATCACGTGTTTCAACTTTTATTGCAATTTCAGCCATTAGTTCTCCTGTGAAAGTGAATTCATTAAAAATTGTGGCACCTTAAGCCACAATTTGCACTCTTAGGACATCCAATTTATCACAGATAAAGGCTAATTAGGCTAAATTGTGGCCACCGAAGATCTCTGAGACAGACGTATCTTCAAAAACAGCATCGATTGCATCAGCAATCACCTTGGAAATTGAGAGAACTTCCATTTTTTCAATTCTTCTTCCTTCACTAAGTGGAAGGGTATTCGTAATTACAACCCTCTCAATTGGTGCAGCCTTAAGTCGATCTAAAGCTGGATCTGAAAGAAGCCCATGTGTAGCCATAGCCCATACTTCACGTGCTCCATTTTTTCTTAATAGATCAGCTGCAGCACATATTGTGCCCGCAGTATCTATCATGTCATCGATTAGAACGCAGATTCGGTTATTCACATCACCTACGACGTGTAACGCTTCTACTTGATTCGCAGTTCCATTAGGTCTTCTTTTATGAACTAAAGCCAGGTCAAGGCCTAAACGCTGACCAAAACGCTCCGCTACCTTTACGCGCCCAGCATCTGGAGCAACGATGACGGTATTAGAACTTGCTTCCTTTAAGAGGTAGTCAACCAATACAGGCATAGCTGTTAAATGATCAAATGGAACATCAAAAAATCCTTGGATCTGTCCAGAATGTAGATCAACGCTCACAACTCTGTCCGCTCCAGCGACACTAAGCATATCTGCTACAAGTTTTGCTGTGATTGGTTCGCGTCCCGATGACTTTCTATCCTGTCTTGAATAACCATAGTAAGGACAAACAGCAGTTATTCTCTTTGCCGAGGCTCTCTTTGCAGTGTCGATCATAATTAACTGCTCCATAAGGGAATCGTTTACTGGACCTGAGTGAGTTTGAACAATAAATACGTCAGTTCCTCGAATCGACTCACCAAATCTACAGTGAATCTCGCCGTCAGCAAACTCTCTTAAGTTTGCATCACCAAGTGACACACCTAAAGCCGATGCTATTTCACTTGCCAACTCTGGGTGTGATCTCCCAGAGTATAGCGCTAAACGCCTTTTTGGAACTAATTCCATTCAATCCTCTGCTGCTCTGTAAAATGGTCCTGTTGTCAAATTCTGCACAATTCTAGTGCCTGGTTCCAAAACAGCAAATGGTCCAACTTTCGAATTTTCACCTATTTCAGCAAAAAATCCTACCGTTGACATCACTACTGCGCCTTCGCCTACATAACAGTCTACCAAACGCGTGTCAGGACCAATTTTCGCTCCCTTAGATATCTTTGTATTCCCTTCAAGTATCGTACCTGGGTAAAGTGTAACGTCCTCACTCAATTCAACTGTTGAGTCAACGTAACATCTTTCTGGATCTAACATTGTTACGCCACTCCTCATCCACCTCTCATTGGTCCTATCCCTCAACTCAGCTTCAGCAATTGCTAATTGAGAGCGATCATTAACGCCTGCTGCCTCCATGGGATCTTTGACAAGGTTAGAAATTACCTTATACCCAGCACTTGATAGCACCTCAACAACATCAGTCAAATAGTACTCTTTTTGAGAGTTTTCAGGGAGCAACCTTCGAAGAGCTGGGCCCAAAACAGAATGTTTAAAAACATAGATTGATGTACAAACTTCATCTATCTCTTTTTCTGCAACACTCGCATCAAGGTGCTCAATAATGCGAACAATTTCATCGTGCTTATTTCGCAACACTCGACCATATCCAGTTGGATCATTAACTTTAGCTGTAAGGAGACTTGCAGCCGCATCAAAAGTACGATGTTCTTTGACCAATCGCATTAATGTAGAAGAACGCAACAAAGGGGTATCACCTGGCAGAACAATTACATCTCCATCTACCCCACTTTCAATGTGATCAGGAATTGCAGTTAAAGCAACTGCAACTGCATCTCCAGTCCCTCGCTGACTAGGTTGTTCAACAAATTCAATATTAAATTCAGCAGGAGCCGATGCGTGAACTGTTTTAGTAACAATCTCAGCCCCATGGCCAACTACCACAACGACTCGATCAATAGGAAGGCCTCCGAGTGCCTCCAATACGTAAAGAATCATAGAATGACCACAAAGTTTATGCAGCGGTTTAGGAAGTGAAGAGTGCATTCTTGTGCCTTCACCAGCAGCTAGAACAACCGCTGTTAAAGGACGTCTAACCGATGATGATGACATCATTACCTTATCAATATCGTCAAGCAACTCTTCTTCAAACTCAGTCATAGTTGTGAGCCTAGCTTATAATTAAAAATGATGCATGTCATTTGGGATAAATCTTTAAATATTAGCTGCTAACGGGTGGTTTCTAATGATTATTTTAGGGAAACTTAAACTCTCAAAAGTAGATTATTAGTCATCCGTTAATAAATGTTGTACAACTAACAAAAATCAATCAAATTGTAATGAAATATTCAGAACAACCTACGAATTGATTGACCCAGTTAAGACAATCGCTTTTTCAAAGCCAGAACTGTTCTGTGATTTCTGGCGGTTACTTCTATATCCAATATTTTTTCGATTACCCTTGTAGTGAGCTTCGATTCGCCGAGCCCTTTTTCACAAAAATAGTATAAATTGGAATTTGTTAAGTGGATATCTTCATCATTTTTAAGGTACCTCATTAAATTCTTGCCTTTTGTTAAAGTTCCGATTGACTTTTTAAAAAAGTATATGTTGAGCGCCTTTGGATTTTCTAATGCTCTCTGCCCAAAGCTCTTAGGCACATTCGTTAGTGTTTCGTCAATATCCTTTGACGTCACTACGAAAATGACCGTCTTTAGCGAAAGCGTTAACAACATTTCTTTCTCCAACTGACTAATTTTTGAATCTATGACATCGCTTTGAGCGCAAACTATAATATTTCCACTATTTAGATACGTCGATACCTCATTAAATCCCTGCCTTTCAAAGAATTGGATTAAGGAAGAAGAAGTAATCCTGTTGGTAGTACCAACATTAATTCCTTTCAATAAAATCGCATACCTGTTCATCGGGCAACAGCTCTTAAATTTTGCTCTTAGACTGAAACAACGTTTCCACCATCGTGACCATCTCCTATGTCTCCTAAGCTTTGATCTAAAAATTTATCCAAACGCACTCATATAGAACATGAAGATAGTTTAGATTAAAAGAGTAGGAATTCTCAGATTTAAGATTTGGTAACTTTGGATGTTAGTGAACTACGATTTGACTCGCTATTGCTCGTGCAGTTGCCATAATTGTTACTTGAGGGTTAACTTCTGGACACGTCGGCAGCACTGATGCATCTGTAACATAGAGGTTTTCAACACCACGAACTCGCCCATACTCATCGACTGGATAGTCAGCATCATCTAAGCCCATCCTTAACGTCCCGGTTGGGTGGAAAGCTGCCAAATGTAAGTCATTAGCGCGTGCATTTCTCGCAATCTCACGTAGTTCATTAATGTCATTAGCCACTTCATGACCATTGACTCCAGTTAGCACCTGATTTGCACCCGCTGCAAATAGAACCTCTCCCATTACTTCAATTGCCTTTTTTAGCTTCAATAGATCTCTCTTTGCAAGCTGGTAGAAAATTAGAGGCTGCAACTTTCCAACCACTCTTCCTGATGGAAGATCTGCCACCATAGCGCCTAACGTAGCAAGTCTATTTACGTTATCAAAGTTTGACTTTAACTCTCTTCCAATTCCAGGAAGAACCATGGAGCCCATTCCTGGAGGAGTTGAAGTCGCTTCAATTAAAATTCCATCACTTTCGTGAAATTCATCAATCCCTACACTTTGAAGAATCCCTTGTGATGAATTAACTTCTTCATCGAACCATCCACAAGCACTTAATGCAGGGTGAATTGCTAAGTTTTTTCCAACCATATGATGCGACCCAATTCCACTTTTTTTAAGAACCTGGGGACTTTGAGTGGCTCCTGCGGCGAGAATAACGACTTTTGAAAGTATTTCTATCTCTCTTCCACCACCAACTGCCTTTACTCCAAATGCCCTCTTCCCATCGTTTAAAATACGTACAACTTTTGCAGATGTAACAACTCTTGCACCAAGTTTTGAAGCCGCGGGCAAGGCATTTAAATGCACTCCGGCTTTTGCACTGTTAGGACAACCAATTGCGCACTGGCAGCTACCTTTGCATCCAGGAGCATTACGTCTAAGAGGTGCTGCTTTAAAGTCAAGTGCTTTTGCACCCTTTAGAGCTAATTTTCCATTATTTCCCATGACATCAAGTGAAGCCTCTTTTACTCCTATGAGATCCTCCACAAAATCAAGGTGTTTCGAAAACGAATCTTGTTCATAAAGGTCTACGCCAGCTCTTTTTTCCCAGTCATCAAGAACATTGTTTGGCGTCCTAAAACAAGTACCTGAATTTACTAAAGTAGTTCCTCCGACACCCATTCCAATCGGAAGCACAACGAATGGGCGTCCGATTGCAACTGTTGCACCTTTTTCTCTATAAAGTTCTTTGAATCTTGTAAGTCCATCATTTTGCCTAAAAAAATCAACACTAAATCGCCTGCCTTCTTCAACAATAATGACATCAAGACCTTTCCCTGCAAGTTCTAATGCACTTATAGCGCCTCCAGCACCTGATCCAATTATCAGAACGTCGCAAGTCTCTCTCGCGGGGAAGTCTTTTATGTCAACGGTGTTTATCTCCGGGTCATCTTTTTGCTCAAACCTATTTGCAACTTTAGAAATAATTTCGGCGCTTCTATTCGAACCGTATACCAAAAGTATAAACATCTTAAGATTGTTAATCAGATCTTTACCTATACCAGTCTTAGAAATTATCCTAAAAGCTTCCTCACCTTCTTTGTTAGTCAGGCTTGACAGACTTTTTCGTAGCTTGACCTTAACTAAATGGTTAACAAACGCAACACCTTGTCCCAATGCAAACGATGCAGTTCCAGGAAGCTCGGAAGCAAAATCATCAATCTGATGAGCTATTACCTCGGCGTCTCCTACGCTCATATCAAGCATCACTCTAACAAAGTCAGTTAAATGAGATATCTTCACTGTCTTATTCCTATCTCACTGTGTCCACAACCTTCAAGTCTCTTGACAAAAACCTCTTCCCACTCGTTTTTAATCTTCCTCATGACCCTTATATCCACATCAGCAATTTCAGTATTTATACACTGAGCAGCCTCTCCATCTGGATCAAGATAATCAACCACAACACATCTCTCTCTAGGTTGCGATACCTTTATGTCAACTCTTAGCCGTGGAAAACGTCCACTCACTCTAAAGGAATTGTCAGTAATTTCAGTTTTGAAGAAAAATGCACACAAAAGACTATTGATGGGGTACTCTTTCCCATCAAATCGAATTTTAACGAAACTCAGAGGTTTTAAGTTTTCAAGATACTTCTTTTTCGAAACAGCTGAAACCACTTCAACCACATTGTTATCTCCTAGATCCGCATGCAGCCAGACCCATCTCTTCGCATTACCAAGGCCAAATATTCGTGCACTTGCTCCGGTGCAGTCAATTTTAAACTCTTTGCCCTTCACTTTTATCGTACCCGTATATTTGGCCGTTGGTAATGGCACAATCTGCGAAGCTGGTAATGTTTCTTTCTTCCAAGACAATCGCCCAAAAGTGTAAAGAGGGTCACTCTTTCCATCAACCTTGATATCCCATTCAATATTTTTAGTTTTCCCAATCCTATCTATAGGAGTAAGTGAAACTGAATCTGTCTTAAAGTACTTGCTATCTAAAATGTCGCGATCTTCAAATCGCTCAAATATGGGTTTCTTCCCAAGCTCAAAAATTGCAATCCAGCCAGTTGAATAAGTTTCGCCTTTGATAGACGAGATTAGTTCATGATGTATCCAGTATCCATGTTTGTCATCGCTAAACGTGTCATACCAAACCTCCAGACGTCCTTTTCTTGATGAGAGATATTCATCCGTTAAACGCTTTAAAAATAGATCTTCGTCCTTTACAGATTCAGACAACCTAAAAGAGGAGAGGAAAGAAAAAGTATCTTGAAAATTAAATTTGACGAGAACTTCTCCGATCATATTTCCACTCATATCTTTTAAAGTTCCTGGGAGAGTTGTCCACGTTCTCAACGGATCAAGGAACGCAATAGATTTCCAACCATCGAACTTGCACTCTACACCTTCGTCATTGAAAAAACTAAAGGAGTACCTAAGTTGTCTTTTTATGAAAGGAGAAGTCTCTAGAACACCTTGAATCTCCTTATTAGTGGCAAAGTTCTCGGCCGTAACGAACCCTTTAAAGAAAGCTTTCTGAGTGGCAAACAAATTCATTACGCCATCTAGCCTTACATCGATTTCAAAACAAAAATTATAAGTATTTGACTTTTTAGTGTCTTTCTTTTCTATCCAGTACCCTGACATTCTTTCATGAAAACGTGTCTCTAAACTCACTGTGTCTTCTCCTTTATTGCTTTAATAATTCTCTCACCACTCAACTTGTAATACTGTTTTGCCCTCTCAGACGCGACCTCAGAATCACCGTCTTTAACTGCGAAATAAATCTCCTCCACTTTCAGAGCAAGTTCTGAAGATTTCTCAAATGCTGAAGTTACCATTTCTTTAAAACCGTTATAACTATTTAACATTGTATTCACGAGCAATGTGAATGCTTCATTTTGAGTTGCTTTAGCAAGAGATTTATGAAAGTCAATGTCATGATCCTGAAATAACTTCAAGTTGGATTCGCTCTTCATTTTTGACACAATTTGCTGGAGCTCACTTAAATTATTACTTCGTCTTTTCTTTGCGGCTAATCCAGCAATTACACTTCCCACCTCCCGCCTAACTTCAAAAATATCTCTTAAAAACCTTTCATCCACACTTAACCAAGGGAGCAAGTGCAACCCAGCTTCTTTAGTGTAATCTTTGACAATCGATCCAACCCCGTACTTAGTTTCGATTAGTCCCCGTTCCTCGAGCCTTAAGAGCATCTGCTTAATCGAAGACCTTGTTACACTAAATTTATCAGCGAGGTCACGCTCAGTCGGAAGCTGTTCTCCCGGCAATATTTCGCCACCAAGAATCAATTTTGTGTACAGAAAAGCTATCTGATCAGGAATAGACTCTCTTTTTATCTCTACCGTCATGCTTTCTCCTGTAGCTTTTCCATCAATATCATTTTTCTAACTCTTGCAGTACTCGTTCTAAATGGCCTTTTAACATGCCGTTTCTGGAAACGCTCACTCTGCGTTGCCAACGGCATTAAGTGTGACAAAACATCATTTATACACACGGTGGCTGAGCCACTATACCACGATACCTTTTTTAAAGAATAATGTCAAATATAGGCATGAAAAACTACGTGAAAATAGGTTAACGGTACTAAATATTTTTCTATCTGATTAGGACCACTTCATCACAGCCTAAGAACAACGCTAAGCAGCATCTTCATTTATAAAGACACATGCTTGTCCTAATAGCATTTATTGGTTTTTCAATTTTCGGGTCAATTTGAAGTGAGCATAGTAGTTACGCTATAAATGAATAGTGAAACTATTCTTAACTTTTTTCAATCGAAAATAAGTTTATTGGTTACTAACAGTTACAGCAAAACTTGTTTTTTACCTTTATAAAATCTAATAGGATTCTCTTGTGAAACTAATTTCTACTAAATTTAAGGAACAATGTGCCGGTAGTTAAAACAAAAATTGACACTTCGAGTAACGTTTATCTCGAAAACAGGTCAGCTATGGAAGAAAAACTTAAAGCGCTCAAACTTATTGAGCAACAAGTTCTTCTCGGTGGTGGTGAAAAGTACATAGAACGCCACCGAAAGCGAGGCAAGATGTTGCCACGCGAAAGAATTGAGCTTCTTTTAGATCCAGATAGTCCATTTCTTGAATTTTCAACACTTGCAGCTTATGGCACTAACTATACAGTTGGTGGAAGCGTGGTCACTGGGATTGGAGTTATTGAAGGCGTTGAATGCTTAATTACTGCAAATGACCCAACGGTTAAGGGGGGGACCACAAATCCATATACCCTCAAAAAGGTCACCAGAGCCAGTGACATAACAATTGAAAACAACTTGCCAAGTGTTCACCTAGTTGAATCCGGTGGAGCTGATCTTCCAACTCAGTCGGAAATGTTTATCCCAGGGGGGAGGATGTTTCGTGATTTAACGCAACACAGTGCAAATGCCCGTCCAACGGTTGCTTTAGTATTTGGAAACTCTACGGCAGGTGGAGCTTACGTTCCCGGCATGAGTGATTATATTGTCATGATAAAGAAGAGGTCCAAAGTATTTCTCGGTGGACCACCACTTGTCAAAATGGCAACTGGGGAAGAGTCTAACGATGAAGAACTTGGTGGCGCTGAGATGCACGCTAGGATTTCTGGCCTATCTGATTACTTAGCTGAGGATGAATTAGACGCAATTCGTTTAGGGAGACAGATTATAAGTAGACTCAATTGGAGAAAGAAGGGAACTGGTCCTTCGATATTACCCGTTGAAGAGCCAATTTACGACATAGATGAGCTTCTTGGAATCCCAACTGTTGATCCCAAATCTCCTTTTGACCCTCGCGAAGTGTTAGCAAGAGTTGTTGACGGGTCAAAGTTTGATGAGTTTAAGCCGGAATACGGAACTAGTCTCGTTACTGGATATGCAGCTATTCATGGATACCCTGTTGGGATACTAGCAAATCATAGAGGTGTACTTTTTAGCGAGGAAGCTGAAAAGGCAGCTCAGTTTATTCAGCTTGCTAATCAAATCGATACACCTCTTATATTCTTCCAAAATACGACAGGATACATTGTTGGGAAAGAGTACGAACAGAGAGGCATTATTAAAGATGGTGCAAAGATGATAAATGCGGTTTCAAACTCTAGAGTTCCACACTTGACAGTTAATATCGGGGCATCTTATGGGGCCGGAAACTACGGAATGTGTGGACGTGCATACAACCCTCGATTCTTATTCTCCTGGCCAAATGCACGTTCTGCGGTCATGGGAGCCCAACAGCTTGCCGGAGTTCTCTCACTGGTTTCAAGACAGTCCGCAAAGGATAGAAACCTACCGTTTGACGAAGAGGCCAATGAAGCAATACGCCAAGCCGTGGAGACACAAATTGAAGCAGAGTCCGAAGCTCTATTTTTAACAGCACGTATTTTCGATGACGGAATAATAGACCCAAGAGATACGAGAACAGTACTTGGGATGTGTCTGTCCATTCTAGAAAATCAAGAGATTAAAGGGACCCGTGGTTACGGCGTCTTTAGAATGTAGGATTTAGAAGCATGATAAAGAAACTTTTAATAGCAAATCGTGGTGAAATAGCTGTTCGAGTTGCAAAAACTGCACGAGAAATGGGCATTGAAACCGTAGGTCTCTATTCCACGCCTGACAGGGATTCGCTTCATGTAAGATCTTGCGACGTTGCTGTTCACCTACCTGGTGAGTCACCGGCGTCAACATATCTAAACGCGGACTTAATTATCGAAAACACCTTAAGAATTGGCGCAGACGCAATACACCCAGGGTATGGATTTTTATCAGAAAATGCTGACTTTGCAGATAAGGTTAAGAGTGCTGGACTGTCATTCATTGGCCCAAGCCCATATGCTATTCGAACAATGGGATCCAAACTTGAGTCAAAAGAACTCGTAAAAAGCATAAATATTCCTACGCTATCTAGCATTGATGTAACAGGGCTTAGTGGAAATGAGCTCAGCAACAGAGTAAAAGACTTTACATTTCCTATACTCATTAAGGCGTCCATGGGCGGCGGCGGCAGAGGTATGCGAATTGTTGAAAACATTGATGACATGGAACAAGCAGTTGAGTCAGCGTCTAGAGAGGCAAAATCTGCATTCGGCGACGGTACTGTTTTCATTGAACCGTACTTAACTCGACCTCGACATATTGAAATCCAGATCTTTGCAGACACGCATGGAAATGTCATATCTCTGTTTGAAAGAGAGTGCTCAATTCAAAGACGGCACCAAAAGATAGTAGAAGAATCTCCATCTCCAAGAGTTGATGAAGCACTTCGATACGAAATGGGTGAAGCAGCAGTTAAAATTGCTAAATCAGTAGAATACTTAGGTGCTGGCACGGTTGAATTCCTTCTTGATAATTCCAACAAATTTTACTTTCTTGAAATGAATACAAGGCTTCAAGTTGAACATCCAGTTACTGAGTTTGTCACCGGCCTTGATCTTGTTCGCCTGCAACTAGAAGTTGCAGCTGGAATGTCTATTTCGCACATCAACGTCAGTAAACCACTAGGGCACGCTATCGAAGCGAGGCTCTATGCTGAAGATCCACTCAATGACTACCTCCCTACCGGCGGTGAGATTGAACTTTTTGAAGTGCCAGGAAATCTTGTTCGAATAGACACCGGTTACGAATCAAAAGATACAGTTCCGCTCTCCTATGACCCAATGATTGCAAAAATTATTTCCTATGCTACTTCACGAGATGAAGCTTCAATGAAACTAAGCCTCGCATTGAAGAAATCTATAATTGCAGGCTTTAAAACAAATCGAGAACTTCTCGTCCGAATCCTTGAACACGATGAATTTATGAACGGCGATACAGATACTGGATTTTTAGTTAGAAATACTCCTAACACTTTGATCCGAGAACCTTCAAAATCAGCCCTTAACATATCCCTTGTTGCAGCGACTTTAGCTGAAGTTGCACAAAATAATTTAAGCCGCAAGAAAATCCCTACAATACCAAGTGGTTTTAGAAATCTTTTGTCACAGCCTCATACTAAACGATACGAATATAACGGTTTTGACTATGAGATAAGTTACTATTTAAATGCATCATCTCAACTTGATTCTGTGGGAGTGAACGGCGAACTCCTTGACGTTATGGTCGATGGAATACTATCTCCAAGCGCAGTGACACTCGTAATAGATGGCATTCGCTTAGAAACAACTACTTTTATATCGGATACCCGTATTGACGTAAGTTCGATTTATGGAAATTTTGCATTTATGAGAGTCCCCCGGTTCGTTGAACCCGGGTTAGCTCAACTCCCCGGATCTTTGGTTGCACCTATGCCAGGCACAGTTACAAAGGTTGCTGTTGCACAAGGGGATACAGTTTCAAAAGGTGACATTATTTTAGCAATTGAAGCAATGAAGATGGAACATTCAATATATGCTCCATACGATGGAATAGTTGCCTCAATATACGTGTCTGAAAAAAGCCAAGTTTCTTCAAATGAAGTTCTTGCAGTTATTGAAGAAAGTGAAAAGCATGAAGTTTGAACGTCCTATAAGAATTGCCAACTGCTCAGGTTTTTTTGGAGACAGATTAAGTGCTGCAAAAGAGATGGTGGAAGGAGGTCCAATAGATTTCCTGACTGGAGATTACTTAGCCGAACTTACAATGCTAATACTTTACAAATCTGCACTAAAACATGGTGGCGGTTACGCTAGAACATTTCTTACCCAAATAGAAAATATTTTAGGAACTATCGCCGACAAGAAAATAAAAGTGGTCTCAAATGCTGGTGGATTGAACCCTGCTGGTTTGGCAAATGAGATACGAATTTTGTCGGATAAACTTGGGATCTCTCTTAATGTCGCCCACATTGAAGGCGATGACATAATGCCTGACTTTAAAGAAATGCAATCAAACGGAGTAACTTTTAAAAATCTTGATACAGGCCATGAGTTAAATGAAATAGTCCCAGTCACCGCTAATGCTTATCTCGGTGGCTTTCCAATCGCAAGGGCGCTCAGTGAGGGTGCAGACATCGTAATCACAGGCAGAGTTACTGATGCAGCACTTGTAATTGGTCCTACAATCTATGCATTTGACTTAGAAAGAACTGACTATGATGCTCTTGCTGGCGCATTAGTTGCAGGTCACATTATTGAATGCGGCGCTCAAGCAACAGGTGGAAACTATTCATTCTTTAAAGAGGTGCCCGGCTTGGAGCACCCAGGTTTTCCAATAGCTGAACTATCAAAGGATGGAAGCTCAATAATTACAATGCACGAAAATGCAAAAGGGCTCGTCTCAATTGGTACCGTTACATCGCAACTTTTATATGAAATATCAGGTCACAACTATTTAAATCCTGATGTAATTGCTCGTTTTGAAACCATCAAACTAAGCCAAGTTGCTCATAACAAAGTTAAGGTCGAGGGCACGAAAGGGCTTCCACCACCAAAAGATCTTAAAGTTTGCATTAATCTAATTGGAGGCTACAGGAATTCGGTTACATTTGTACTAACTGGCTTGGATATTGAAGACAAGGCAAAGCTAGCGGAGAATACTTTTTTTCAGATTCTAGGTGGCAAAGACCAATTTGACGAAGTTGATGTTAGGTTAATTAAACGGGAAGGACCTGATTCAGCTACTAATGAGGGAGCCTCCCATGAACTAAGAATTCTCGTTAAAGACCGCGATGAACAAAAAGTCGGAAGGCGTTTTAGTGATGCAGCTACCCAAATGGCGCTATCATCTTATCCAGGTTTTCACTTAACAACTCCACCTTCATCAGGCAATGTATTTGGCGTCTACTGGCCAGCTTTAATTAGTAGTAATTTAGTTCATCCAGAAGTTATCCTAGAAAATGGGGATAGAATTTCGATTGAAAACTCACCTGGCGAAGACCTCCAAGCAGAAGATTCGGCCACGTTTACCGCTGAAGAAAGTAGCGACGAACAAACTCGAAAAGTTCCACTTGGTACTATCGTTGGAGCAAGGTCTGGAGACAAAGGTGGAAATGCAAATGTAGGGTTTTTCACAAAATCTGACAAGGCGTTTAACTGGCTGGCATCCTACTTAAGCATTGACAGATTCAAAGAACTTCTCTTGGAAGCCAAGGACTTACAAGTAGATAGATACGTTTTCCCTAATTTAAACTCTATAAACTTTGTAGTACACTCCATTTTGGGCGAAGGAGTGGCCTCAAGCCTCAGACCAGATCCTCAAGCTAAAAGTTTAGGTGAATATCTTCGAGGAAGATGCGTCGAAATACCAATTTCATTATTAAAGGAGAATTAAGTGAATTTTATTGAGTCCGATGAACAACTCATGCTAAGAGAATCAGTAGCAAAAATTGCGTCAAAATACGGCCATAGCTACTATGTCGAAAAAGCCAAGAATAACGAAAAGCCGGTAGAACTATGGAACGAATTAGCTACGAATGGATATCTCGGTGTCAACATGCCATCAGAGTTCGGTGGTGGAGGCATGGGAATATATGAACTTGCAATAGTTCTTGAAGAAACTGCTGCCCAAGGTTGTCCACTTTTAATGCTCGTAGTATCTCCCGCAATTTGTGCCCCTATCATCAATCAATTCGGTACAAGCGAACTGAAAAATGAATTCCTTCCTCGCTTTGCAACCGGCGAGTTAATTATGGCATTTGCAATTACAGAGCCAGATGCGGGTTCCAATTCCCATAACTTATCAGTAACTGCAACCAAAGACGGTGAGGTTTACAGGCTAAATGGCACAAAGTACTTTATATCAGGCGTAGACGAAGCTGAAGCTATTTTAGTTGTGACAAGAACTAGCGTTGATGAAAGTACAAAAAAAGGCAGATTATCGCTCTTTGTTGTAGATACAAACTCAAAAGGATTGGACCGGCAAATACTTCCCGTAGAGATAACAGCGCCGGAAAAACAGTTTACACTTTACTTCGATAACGTTGAAGTTCCGGCCTCACGACTTATTGGAACTGAAGGAGATGGCCTCAAACAAGTCTTTCAAGGTTTAAATCCTGAAAGAATTATGGTGAGCGCTATGGCAATTGGAGCTGGAAGATACGCTCTCGCCAAGGCTTCTCAGTATGCACGGGATCGACGGGTTTGGGATGTTCCAATCGGATCTCACCAAGGTCTTTCTCATCCTCTCGCAATTGCTAAAATAAACCTAGAACTAGCCTCTTTAATGGCTAAAAAAGCTGCTTGGTTATACGACAACTCAATGGATGCAGCTGAAGCTGCAAACATGGCTAAATACTCTGCAGCTGAAGCTGCAATTCAAGCACTCGACCAAGCAATACAAACTCATGGAGGATTAGGTATCTCTACTGAGGTAGGACTTGCAGATTTTTGGGGTTCTGTCAGACTTATGAGAACAGCACCAGTAAGTCGAGAAATGATCTTAAACTTTGTTGCAAGTCACTCTTTGGACCTACCCAAGTCATATTAATATTTACTTGTACAATTCAGCTAGAGCAAGTTACATATTTTATTAAAGTGCAACTTTAAATGTTTATGGTCGATTTATGCCTACTAAAGTTGCAGTCATTTTAAACAACTGTCTATTTATGCCGTCATATTAATCTTAACGTTCCAAAAAGCCCAGATGGTAGAGAAGCGTTAATATTACTTTAACTCTTGCCCCCATATACAGTCTTTAACAAAGATGCACCATTATAAGTATTACTGCATGCTGCATAACAGTCCAAATTATTAAAACAGCTGACTGATTACAATAGGTTTGGGTCCAAATAATAGGCTCTTCGCGCCAATCCGTGGGTGCCCTGACCTGCATTTAATAGTCACAACGCCATCTCCAGGCTATATTTTAGGTATTAGAAAATCGAAAAATAGGAAAGGAAATGGCGTTGTTAAATACTAAT
>JAJYFT010000102.1 GCA_021790815.1 Actinomycetes bacterium
TGTTCAACTAGTTACGGAGTCACTTTCCCACTTTTTGAAAAAATCGAAGTTAACGGCGAAAATCGTCACCCAATTTATTCGATATTGACTGAAGTTAAAGATAGTGAAGGTCAAGATGGTGACATTACCTGGAATTTTGAAAAGTTTCTAATAAGTCGCATGGGAAATACTATTCTTCGCTTCAGGCCTAAAACTGAACCGGACGACGAAGGAATCATATCGCACATTGAGGAATTCTTAAAAAACTAACTAACGCTGAATTTGACCATCCGTCAGTTTTCTTTTTGAAGCTTAACGTTATGAATATTCCTATAGAGGTGCAGTTGGGACGAAATAGGATACGTTAACAACTCCAGGTGGTAGCTGGGAGACTACTCTGGTAGCAGGATTTTTTGGATCAATATAGACACCAGTATTATTTCCTCCGACAGTTACAAAAATGTGGCTACCCTGAATCCCTGCTGTTACTGTCGTTGGATCAGGTCCTACACTTATCGGGGTTTCTAAAGCTACATTAAATAAGTTGATCGGAACAATCACGCCTTCATTCGAGATTGCCACATAAGCTATTTGTGTATTTGGGTCAACACTTATTGCATCAGGTAGTCCACCCACCTTAACTGTTGCAATTACTTGGTTACTTGGTAAGCTGATTAAGCTTACTGTGCCAGAGTCATAGTTGACAACATAGATAACTTTATTTGTCAACGGATCCAAATATAAGCTTACTGGATCTTTCCCAACTGGAATAGGAGTCAAAGCCTTGGGAGGTTTGGAAGTCAAGTCAATTGGTAAAACTGTATTGTTTCCAGCATCAGCTACATAGGCTACTGTTCCAGAGGCATTTGTAACAACAGAAGTTGGATTTGGACCTGCATAAACCGTAAATCCGGTCTTCAGACCAGCAAGAGATAGAGAGCTTAAAGTATTATTTTTTGAGTTGGTAGCAAAAAGCGTCACAGTTGAATAATTAATCCACATGGAATTCGGAGAATTACCAAAATTAAGTGTCTTAATAATTTTCAGGTTTAACAAACTAATAATTGTAATTGTCGATGCATTTTCACTTAGAATATACTGTTCAAGACCGGTTGGATCATCAATCATCGAGACAGGTCCCGCTGGCACCGATATCGGCGAACTTGCGGACTGGCCGGACCCATAATCAAACATCTGAATGCACTCACATTTTGGAGAGACAACCCAAAGAGTATTCCCTTGATTTGGGATATTCGGCAATGAAGATGACATAGTAGAAACGGAAGCCGGAGGAATCGTGCCTGCTGGCAGGGTCGCGTTCGTCCCATAACTTGAAACAGCTCCTGGAATTGGCGACTTAGTTGTTTCAAAAATTAGTACCGCTGCTAACAAAACAACTAATGACAGCGAAACTTTTTTCCAAAATACGATTTGTCTATATGGATCCGTCGACCGTGAATCAAAATCACGAGATATTTTTCGTCTACTCACGACTCCTCTTAAAATATAGATTGCTAAACGACAATTGGGCGCTACTCAACTTTACGAGTCAATTATATAACAACTTCATAAATTGAACCCATACTAATCCCAATTGAAGATATCATTATAACAGAGAAAGTCAGCTTAAATTATGTATTGATACTCAGTAAAGCAAGGGCAACATCCGATATGCTAGATTTGTGCGAAACACAGATGAGCCAACCTTTAAGAGTAACCTTTGCACATTTAAAAATGTTTATAAAGTGGATATAAAAGAGAAACTAAATATTAAAGTAACCGCTTCTAGATTCAAGAAACACTTGGTGATTGCGACAGTCATAGGTGTCATTTGGAGGTTAGTTTGGATTAATGTATGGGCTAGTCATGCTATTCAAACCCCAGATTATTCATTTGGATACTCACTGACTGCAAACTCAATTTCGCAAGGTCATTTCAATGCACTAACAAGCTCAGGAGGTCAAGGCATTCTACCTCCACTTTTCTCAATCTTTCTAGGTTTAGACGATTTTATTGGTATCAACACTCCAATGGGTCAGGCAAATACCCTTTGCATAATATTCTCCCTGGGCATAATACTATCTGGCCTTGCAGCAAAACAGGTTTCCGGTTACCGGGCTGGAATGATAACTTGTTGGCTGGTAGCACTCTCCCCCACATCTTGGCTTTATTCTAGTCACCTCATTGCTGAAAACTTAATAGTAATTCTCATTCCTGGTGTGATTTACTTTACTTACAAATGGTGGTATAACCCAAAACTTACCGTCGGTTTAGCCTTAGGAATCGTAATTGCTCTAGCTGCTATGAGTCGAACTGAAGATGTAGCGCTAATTCCTTTCCTGGTATTTCCTGTCGTAATGTCCATAAGAAAGTTCACATTAAAGCTAAGATTGTTTGATTTTGGTGTAATTTTAGTTGCTTTTTTATTGGTTCTTTCACCAATTCTTTATGGCAACATAGTTACTTACAAGTACTTTGACCCACTCTCAGCCGCAACTGGAACATTTCTTTTAGATAGCAATTGTCCCACGACCTACTACACTAAAGATATCGGGGCTGTCGATACTTTCTGTTTTACGTCGTATCCTTACCTTTCATCAAACTCTTTCCAGAACAGCCAGAGTACATGGGATAACTCTCAAACAGACTATGCATTTAGACACGTGGTATTTCACTATATCTGGGCTAACAGGGACCAAGTTCCAAATGTAATTATCATAAGAGCTTTAAGAACATGGCACTTAATTAACCCGATGAACCAGAACTCTTGGGATATTCAAGAGATAACTACACAGTGGCCTTTATGGATTCAATCCATTGCTTTCATTTTTGAGTACTTTCTATATGCGCTTCTTGGAGTAGGTTTAATTGCACTCTATAAAAGGCGAATACCAATATTGCCAATTCTCATCTTCCCGCTGCTGACAACTACTACGATAGTTTTAGCTGGCTACTTAGCAAGATATCGAATTTCTTTAGAATCTTCACTTTTGATAAGTGCCGGAATTGGGATTGATGCGTTGCTATCGAAGGAAATCTCTTTTTTATCTCCATTTAGGAAAATAGTTGAAGCGTTCAAAAACCCAAAAGATACAAAATTAGTTTCCCAGGTCTACACATGGCTCTTCTGGGCTGTGATTTTAATTGCATTGACTACATATGGCAATGTGTTAGTTCATTCACTTCCAAACTAAGGTACTAAAGTTACGATAATTTCTAGTCGAATCTCTTGCTTAAGTAACAGTATGAAGCTTAATCAGATCGAGCGCTGAAAGCTTTTGGCATCAATCTAGTTTCGTTGCCTAGCATGCAATAATTTGTATTTTAAGGAATAAATGTCTTTACGTAAAATTCCTGAAAGTTCGATGTTCCGTTTATATTAACAATTTCATATAAAATATCATCACCAGCAGAAAATTCAACTGCTACAGCCCCAGCGGGCGCAGGGAGCGCAGCAAGAACCTCGTCGCTTGAGGTATCGACTACCGAAATATTACAAGTTGACGAGCTACATTTAAGAGCCAAAAGACGAGTCTGATTATTACTGATAGCTAAATAGTTTCCGTAGTTTCCAACTTTAAGTTCAGACTGCACTACCCCACTCTTAACCGATATGCTATCAACTGTGCCAGTTGCTAAGAGAACAAATATTGTATTTGGGTCACTTCCAAGCGAGACGGCAACCGCAGCCTGTGGAACTGGAAAAGACTTAATGATAGCATAATTAATTAAATTCACAAATGTTACTGACATTGCTTGTTGTCGTTTGATGAGAGCTACTAACTCATTACCCGAAGGAACTGAGGTAATTGCTACTACTGGTCCCGGCATAGGTACACTATTTAATTCGGTGCCACTAATTCCGCTATAGATATTTAGAGAACCATCACCAGATGGCGTACTTGTACCAACAACAAGTAAGGCTCCAGAAGTGGTGGCTATCGTAGATGCATTCTGACTTATGAATATTTTATTCTCGATTGTAAAATCATTTTGAACGCTATATTCAGTCGCGACCTTTGATTGGGCTGAACCTGATAATATCCAAATTCCACCATTAAATAGAGGTGGTGCTTCTGAAATAGTACCTGCTGGGAGAGGGTAAACCTTGACGGGCTTTATCTTGATTGGAATATTACTAGAGTCGGGCACGACAGACGGCACGTTAGAACATGAGACCATCACAATTCCAAATAAAAGTGATATGGCTTTTAATCTCCAAGTCCTTCTAATTCTCATCTACTACCTTTCAACTCGAGTAACCGTGTTTTACCACAATATACCGCCAGGAAATCAAGCTATTCCAAATTTAGATTTTAATCTTTATTGATACCGATTTCTAGAAGTCTAGCCACTACTTTCTCCGCAGAATTAGAACAGCTTCGAAAGTCTAAAAGCCACAATTCCTAGACATGCTTCATATATGCTATATATGTATCGCCAGAGTTGCACTTTTAACTTGTACTTGTCTAGCACATATAATTGATTTTGAAAATCACTAAATATTGTGAATTTAATTATATATCATCCACTTTAACCTAAGTACTTACATTAATCACTTAAAGGCAGTGCAATCCTTTGATAGTATTTTTGTTAAAGCTCGGACGGTTCCGACTATAGTTTGAATGCCAGTGTCACAATTTTTAAATGCCGAAAACCTAGAAAAAGAATCTTCTAACGAGCCTGCCTTAAAAGGCTGGCGCATTGGAAGTTCTACTTTGAGTTTTAAAACTGCGATGATGCTAGTGGCTGTACTTGGATTTGCGGTCCATTTTGCATTTATTACTTTAGCTAAATGGCATCAAGCGGTATGGAACGATGGAGGATGGTACCACTGCGAAGCCGATGTCCTAGTGCATGGACATTTTTTCCCCCAAATAGGCGTCTTGATGTTCAATCATGGATCCTCAATAGACTGTTTTGCATCACTTTCACCAACTGCTGCACACCCTCCTCTATGGACAATACTTCTAGCCGGAGCTGATCTCATTGACATGAAAACATTAGGCTGGCAATTACTTCTAAATACAATCGTAGGCATTATTGCCATTCCTGTCGTAGGATATACTGCAAAAAAGATAGGTGGCAAATGGCTTGGACTTATTTCAGCAATTATTTTTACCCTCTATCCAGGAGGATGGATTGAAACTGGTCAGCTTACGTCAGAAACACTTGGTCTGACTTTTTCAAGTCTCGTTATACTTTGGACATATAAGATAATTGAGAAACCCTCTGTTGCTAACGGCATTTTTCTAGGCCTATGGTGTGCTCTTGCAGCACTTACCAGAAGTGAGTTGGCACTGGCACTTCCGTTAACAGGTCTATTTGTTATTCTTTCGAAACAGATCAAATTAACTTCAATAAAGAGCAAGCTAAAACTGGTCGGAATCGCAGCACTCTCTTTTACCTTAGTGATGTCGCCGTGGCTAATTCGAAATAACTTAGTTTTTACACACACGACTCTCACCTCTACCGAACTTGGTTTTACTCTCGACATGGCAAACTGCAACGACACTTATGCAGCTGCACCAAATTCATCATTTAGCTTAACTTCTACGAGCTACGAAGGATACTGGACATTGGGTTGTGCGTTAAATCAACCTCTTGTTGGCGATGAGTCTTACGACAATTCTTACTACACAAGTTACGCTTTGAACTACATTAGGGCCAACATATCAAGGGTCCCGCTTATCACGACTATCCGGGCTCTTCGAATTTGGCAGTTTTTTGATCCTATTGGTCAAGCAAAATTAGACTTTCAATCTGAACAGTGGAACTATCCACTTGATATATTAAAAATAATCTCTTTCTACCTATTCTTACCCTTTATAGTTATTTCTTTTCGTCTGATGAGGCGCATGAGATTTAGAAGCTTTCCACTATTTGTTTTCCCAATTATTACTACATTTTCAGTAATGATTGCGACTGAAGATCCCAGATACAGAGTTATGTCTGAAGGTGCAATATCAATTTTTACAGCAATTGGAAGTTTGTACTTAGTCGATAAACACAGAGTTAAAAAAGGCAAACAACCACTTATTGAGTTTAACGAGATATTTCTTAAAACTTCTGAAATAACAAGTCCTAATAGTACTTTAGATAAATTTCCTCAGGTAAACGTTGACAATATAGTAAATCCGATTTTGCCAAGTAGAAAGACCTGGATTAAAACGTTCACCATGTCATTTCTACTCCTAACAACATTGTCACTATCAACGCCACTTCTATCTGGTCCTGATGAGCCAGCGGCCGTTATTCATGCTGCAGGAGTTGCAAGAGGTCAACTTGTCGGAGTTCCACAAAGAGACCCATCACGAAATAATACTTTTGTAGGATCTCCTTTCACCGCGATTAAATTGCCCCACACATTTGATCAAGTTATCTCATATGCAAACTGCTACGCAATGGCAAAAAATGCTTCGGCTGCCTGTGCTAAGTTTTATGGAACGCCTCAAAAGGGAAGTGGCTACTTAGTGACTTACCAAGGCAGATACCCTCCTTTTTACTATTTCTTGGTAGGTCTACCAACTTATCTGCCGATGGGAAGCTTGACTTTATACATATTGCGAATATTTAGTGACCTAATTAGTGCTGCATTCATGGCATCTGCTATTCAAGCAGCTCTAGAGTTAAAAAAGAACAGAAAGTATGTGTTGATGGGACTAGCTCTATCCATCACTCCTACCTTCTTGTTGCTCCAATCAGTATTTGGTTCAAGTAGTTTTGAATCTGCAGCAGCTTTGTGCTTTTGGTCATCAGCATTACGTTTAGTATCTGAACCAGGAAGCGCAGGTCGAAGGCAAGTCATACGTACAGGACTATCACTTTGTTGCTTTATTTTAGCTAGACCAGACTCTCCTCTTTGGGCAGGACTAGCAAGTGCTGCTATTCTACTGTCAATTGGGAACAAAAACAGTTTAAAATTACTATATAAAAACTCGCTGGTAAGATTGTGGTCAGTTCTTTCAATAGCATGTGTTGGCATTACCTTGACGTGGGACAAACTAGAGCAAGCGACGAATGTACTTGGCTATTCTTATCCACCACCTTACAATTGGGTTTCAATCTTCAAATATACGTTCAATCGGTCCTTAGTTTACTCGGCTCAGCAGATTGGATCGTACGGCGAAAGAGAACCAACATTAGCAATATTTCTATTTGTAATGCTTGCTCTTGTACTTATTTATGCTGCATTTACCACATCAACCATTAAAGGGAAGGTAATTATATCTGTTCTGGGATTGATGTTTTGGGCACTGCCAGTTGTTGGTTCAGCATTAATTTTCCCTAAGGACGGATTCATCTGGCAAGGTCGATACTCGCTTTCCTTTTCACTTGGATTTCTAATGGTATGCGGCTATTTAATGAACTCTTCTAAGTCAGATAAACTACAAAGACTCCAGACACTTGCAACATCAAAAAGGGGAACTTTTGCTTTTACCCTTACGCTTTCTTTCATAGTATTCTTAGATGTCTTCTTAATCATGTACATGTACATGAACGGGCCACTTACTTCTATAAGCATCGGTGGCATCGTAAACTCTTCTTGGAAGCCTCCCCTAACTACCTACTTAACAAGTATGCTTCTAATTGGCACAATTTTTTCTCTTCTGCATTTTCTTGGGAAAAGCATCAGTAGGTCCCCTCATCATGCAACTGATACTTTAGATGCGGAAAACACAGTTTCAAAAAATTAAAATTAGTTAAGCTGGCATGTACGATAGAGCAACTGGTCCATTCCCAAT
>JAJYFT010000103.1:0-857 GCA_021790815.1 Actinomycetes bacterium
TTGAAGGCATTGATGGCTCTGGTAAGACAACTCAGGCAAAGATGTTAGCCACTAAAATAGACGCATTCTACACTTATGAACCAGGTGATTCATTAGTGGGAGAAGATGTTAGAAATGTGCTTTTGAAGAGTGAGAAAACTCTTCATCCACTAACAGAAGTGTTTTTACTTCAGGCAGATCGAGTAGAACATTTGCAGAAGATCATAATTCCTAAATTGGAAGAAGGTAAAAATGTGGTTTGTGACAGGTATGTTGGATCAACTTTTGCCTACCAAGGATATGGACGTGGTGTAGAGTTTGACAAACTTGAATCAATTGTTAATATTGCAATATCTAAGGTGATGCCTGATCTAACGATACTATATGACCTTCCCAGCGAAGAAGTTGAGTCTAGGTTAGCTGGTAGGTCGACTGATCGAATTGAAAATGAAGGTAAAGAGTTTCGGAAGAGAGTCGAACAAGGCTATAAAGCTTTAAGCAAGAGATTTGGATGGAAAGTAATCGATGCATCTGGATCAATTGATGAAGTTGCAAATAGAACTTTAGGAGAAATAAAGAGCGCATTTGGGGAAGCGTGGATAGGAAATATAGATGGTTGACAATAAGAAGAAACCAAACAAGCAGCCCTTTAAAGGTGCATTGGCAAAAAAGGGTGTTGAAGGTTTTGCGCCAAGACGTAAAGGGCAGAGTAGCTTTAACGATCGATGGAAAAATGATGATTACGCTAGCCCAAGGAAAAGAAAATTTGAGAGTGGAAATGAAGACTCATTAGACAAAAGATCAGGGTTTAGGTCTGAAGGACGCTCATATTCAGACAGGCCAGACCGTGGTGGATTTCGTGGATCAAATGGAGAGAG
>JAJYFT010000103.1:957-7714 GCA_021790815.1 Actinomycetes bacterium
ATCACAAAGAGGGGACAGAAATGGCTACAGTTCCGATAGAGGAGGAAGTGGTCGACCAAGACCATTTAGAGACGACGGCCAACGATCAGATTTTAAACGTCGTGATGATAGCTCAAGAGGTTCATATTCAGACAGGCCAGACCGTGGTGGATTTCGTGGATCAAATGGAGAGAGATCACAAAGAGGGGACAGAAATGGCTACAGTTCCGATAGAGGAGGAAGTGGTCGACCAAGACCATTTAGAGACGACGGCCAACGATCAGATTTTAAACGTCGTGATGATAGCTCAAGAGGTTCATATAGTAATTCAAGAAGTAATACCGGCCGCAACGAAAGCCGAGATCGATATGATGGTAGGGGTCAACCCAGAGCAAATCGGGATGAAGGATATGCAAAAAATCGTGAAAATGATACCCGTGCAGGCCTATTAGGGGACATTGTAATTGGACGCAGATCCGTTCAAGAACTTATTGTCAAGGGCACCAGAAATGTTAAAGAGGTCTACGTTACAAAAGATAGCCTTGATTTCATTGAAAGGTTTGAGCTCAAGTGTAACGTGAGCATAGTTTCACCGTATGACCTTGAGAGAATTGCCAAATCGACATCGCACCAAGATGTTGTTGCAATTACAGAAGAGATTATGCCGAAAGATCTAAGTGGCTTAGCAATAAAAGGTCAAATGGGTGAGGATGGATATGCAGTAACTGAAAAGTCATTTTTAATTGTGGTTGACCATTTGACTGACCCTCACAACCTAGGTTCTTTGATTAGATCAGCAGCTTGCTTCGGAGCCGATGGGTTAGTTCTTCCAAAACATAGGAATGTTAGGATTACTCCTGCTGTGACGAAGGTTGCTGCTGGCGGAGTTGAATATTTGAACTTTGCATTAGTGGGCGGCATTCCACAGGCCTTACTTGCTCTAAAGAAGTTGGATTTCGAAATTATCGCTTTAGACGCAGATGCTGAGGAGTCACTGTTTGATATTGGGCCCATTGATAAGAGTATTGCATTAGTTGTGGGATCCGAAGATGAAGGCGTAAAACCCCTTACACTTGAGCGGTGCACAAGAATCGTAAAAATTCCTCAAGTCTCAGGACCAAGTTCGCTCAACGCGTCAATCGCTGGAGCAATTGGCATGAGCGAAATATCAAGGAAAAGAGTATTGAGCAATTAAAGGTTGCATGCTTCTCTCAACTTGATTTTAATGCTGACCAGTATTTCTGTGTAACCAACGAAAATGGTTTTGAACTACGAATCTAAAATTCACCGAATATAAAACGTGCTTCATTGACCAAATTAGTGGGAATCAAGACCGTTGCCAAAACCAAAAAAAGTCGCGATCCTTTTGCAAGAAACTATACAATAATTTAGGCTGACTGTTCCCTTGGAGGGTTTCGTAAGTAATCTTGGAAAATACTCAAGTAAACTATGTGAATATGAATCTTGTTAACATGTTACTTTTGTCTGAACCTTTTTTAGCAGGTGAAGCATTGGAATGTAAATTAAAGCTTAGAGAATTGGACGCTCGAAATTATGGAATATAGACATTTAGGAAATAGTGGTCTGAAGGTTTCAGCTGTTGCATATGGCAACTGGCTTACACACGGAAGTCAGATTGATGAGGAGCAGTCCATCCTGCTAGTGGAGAAAGCCTTAGATTTAGGCATTACGACTTTTGATACGGCTGATGTTTATGCGCTTGGCAAGGCTGAAGAAGTGCTTGGAAACGCTTTGAAGGGAATCAGACGAGATTCTGTTGAGATATTTACAAAAGTCTATTGGCCAGTTGGACCCTCTCAAAATGATCGAGGTCTGTCGCGAAAACATATCTTAACTTCAATTGATAGTTCTTTAAAGCGTCTAAATACTGATTATGTTGATCTTTATCAGGCACATAGATATGACTATGAAACTCCTATCGAGGAAGTCGTTTCTGCATTTGATCAAGTAGTAAGGAGTGGTAAGGCTCTTTATATCGGAGTTTCAGAGTGGCGTGCCGAAGAGATTGAAGCTTACCTTAAAGTAGCGTCTAATTCAAATGCTGCACGAATTATATCGAATCAGCCTCAGTACAATATTTTGTGGCGAACAATTGAAGAGAAAGTTGTGAAGTTTTCGCAAAAAGAGGGTATCGGTCAGATAGTTTGGTCTCCTCTTGCACAAGGAGTGTTGACTGGTAAATATAGAGTTGGCGAGAGCCCCCCTGAAGATTCACGTGCTAATGACCCATTTGGTGGCAATTTTCTACAGTCCTATCTCAAAGAATCGATACTTCAAGCAGTCGATGATTTGAAAGAGATATCACAAGAGGCAGGAATTTCACTAGCCAAGCTATCGTTAGCCTGGGTGCTGAATAGAGTAGGAGTATCTTCAGCTATCGTAGGAGCTACAAAAGTAGAACAACTTGAGGAAAATGTTGGGGCAGTTGGAATTACGCTAGGTGATGATCTGCTAGAGCAAATAGATAATGCAGTCAGAAAAGTAATGGTCATTGATCCAGAGAAGACCTTAAGCCCTAAAACCAGACCTTAGATCAAAATAAAGTAGTGATTCAGGTAATTAGGTCTATTCAACTGTTAACCAATCAACTTCAAACATTCAACTTCAAACGTATTAATTAAAAAGTAATTAACACTAATACGATAGAAGAGATAAGAAACGCTGGTCCCACCACGAGTATTCCGATCCTTGATGTGTCTTTAAGGCTCACTTTTATGCCGACATTTTTCATGATTGCAAGCCAAAGCAACCAACTCAATGAACCAATATTCAGCAAAAATGGTCCCATGTTTGCGCCTATAAGCGTCGCATATAAAGCAGTGGTTGCGTGAGGACTTAGCAGGTGAACACTTAACATAGTTGCGGGTAAGTTATTGATAAGATTTGATGCAGCGCCAACCGTAAATATTGTACGTAACGTCAAGTATGGCGTAGACGCGTCGACGAGGAAGCCTAGATGAAATGGATTGAGAAGCGAAATCGACAGAATTGCAAGCGAAAGTGCAAGCAAAGTAGTTCCTATTGGTAGAGTTTTAATCGGTATCTTACGTAAGTACAAAATTAAAAATAGATCTCCAGCTAGTGCAACTTCAAAGGCTTTTACTCCAAAGGATGGCCCAAAGACAAACCCTACCAATAGAGCAAATACGACTACGCACCCCACGATCACTATTGATTTGTCGTACTTTACTTTTTCAACATTTTTAGCTTTAATTGGCTTGACAAACTTGGTGTATGCAAACCATGAGATTAAGGTTGCTGAAAGTCCAGGTAATGACATGTGTTCGAAAAATACAATTGGGCTGATGCCAGTTTTTTGAACACCAATTAAATTTGTTAGGTTTGAAATTGGTAAAAAGCTTGAGGCAACTTGTGCGCAGATTGCAGGAATCATCCCAAC
The DNA here is from genome assembly GCA_021790815.1 of Actinomycetes bacterium. Taxonomy (GTDB): domain Bacteria; phylum Actinomycetota; class Acidimicrobiia; order Acidimicrobiales; family JABEUL01; genus JAJYFT01. Next base: position 4,358 of record JAJYFT010000103.1, read on the forward strand.
TGCTACAGGGTCAGCATCATGAGATTTTGCTACGTTGACATATATTGGCGTGAGAAGGACTACAGCAGCATCTAGGTTGCATGTGGCCGTAATTATTGAAGCAAAAATCCAAAGGCCACCGATAATTCGCTTTCGAGAAGATATAATCTTAGAAATTTCTTTGAAAAATCCCAGTGTATCCAGCAAAAATGCAAGCGGTACTATAGCAAGCAAAAATGCAAGCGGGTCCAACAAGAGTTTATAGGTAACTTTTAACTCTGGAAGTGTTGCAGCACCGCTTGAATATGAGATTATTGCAGCAATAAGAGGGATTACAAAGCGAGGAAGCTTTTTAAATGAGATTAGCGCTCCAGCAATTGCAACTATTAATAGGGAAAATCGGAAAATTGTCAATGTCCTAGAAATTCTAACCTGTCTGATATCTATAGCGGCTATTGTCACTAGTATGGATTCTCTCGAAGACGTCGCAAGCTATAAAGACAGAGCTAAATTTCTTAGAAATGAGATTTCACGTCATAGGGAAATCTATTACAATCAGAATTCATCTGAAATTAGTGATGCAGATTTTGACGAAATGGTTAATGAACTCATAGATCTTGAATCTCGTCACAGTGATTTATTCGATCCACTCTCTCCGTCTCATCGAGTCGGGTTTAAGCCTTCCGAGCATTTTGCTAAAGTCACTCATGTTGAAGCAATGATGAGCTTAGACAACGTATTTTCGATCGAAGAGCTCAAAAGCTGGTACGAGAGAGCAAGAAGACTTGCAGATAGACCATTTACCTTAGATGTAGAGGTGAAAATTGATGGACTTGCAGTCTCAATAGCTTACGAGAACGGGCGCTTCAAAAGAGCAGCTACTCGTGGAGATGGCGTAACAGGTGAAGACGTTACACACAACGTAACCAGCATTAAGTGTATTCCGAAGGAGCTTGCCAAAAACGTGATGGGTGAATTTGAAGTTAGAGGAGAGGTTTTCATATTTACTTCAGATTTTGAAAAACTAAATTCGATGCGTATTGAAAGCAACGAATCTGAGTTCCAAAACCCAAGAAATGCTGCAGCCGGAAGTTTGCGCCAAAAAGATGCTACTGTTACAGCTCAAAGGCCTTTGTCGTTTTGGGCATATCAGGTAGTATCAAATAACGAACTTATGTACTTTTCAAATCAGGGTGATGTTTTAAAATTTTTAAAGGAGAATAAGTTTCCAGTTGAAGACCATGCAAAAATAGTTTCTACAATTGATGAAGCAACTCATTACATTCAAGGTCTCGAGAAAATACGCCATGAGCTTTCCTTTGAGATCGACGGAGCAGTAGTAAAAATTAATGAATTAGATGTTCAGAAAAAACTTGGTTCAACATCGCACGCTCCAAGGTGGGCAATAGCGTATAAGTTTCCACCTGAAGAGAGAATGACACTTTTGGAAGATATAGATGTTTCGGTAGGAAAAACAGGAAGAATTACCCCATTTGCAAAATTAAAGACGGTTAAAGTTGGAGGTTCAAACGTATCTCTAGCAAGTTTGCACAACGAAGATCAAGTAAAGCTAAAAGACGTTAGACCGGGAGATACAGTTATAATAAGAAAAGCTGGTGATGTGATCCCAGAGATAGTTGGTCCAGTTCTTTCGCAAAGACCCAAAGATTCCGTACCGTGGGATTTCCCCAAAAAGTGTCCAAGCTGCGGTGGGAATTTGTTTAGGCTATCTGGCGAATCTGATACCTACTGCGTAACGACTGATTGCAAAGATCAAATAATTCAAAAAATCTCCTATTTTGCTTCACGTATTGCTATGGACATCGAAGGTTTGAATGAAAAAACGATAGAAAAATTGTTGGAAGTCGGCCTTGTAAAAGGTGTTGAAGACTTGTACTCCTTGGAAATTGAAGATTTACGTAGCCTACCCGGATTTGGAGACAAGAGTGCGAAGAATCTCATTGAGGCTATTGAAGCTTCAAAATCTCAACCGTTAGAAAGACTAATTGTTGGACTCTCTATAAGACATGTTGGTCCTCAAGCAGCGCGGAGTCTTGTAGAGGTGTTCAATACGATTTCAGGTCTTAGAAATGCATCACTAGATGATTTGGTTTCGATTGATGGAATTGGCGAGAAAATAGCGTCAAGTATAAGGGCATATTTTGACTCGAAAGCTAATCTTGAACTTATTGATAGCTTGATTGAAAAAGGCGTTAATCCACATGTTTCTCCAGGAGTCAAGGATGACTTATTGCTAGGCAAAAGTTTCGTGATTACTGGTACATTAGAGTCGATGACAAGAGAAGATGCTCAAGAGAGGGTAAGACTTCTAGGCGGAAAGACTTCATCTTCAGTTTCAAAAAAGACCTCTTTTTTAGTTGTAGGCAACGATCCAGGGTCAAAGAAGGTTGTAGAAGCCGAAAAGCACGGAGTTGCTACATTGGATGAAAGTAGTTTTCTCAAGATTATTGAAGGAAGAGATAGTGAAACCACCTAGTGATCCAGAGGAGTGGAGCGACGAGGAGTGGATTAACTATTTAAATGAGACCGACGTTGAAGCTAAGGCTGATGTAATAGAGCATCCACGAATTAAAAAAATTGAAAATTCAACGTTTGGGAAAGTCATGAGAAGTGCGATGATTGGTCTTTCTGAGGCTATTTTTGGACAGCAAGATCGGTTTGTAATTATATCGAAGGTCGATGCAGATTACGATGAGGATCTCGCTGGTTTCCATCTCACGGAATCCCCAAAGGACTCTTACTATCTGATAAAGCCAAAGTCTCAAAACGCATCTGCGCAATTTGGCAGCGTCAAAATTGCAAGCGCTTCGGATGCAATAGAGATTGCGCAAATTCAGGTAACTTCATTTCATGAGACGTATACTGGTTTGATAGATCAGTCTCATCTTGACAAGTTGTCGGTTGAAGCAATTGCAAAGGATTGGGAGACCTTTATATTAGAAACAGATCTTCCGAATGAAGCAACTTTGATATATTCAGATCTGCATGAAAGGATAGTTGGGTTTATTAATTTTTGCCAAGCAGTTGAGACTGATGCTAAAGATAGATATGGGGAGATAACAGCAATCTATGTCCTTAAAGAGTTTATTGGAATTGGTCTTGGAAGACAATTAATCGACCGGGCAGTATCAATGATGAAGAAAGCTAATTATGAGAAAATTGTTCTCTGGGTTCTTGAGGGTAATGAAAGGGCAAAAGGGTTTTACTCACACCTTGGATTTTCTTTCGATGGTACTACGAAAATTGAAAATAGTGACGGCGTCGAACTCTTTCAGCTCCGATATGTTTTATCAATTTAGCGCTTTAGATACGGGCTGTTGACATGTTCCAGTCTTAGTGGCGATTCGTTCACTTGAG